>NZ_JAKFZQ010000009.1:0-157556 GCF_021654245.1 Pseudoalteromonas sp. MMG022 | reverse complement strand
GCAAAGTTAAGTTTTACTCGACGCTGACTCGTTGTTGCTTTGCTTATTCAGCGTAGCGCTCCGTGTCAGTGGAGGCGCATTATAGAGAACTCTTGCAGCAAGGCAAGTACTTTTTTAAGGAAACTTGTAAAAACACGCCATTCGAATAAAAAACACACAAAACCTATCAAAAAGATACATTCCATGTATGTTTAGCCCAACGATTTGTATGAAATTCACCCAGAAGGAAAGTAAGTATTGTAGAAAAAAGCAAAGATGCAAATAATTTTTGCAAAAAAGTACACCAGTCGCTCTTCACTTCCAGTGTACATATAAAGGCAATAGCGTGATTAATATAATAAGCTGTATAATTTTCTTCTATAAGTTGCAGCTAATGCATCACCATCTGGCAACGATGCGATAATTTCCATAAAGTCTTGTTTGGCTGATGCAAAGGTCATATCACGCTTTAATATACTTAAAAGCAGTTCTAGTGCTTCTTCCTTTCTGCCTGCCTCACCAAGCAACTTCGCCAGCTTTAATTTTACGTCGTTGTTTTGCGGCTCAGCCTCTAGTGCTTCACTCAACATTTTTATTTCAGGGGATTCCAGTTGTGCCTGAGCTTGCTGCAATTTAGCACATAAATTTTGAAAGTAAGCGTCTTGCTCTTGCTCAGCAACAGAGTCTAGTAACGCCTTGGCATCATCCAGCTTGTGAATTTGGATACAAATATTGGCCAACACAAGTTTCACTCGAGTATTATCCGCATCAATATCGTAAGCCTGTTTGGCAAAACTAAATGCTGTGTTCAAATCATCCGCAGCCAATGCTTGCTTCGCCTGATCGAGTAATAACATTTCAGGCTTCGGTAAATGCTCAGTCAATGCTTTTTTAATTTCATCTTCGCTTTGTGCACCATGAATCATATCAACAGGGGCGCCATTTTTTAACATCACAAGAGTCGGCAGTGATTGCAGGCCGATTTGCTGCGCTAACTGTGAAGCTAACGCTTGTTGCTGGTCGCAATCAACTGTGGCAATTATCAAATGCTCGCCATAACTCATCGCCAAATTCGACAATATTGACGCTTGTGCTAAACAATCTGGATTCTGGGCGCTAAAGAACGTCAACAAGATCAACCTATCTTGGTTTTGCTCACCCAGTACTTGCTGAATATTATCTGGCGTTAGTTGGATTTGGTTACTCATATCTTCAATTTATATTTTTTACGTATTTGCGATTTATATTGTGGCGAATACTCTAATTACAAGGTCAATTAACAGGATTCGTCATTTTTTTAGCGCGCTTTTTAAACCTGCGTTTTGCGGTAGGAGTCGCTAGCCCCTTAAAATTTGCATCCTGAATCCCTTTGGCAGCTTCAATGAATTCATTGAGTTGTATCATCAGAGGATCCATAAAAGCTTGGTAGGTGCACTCTTTATCGGCAATCTTAGCTAAATGAGATTCCCACAGAGCCGTTCTGTCAGGTAATGTGAGTGACTCTGGAAGCATATTTACCATCGAGTGGCCCACTTCGCTAGCCTTTATTTGTTTGCCGCTACGCTGTAAAAAACCTCTCTTAAAGAGTAACTCAATAATACCAGCACGCGTCGCCTCGGTCCCCAAACCATCCGTTTCTTTGAGAATCTTCTTGATTTCTTTGTCCTTAACATAACGGCTGATACCAGTCATAGCGCTTAATAACGTAGCATCCGTATAATGTTGTGGTGGCTGGGTATGCTTTTCCTGAATTTGTGCCTCATGACAATGCAGCTGTTGTCCTTCAACCAACGGCGGTAAGAAACTTGAAAGTGTGTCCTTATCTTGCTCTTGCTTGGCAAACAATACCTTAAAACCCATGACATTGACCTGTTTGGCCTTCGCGATAAAAAGACCACCAGCAACAATAATATGTGCTGTTGTTTCAAGGTAACTATACGGTGGATAAAACTGCGTGATATATTGACGACTAACGAGGTTATATATTTGCTGCTCTTGATATCCTAACTGAGCGGTTTTAACCTGCTTTTCTGTCGGTATAATCGCATGGTGCGCACCAACTTTCTTGTCGTTCCAGCACATTGTTCTTAGCGACAAATCAGCATCATCTATCTTGTCCTGTTCACAGCCCTTATTATTTGCAACAGCTGCAACCACCTTATGACGCTGTTGATAATGCTCACTGGGTAAATAACGATTATCTGAACGTGGATACGTGATCAGCTTATGCTTTTCATACAAACTTTGACATATATCGAGCACTTGCTTAGCAGACATTCCGTACATTTTATTGGCGTCAATTTGCAGTGCTGACAAGTTGTATGGCAGTGGTACATTTTGTTTCTTTGGTTTTTGCTCAAGCTTCGCCACTTCCCCCTGCTGATTTTCTATCCGCGAAGCGACATTTTCGGCAAGCGCTTTGAGCAATACCCGCTTCTCATCATCCATGTAAGGTTCACAAGACTCACTTGGCTGCCATTTGGCAACCAGCTTTTCGTTTGAGTCAGTTGTTAAATGGGCAAAGACTTCATAAAAAGGTTTTGACACAAATTCGTCTATTTCTCTATCCCGCCTTACTACCAACCCCAATACTGGAGTCTGAACTCGACCCACAGAGAGCACGCCGCGATAACCCGACTTTTGGCCTGTCAGCGTAAATGCTCGTGTCAGGTTCATACCATATAGCCAGTCCGCCCTCGCGCGAGCCAATGCTGAAATGCTCAAAGGAACAAAAGCCTGATTCGACTGCATTGCAGATAAAGCCCTTTTTACCGCCTGAATGTTTAAATCACTCACAAGTAAACGTCGCGTTTGCTGCTTTTGCTGTGTTGTTAGACCAACAAACTGTAAAACTTCATCAACTAGCAATTGCCCTTCTCTGTCGGGATCACCCGCATGAACAATAACATCCGCTGACTTAATCAACTTTTTTAATACACTTAGCTGTTTTTTTGTCTTGGCCTTGGCTTTAAACTGCCATTGCTCGGGCACTATCGGTAAGTCTTGATACTGCCACTTTTTAAATTTGGGATCATAGTCTTCAGGCTCTGCTTGTTCTAGCAAATGACCGATGCACCAAGACACCACACTGCCATCACCAGCTTCTATGAATCCATCCTGTTTTTTATGCGGTTTTGGCAAAGCATCAGCAATCGCTCTGCCAAGAGATGGCTTTTCAGCTATGTAAAGTTTCATCGAAAAAGCAACTCAACACTGTATAAATTAACAGTCATTCTAAGTCATCCTACTTCAATAAGCCAGTGTGTGAATAATCACTAAGGGCAATCATTAAGTTAAGCGTGGTATGCCCATAGCTAAGTATTTAGATTAAGTCAGCCATATATCATGATTTGCATTATTTAGTTTTCAGTAGGTTTAATTGAATATGTTTTTGTTCGACAAGTTGTGTCATTGCGTTTGCAGCCAGTTCTACTTGATCAGCAAGCTGTGATAATTCCATTGCCGCATCAGCAATTCCTGTAGTGTTGCTATTTATTTCTTCTGTTACCACACTTTGCTCTTCCGCCGCAGTGGCAATCTGTGTGACTTCGTTAGAAATATTCGCCAACATAGACACCATTGTACTCATAGCTTGTGCTGATTCTTTGCAATAGACAACCGCTTGCTCGCCTTGGGATACCGAGTTTTCGATAATCTCCTCAGATTGCTTAACCTCATGGTTCAGGTTATTAATCAGCTCATTAATATCATTAGTTGAGTCATGGGTTTTAGAAGCAAGGGCTCGCACTTCATCTGCCACAACGGCAAAGCCACGCCCCTGCTCTCCTGCACGGGCGGCTTCAATGGCTGCGTTGAGCGCCAGTAAGTTAGTCTGTTCGGCAATGGCTCGGATCACATCCAGAATTTGCGATATATCTGTGCTTCTCTCTACCACTTTATTAATAGCATGTTTTGCATCTAGTACTTGTGATGCCATGTTTTGCACGGTTTTGGTTGTTTGCACAATGCTTGCTTCACTTTTTTGCACTTGCTCCGATGCATCATTGGCACTTTGAGCTGCCTGCTCTGAAGATCTCGCTACTTCAGAAGCGGTTGCGCTCAGTTCATTAATTGCAGCAACCACACTATCAATTTCATTGTGCTGATTGGCAACCTTGTTCTTGATATTAATGGCGACTTCATTGGTTTTGAAAGATTGCTGATATGATTGTTCCGCGAGCTGCTTTAAGTCGTCGATCATTTTTCTAAGTTTATCAGTGAACTGATTAAACCCCATGGCAAGGGCTTTTAGTTCTGCGTGGGAGCTAACTTCTAACTCATGAGTTAAATCACCTTCGCTACTCGCTAAATTTTCTATGCGTTGCTGAATATGAGTCAAAGGCTTAATGATATTATTGATAAGGACCATAGCAACCGTAATTCCCACAACTGCGACCAACGCCCCCACCAACAGCATTGTTTGGCTCAATGCACTCGATGACGCATCTAATTCGTCTGCCAATTGTTTTGCCTGAGCCAACACAACCGACTTTGGCACTTCAATGAGTAAAGACCAAGTGGTGTTAGACAATTCAATATGGATTGGCAACGCTAGCGCAATGTCCTCTCCCATATCCAACAATCCTTTGCTTTTGTGTAACTTCACAAGGCTGTCAGCATAAGGTGCTGTAATTGATTCTCTCAAAGGCCTGGCAAGCTTATCATAATGGCTAGAACCAACAACTAAGCCAAGTTCACTCAATAGAGTAACTTTAGCAGCACCTTGATAAAGACTGTTAGAGAGCTCTTCTACTTGCTGCTGGAATACTGGCAGGTTCACATCTACACCCACTAAGCCAACAAACTGACCGTGAGCCTGTATAGGCACCGTCAGTGATGTCATCAACATATCACCATATAGATACGGCTCCATGATACATGGCGCATTTTTATCACGTGCGCATAAGTACCACTCAGCCTCTCTCAAACCAAACTCGTTTCTCGCATCAAGATATTTGTCGGCTGCTGCGGCTACTGTTTGTTGTGTAATAGTTTGACCATCACGGGTAAAGTAAATTTCGAGCGTACCATCTCCTGCAACAGAATGGCTGGCACCTCCCATAAACTGCCCATCTTTGTTGTCATAGCCATTGGCCTCAAACTGCGCGTACATTGACGAGACAAATTGATTTTCTGTTAGGGCGCCTGCTACTGCTTTTTGTACAATATCTCTAGATAATGGCTGAGTTTGTGCTGTGTTGTTGAGTATTCCTGAAAAAGTTAGAGGAACGCGATATGCCTCATTAATAAAAGCTGAAACTTTCTGAGCATAGTAGCGACCTTGCGCTGTTAGCGTTTTCTGTGCTTCTTCATAAAGTACCTTCTGTACCTGTGTGCTTTGTTTTTCATTCTGTGTGCCTAAATGCGACCACATATATAGTGTCAGTATCATCACCAAAGCGGTAACCAAAGCAGCAACAAACACTAATAATTTACTTTTTATTGAGGCGTATTTCATGAACTTCCTTATGAGCAAAACCTTTACTGTTCTTCTAGCAAACATCATAGATTGAGTAGCTAGGGCATCTACTTTAAAAGTTTATATATCGACAGCCCTGCACTATGAAAGCGACGACTTACCACTCTATATAAAAACCTACAAATGATAAACTTATCTCTATAATACAAGAACATCATAAACACACTCATAGTGCAACCGTTACACTTTTTAGTCGCATTAAAAAAGGCATGATAATCATCATGCCTTTATAAGAACCTAAAATGTTTGGTAATCAAACATCATCCTCAATGTTACTTTTACCTGAGGTGCGTTCGATGCTTTTTAATTTGTGGTGAATAGCGGACTTGATGAGCATATAACCACTAATTGGTGCGGTGAGTAGCAAGAAGATTGAAATTAAAACTTCCTTTGCACTGATCCCATCTTGTAGCTGGCTAAAATATATCATTGCCGCTGTGAGTAAACTGGCCATGCCCAAAGTTGTCGCCTTTGTTGGACCGTGCAAACGCATAAAGAAGTCCGGCATTTTCACAAGACCGATAGAGCCTACCAAAACAAAAAAGCCGCCAATCAATAACAGTATTGAAATTATCCACTCAGACATAACACCCCCTATTCGATTATGTCGCCACGGAGTAAGTATTTACATACAGCTACCGTACTTACAAAACCTAGCATTGCGATTAGCAGAGCGGCTTCAAAATACAAACCTGTGCCCATACTCATACCGTACAAAATAATTAAAGCAATGCTATTGATATACATTGTATCTAGCGCCAAGATTCTATCTGGCACTGAAGGCCCTACCACTAAACGCCATAAATTCAACAACAACGACAAGCCTATCATTGCAAAAACAATCAAGATCACTGTCTCTAACATTCAAAAATCTCCTTAAGCGGTGCTTCATAACGCTGCTTAATAGTTTGTATCAGGGCTTTTTCATCCTCTAAATTAAGCACGTGGATAAGCAAATAACGCTTTTCAGGTTTGTCACCATCAGGTAAAGATTCTCGCCAAGGATAAACCTCGGCGCTGACCGTGCCAGGTGTAAGAGATACCGTGCTTGCCAAGATAGTAATTGGCATACTATGTGATAAATCCAACGGTACTTTCACAAACCCTGGCTTAAGTCGCTTTGTTGGGCCCAAGATCAATAATGCAACCTGTACATTGGCGGTAATGATATCGTACAGCACCAAAAATAAGTGTCTGATAGCAAGGCCAGGCTTTAAAATTAATGGTTGTTTAGTCCGAAACGGCTGAGTGGCCAATGGGATCACGATAGCCAGAAGTAAGCCCAGTATTATATGGCCTGCAGATAAACTATTGTTAAGAAGCAACCACACACAAAACAGCATTAAACTGCGAAATGGCGTTGGTAACCATGCAAAACGTGCCTCTAAGCGCATTATTGCCCTCCTTCTAAAACAAGGCTTACATTACCAGCAAAATTGTGTAATTCAGTGGCTGTGAATAAAGCATAATCACTGAGTGGACCTGCAAAGATAATCATCATAGGTGACGCCATAACCAGTATAAGCAAAGCACAACATTGGGCCGGGTGAACCAAGTTTTGCTCAGCAGCGTCAGCTGGTTTGGCTGTTGTATTGTGCCAAAACAAAGTGCTACCAGCTTTAGAAACCGCCATCAATACGGCAAGACTGGCCAGTAAATAAACGGGCCAAAACACCATTACATACTCGGTTTCAAAAGTGGCTCTAAGTAGCCAGATTTTTGCTACAAACCCCGATAAAGGTGGCATACCAATCACAGTAATCGCAGCTAAGATAAACCCGCCTCCCAGTAACAATGGCTGCGCGACGGCACGCCCTGCCGTTATTCTATCTGAGACTTTACCACGCTGGCGTGCAATGAGGTCTGCAATTAAAAACAAAGCCGCACTAACCAGTGTTGAATGAACTAAATAGTAAATCGCCGCAGCACTTGCTTGCACACTCTGAACGGCAACTAAAGCCACCAAGGTACCCACTGAAACGATTACTAGATTAGCCGTTAGTTTACGCAAGTCTTGGCTAGCTAAAACACCAATCGCGCCTACAATGATGGTCGCAATTGCTAACCACCACAACCAACCTTGTGCCATCAGGCTCAGCTCACCTGCATTTTTGCCAAACACAAGCGTGTAGACTCGCATCATGGAGTAAACACCCACTTTAGTCATAATTGCAAATAGCGCAGCCACAACTGGCAACGCCGTTGCGTAGGTATTGGGCAGCCACAGATGCAAAGGTAATAAGGCTCCTTTAAGTGCGAATACAACTAGCAGTAATAAGCCACCAATTTTAGCCAGATAGATATCATCACCTTGCAAGGTGGTAACTTTGTGCGCCATATCCGCCATATTCAACGTACCGAGCACGCCATACAGAGTACCCAGTGCAATGAGGAATACGGCCGAACCTACTAAATTCAAGATCACATATTGCAATGCTGCACGTGTGTTGTGCTTATCACCACCATGCATCAACAGCGCGTAGGAAGCGATAAGTAACACTTCAAAGAACACGAACAAGTTGAACATATCGCCCGTTAAAAACGCACCGTTCACGCCCAGAATCAAAAAATGTAGCAATGGATGAAAAAATGCGCCTTTCTCATCGTCACCCGCACACGCATATAACGAGCAGGCAACACCGAGTACTGCCGTCAGAGTCGTTAGTAGTACAGACAGTGGATCTGCTACCATCACAATTCCAAATGGCGCAGACCAATCACCAATTGCATACACTTGTGTGCCATGGTTTTTTACTTGGCAAAGCAACGCAACTGACGCGAATAAAGTCGCCAATGCAAAAATTACTGACGCGACACGCCTGATTTTTAAATTCTTCCCACAAGGCGGCATCAAAAGAATAACACCTGCCAGCATGGGCAATAAAATTGGCAAAGAAGTCAAATGCTGGATCATGCTTTACCCTTAGTTTTATTTTTAGAGGTTTCCTGCCCATTTACATGGTCGTTTCCTAAATCAGCTCGGCCACGAATAGCTAAGATCACCACAAAGGCGGTCATAGCAAAACCAATAACGATTGCTGTTAACACCAAAGCTTGCGGCAATGGGTCTGCATATGCTTCGGCATGGCCCAATACAGCTGCTTTATTAAGGGCCAAACGACCCGAAGAGAACAAAAATAGATTTACGGCGTATGACAACATAGTTAACCCAAGTACAACAGGAAATGTACGGGCGCGTAAGATTAAAAACACGCCACAAGTTACCAATAGTCCTACACAAGACGCATATAACAATTCCATTAAAAGTTTACCTCTTCTTTTGGCGCATCCGCGGTAACTTTACCCAAACTCGCTAAAATCATTAAAGTTGCACCGACAACGGTTATATACACACCTAAATCAAACGCCAAAGCACTTGCCAGTTCGATTTTCCCAATCACTGGGATATCAAAATAGTCAAACCACGAGGTTAAGAAAGGACGACCAAACAACCAACTGCCAACCCCTGTCAGCAAGGCGATGGCTATACCCGATGCGATGATTTTTCTATAGTTTATGGTTAAACGTTCTGCAATCCAGTTTGAGCCATGCGCTATATACTGCAAAATAAACGCAATCGCTGTTATTAGACCCGCTATAAAGCCCCCTCCTGGTAGATTGTGTCCTCGCAAAAAAATATAGAATGAGACCAGTAACGCCAACGGTAATAAGCTTTGTGAGATACTCGCCAATAGCAGTGGATAACGCTCTTTAGCCCAAGGACGCCCTTCACTGTCACTAGCAGGCATAAACAACGGTAGATTGATGAGCAATTTGTAGATACCCAGTGCGGCAATGCCCAATACTGTGATCTCACCTAAGGTATCAAAGCCCCTGAAATCAACAAGAATAACGTTAACAACGTTGGTACCACCACCGCCAGTTTTGGCATTGGCAATGAAAAACTCTGAAATAGAATCAAGCGGTCTGGTGATCATGGCATAACAAATACTGCCTATCACAACACCGATTGCCGAAGATATGCCAATATCGCGCAACACTCTAATTGAACTTGATTCTTTAGGCGTTCTTTGTGGTAAGAAGAACAAGGCAAGCATTAACAGGATGATCGTCACCACTTCGACTGTAAGCTGAGTTAATGCTAAATCTGGTGCTGAGAAGCGGGTAAAAGCCACTGACACCATCAAACCAACCACAGAAACCATCAGTAGCGATACCATGCGTACGTGATGCCAAATCACCGTACCAATTGCGCCTATCATCAATAATGCAGCACCGATTCCGTTATGCATATCAACCTCTGTGGGCCTTTTACCTCCCACGAGTTGTGCCATTTCGAATAACGGCCAACCAGCACTTATCAATACCACCACAAACATTAACATCAGGTAGCGTTGCAACGACCCATTTTCAATGGCTGTGATCTTATGCTGACTCCACTTCACTATGTTGTACACGCTGTTATCAAATACTCTTTTCGCATTCAAAGGTGGCAAAGATGCTTGGAATTGAAATAAGTAACGGCGCTGAGTATAAATGAGCAAACCACCACACACTGCAATACCGCTCATCAGTAAAGGCAGATTGAAGCCGTGCCACAAAGCAACATGATATTCAGGAGCATCACCACCGAGTACCGCTGAAGATGCAGTATTGAGAATGCCATCAATCACAAGGTTCGGGAACATCCCCACAACCAAACAAAGTGCCACTAATATTTCAATTGGAACCCTCATATAACGCGGTGGCTCATGCGGCTCTTTTGGCAAGTCAATTGGGTCACCATTGAAAAACACGTCATGAATGAATCGCGCTGAGTACGCCACAGAAAAGGCGCCTGCTACTGTTGCTAAAACAGGAATAAGCCACGACATAGAGCCGAGCAATTGCTGATATAAGGTTTCAGCAAAGAACATTTCCTTAGATAAGAAACCGTTGAGCAAAGGCACACCTGCCATCGCGGCAGCCGCTACCATTGCCAATGTGGCAGTATAAGGCATAAAGCGCCACATACCGTTCAGCTTACGCATATCACGAGTACCCGTTTCATGGTCTATGATACCTGTTGCCATAAACAAGGAGGCTTTGAACGTCGCGTGATTAATAATATGAAAAACCGCCGCCACGGTTGCCAATTCGGTATCTAAACCAAGTAGCAAGGTGATCAAGCCCAAGTGACTAATTGTTGAGTAGGCAAGCAAGCCTTTCAAATCATGTTTAAACAGTGCTACATAGGCCGCAAACAATAAGGTGGTTAGCCCAGTCAAGCCTACCATAACAAACCACAAGTCAGTTCCTGCAAGCGCGGGGTAAAAACGTGCCAGCAAAAAGATCCCCGCTTTTACCATTGTTGCAGAGTGTAAGTAAGCACTCACAGGCGTAGGTGCAGCCATGGCATGAGGCAGCCAGAAGTGGAACGGAAACTGTGCTGACTTAGTAAATGCGCCCAATAATACCAAAATGAGTGTCACCTCGTACAAACCATGTGCTTGGATCAACGCTTTACTTTGCAAAATCACGTCGAGGTTATAACTGCCGACGATATGGCCTAGGATCAATAGACCAGCCAACAGGGCTAAGCCACCGCCACCGGTTACCGCTAACGCCATTCTTGCGCCCTTGCGCGCTTCTGATTTATGGCCCCAGTAGCTGATCAATAAAAATGAGCTTATGCTCGTCAGTTCCCAGAAAATCCACAACTGTAACACGTTGTTAGACATAACAATGCCTAGCATCGCAGTCATAAACAGCATGAGATAGGAGAATAGCTTCGGCATTGAGTCTTTTTCGCTTAGGTAATAACGAGCATAAAAAATGACAAGAATACCTATGCCTAGAATCATAAATACAAACAACAGAGCAAGCCCGTCAAGCCTAAAGGCTACTTCAAGCCCTAATAAAGGGATCCAAGCGGTGCTTTCACGTATTACTTCTCCTGCAAATATCGCAGGTGAAATATGTATCGCCAAAGCAAGCGCTATAAACGGTGTAACAAGTGTCAACGCAGTAGTCTGGTTGCGTGACAACTTACCCGAAAATGATGAAAGAATACTGCCGATAAAGGATAGCAAGGGTATCCAAAGCAAAGTCATAGATTAAACCTTTTTGTTTCAGTGTCGTAAATGCACGACCCACACTGAGTGCGTGTCCAACTTAGCATGATTTTAATAATTCTAAATGACACGCTTTGAGCACACAAAACTTCCTCAGTTATACTTTATTAGTGTTTGAGTTGTCTATAGTTCCACATCCTAGCTGATGATATTTTAGACAACTTTAACAAACAATTCAGATTAAATTCATATCTGTGTTTCACCTGTATCTTGAAAGGTACTGATTGGTAGTATTCACTGAATGTCAGTAACTTTAGACTACCAACTTGAAAGTGTCTCTAATCGATAACGTTTTGAGTTAACGGCATTTTGCCACAAAGTACGATAGCTATCAGATAACGGTAATTCCTGAAACTGCATTATGCTCCAACTTTTACTTGGTTTGTACGCTTGAAAAGCGGATCCATTTTGGCATGTTTCACTGGCATGCCAGTTTTTCGGAGGCTTATCGTTAGTCACAATCAAATTTGGAGCAAGCTGGCCACTTTGCTTGCACAACCACTGTGCCTTGCTAGGAGCAATCGCATATTCGTCCTCAAAACCACTAAAATGCATCAACTCATGTAAAAAAACCTGATAGTCATGTGCTGTCGTAAGCGTCATCACCCCTTTCAATACATTGGCCTTGCCTGCTCTGGTCATGACAACTAGATAGTCTACATTGTCGAGCTGTTTTCGATAATTAGCCAAGAACTGTGCGATGTCACACTGGGCAAATCCGCTAGATAATTCCGCGCAGGACATAAGATCGCCGACATAAAATACCTCTGACAAACAATAACTATCTGGCATAGGCTCTGGCTGCTGTATATATTGTGCACGTATTTCGTCAAGTTTGATGACCCCGGAGTAATGATCACTTATCATCAGCACTCGATTGAGGCATGCTGGCGCAAATTGCCAACGCGAAACAAGTGCCGCTAGTCCATATTCAGCCATTGCTGAGCGTGAGAGCTGCTGAGGCAATACACCTCGTTCACTGGCAAGCAATGTACTTGCTTGCTCAGTTAACTCCATAACTTCGCTCAGTCTATTTAGTTCCTCAAACGCTTTACGCCGCGTAAATACTTGCTGTAAGCGCTGCTGCTGAGCTTTTGAAACATCTGCATAATGCTTTTTCCAATACAAGCTACTAGCATGATAACGCATGCGCTTTGCGAGTCTAATCGACCACTCAAATAGTACACCTGGCTCACCTAACACTAACATTGACTGAATCGCCAAATCAGGTAGCACCTCTAGTTTGACGCGATGTTGTGTAAAGAAATAACTCTGTGGATATGCTGCCAAATAATGATTGCGAGTCTGTGAGTCTAACAGCTGTGGGTGATGATGGCTTTGCGACAATACTAGTACCACAAAGCCTAACAAAATGAATTTGCTAACCTGCTGCATTTCCGGCAAGGAGATCCAATTCTAGGCGAGCATATTTGTGCTCAACAAACTCATAAACGTTGGTCGCAAGCGCTAGCTTGAAAAAGTCCACAGCAACGGCTGTTTTACCACGTGACTGATAAAGTTTACCTAGGTAGAAATAAGCCTCACACAGGCGCTCAGCGTACTCCTGCTGATTGGATATACCTTCACCTAATTGTTGTAAAAACTGCCCCTCGCTTAGCTCACCCAAGTAGAGCTGGACCAATTGGCTTGACCATTTTTGTGAATCTAGTGTACTACTATTAGCGCGAAGCTGCTCTATTGCTTTGAGCGGCTCCACCTTCTGTTGAGCTAAATACAGCCACATCATTCGATAAGCATCGACTGGGTCTCGTGCTAAAAACGTAGAAAAGTCCTGACTTGCCAGTGCAGGGCGATCGCCATAATACAGCGCAATGCCACGGTTAAGGTAGCCATATTCATGGGACTCGTCTAACTCAAGTAAGGTATCAAACATATCGTACGCTTGGGCGTACTCTTGCAACAAAGTGTGGTGAATGCCAAGAAAGTTATAGACCTCAGCTAAATCAGGCTTCATTTTCACAGCTCGGTTAAAGTCTATGCGCGCTAACGTTGTCAGCCCTAGACTGTCATAAAGCATGCCACGATTGTAAAAAAGCTGAGCCCGTTGCTCTTGTTGAAGATCACTGGCAAGTAAAAATTCCGAATAACGTGCAATCGCAAGCTCGTTACTAAAATTGGATGCCAGTGGCACACTTAACGGTACATTAATCACATGCTGTGCACTTTTCTCGGGACTAGATTGACAGCCGAGTAACCCAATAACTAGTAAGGGTAAAAAAAATTTGGATGCTAACTTCATGTCCTTCCTCTAGTCGCTCTTGGAGCTTATGTAGCGGCCATTAAAACATAAAAAAAGGGGGCATACAGCCCCCTTTCACTACTATCTTGTTTTATTTACACAAAATTACTCTGCAGGTGCTTCTGGCGCTTGCTCAGAAGGCTGTTGCGGTGCTGTTTCTTGTGCTTCTTTAATGCTAAGACGTACGCGGCCCTGACGGTCCACTTCTAGTACTTTAACTTTGACTTCTTGGCCAACCGATAAATGGTCTGCAACGTTGTTAACGCGCTCAGCACTAATTTGTGAAATGTGTACTAAGCCATCTTTACCTGGCAGTACATTTACAAACGCACCAAAGTCAACAATACGTACTACTTTACCATTGTAGATAGTGCCTACTTCAAGCTCAGCTGTTAGCGCTTCAATGCGTGAAATCGCATCTTTTGCACTCATACCGTCAGTTGCAGCAATCTTGATTGTGCCATCGTCTTCAATTTCAATCGTTGTGCCTGTCTCTTCAGTTAACTGACGAATCGTTGCACCACCTTTACCGATTACTTCAGCAATCTTCTTCGGTGGAATATTCATCGTGTAGATACGAGGAGCAAACTCAGAAAGTTCAGCTGAAGGTGCTGCAATCGCTTCATCCATTACAGATAAGATATGCAAACGAGCTGCTTTTGCTTGCTTAAGTGCAATTTGCATGATCTCTTTGTTGATACCTTCAATCTTGATATCCATCTGTAGTGCAGTAACACCTTCGCTGCTACCGGCAACTTTAAAGTCCATATCGCCTAAGTGATCTTCATCACCTAAGATGTCAGAAAGAACAACAAAGTTTTCGTCTTCTTTCACAAGACCCATCGCGATACCCGCAACAGATGCTTTAATTGGTACACCTGCATTCATAAGTGCTAGTGACGTACCACATACAGAAGCCATTGAAGATGAACCGTTTGACTCTGTGATTTCAGATACCACACGAATTGAGTACGGGAATTCTTCCAAAGTAGGAAGCACTGCTTGAACACCACGCTTAGCAAGGTTACCGTGGCCAATTTCACGACGCTTTGGTGAACCGATAAAGCCCGTCTCACCGACACAGTAAGGAGGGAAGTTATAGTTCAGCATGAAGTGATGTTTGTGTGTACCTGTTAGGTCATCGATCATCTGTGAGTCACGCTCAGTACCTAAAGTAGCAGTAACTAACGCTTGTGTTTCACCACGAGTAAAGATAGCTGAACCGTGAGTACGTGGTAATACGCCAGTCATTACGTCTAGCGCACGAACCATGTCTGGTTCACGACCGTCAATACGCTTCTCACCAGCAATGATACGTCCACGTACGATTTTCTTCTCTAAAGAACCAAACAGCTTACCTACTTCTTGCGTGTCAAGCTCTTCGCCTTCAGCAAGTTCTGCTGTTAGTGCTTCAATAACTGCTTCTTTAGCAACTGAAAGCGCTTCTTTACGCGCGACTTTGTCAGTGATGCGGTAAGCCTCGCCTACTTTTTCTGACGCAAGTCCAGCAATTTTATCTGAAAGTGAAACGTTTTTCTCTGGCGCAGCCCACTCCCAAGCCGGCTTACCCGCTTGTGCTTTGAACTCTTCAACCGCTTTAATGATCGCCTGAGATTGCTCGTGACCGTATACAACCGCACCTAGCATTTCTTCTTCAGAAAGTACGTCAGCTTCAGACTCAACCATAAGTACCGCGTTTTCAGTACCAGCTACAACTAGGTCTAGTTTACTTTCTTCTAGCTCTTTCAGTGTTGGGTTCAGTACATACTGGCCATCGATATAACCAACACGAGCAGCACCGATAGGACCATTGAATGGGATACCAGAAATAGCTAGCGCTGCTGATGTACCAATCATAGCAACCATATCTGGTTGAATTTCTGGGTTAACCGAAACAACCGTTGCAATCACTTGTACTTCGTTTACGAAACCGTCTGGGAATAGAGGGCGAATTGGACGGTCAATTAGACGTGCGATTAGCGTTTCGCCATCGTTTGGACGACCTTCGCGCTTTAAGAAACCACCTGGGATACGACCCGCAGCGTACATACGCTCTTGATAGTTAACAGTGAGTGGGAAAAAGTCTTGACCAGGTACTGCGTCACGCTTACCTACCACAGTTACAAGTACTGAAGTATCGCCAATGCTTGCAAGTACTGCGCCGTCAGCTTGACGAGCGATAGCACCAGTTTCTAGAGTCACAGTGTGTTGACCTAGTTGAAATTCTTTAATAATTGCTTGCACAAATATTTCCTTAATAAAACAAATATAAACGCCAACAACTACCAATTACAGTCTTAACCAGACTCCTCGCTCATTGAATCTGTTTAAGCACTACAATTGGCAAACGATGTCGGCGCAATTTCGACCCTATGCCGAAGTAACCTAGTATACTTGGACAACGGCCACAAAAAAAGGGGCTATTCAGCCCCTTTTTTGATGTTGACCAAAAAGCCAACAAATAATCAAGTGATTAGCGACGTAGGCCAAGCTCTTTGATTAGTGCAGAGTAACGTTCAACGCTCTTACCTTTTAGGTAGTCTAGTAAGTTACGACGTTGGCTAACTTTGCGAAGAAGACCACGACGTGAGTGGAAATCATGCTTGTGGTTAGCAAAGTGACCTTGTAACTTGTTGATGTCAGCAGTAAGAAGTGCAACTTGTACTTCAGGTGAACCTGTGTCGCCTTCTGCACGTGCGAATTTTGCTACGATTTCTGCTTTTTCTTGGTTGCTTAGTGACATAATAACTCCAAAATAAATTTAAATTGTGCTTTAGCCGATCACTAATTCAGCCAAAGCGAGTAAGCGGCGCGCATTGTATCAGCAATCCGCACCAGAAACTAGCAAAACTTATTGATGGGTGGCAAGCGCCCTTTTTGCTTTGAGGTGACCATCAGCATTACGCTCCCCGATACCAATAAATTGGCCATTTGCGAGTACCTTAACAACCCCGTCCGGCACGCTCCCACACACCACAACCTGACCGTGGCTAAAGGCAATACCCTGCTGTGCTGAAATCTCTACCGTTGGTAAATCAACTAAGGCACTGTCCATCGGTAACAGCAACTGGTCAATGTATGTTGATGGTTCTAAGCCCTCAGATTTAGCTTGATTGAGCTTTTCTTCTAACTGCTCAATCGTGACCATTTTCTCACTCGGATAGTGGCCCACCTTTGAGCGGTGTAACATAATTACGTGAGCTCCACAGCCAAGTTGTTCACCTAAATCATCGACAATCGTGCGAATGTAAGTACCTTTTGAGACATGTGCGGTCATCTGAATTTCTTCACGCTCTGCATCATACTCATCAAGTGTTAAGCTAAACACGTTGATTTTCCGGCATTTACGAGGCACCTCAATGCCCTCACGCGCATATTTATACAGAGGTTGCCCTTGGTATTTAAGCGCCGAGTACATAGACGGGTATTGATCAGACTCCCCCAGAAAGCTCTCTACGGCCGCTTCTATCGTTGCCTTATCGACGTTTACGGGACGAGTTTCTACCACTTCACCATCTGAGTCTGAAGTTGTTGTACGCTCACCAAGCTTGGCACGTACAACATACGTTTTGTCCGTATCTAATAAAAACTGAGTAAACTTGGTCGCCTCACCAAAGCAAATAGGCAACATGCCAGTAGCCAATGGATCTAACGCACCGGTATGCCCCGCTTTTTGTGCAAAGTAAATACCCTTGGCTTGTTGCAAAGCTTTGTTTGATGAAATCCCTTCGCATTTGTGCAACAGCACAATGCCATCGACTGGGCGACCTTTTGAACGCCTAGCCATTACTTCTGCTCATCCCCTGAAGAATCCTCTGAAGGCTCTTCTGAAGACTCAGGACCACGCTTTTCATTGTCTTCACGGATAACTGTATCAACCAAGTTAGAAATGCGCATACCTTCTAGTAGCGAGTTATCTACTACAAAACGTAGTTCTGGCATGATACGTGCGCGAATACGCTTACCTAAAACTGAGCGAATATAACCCGTTGCATCATTTAAGATAGCAACGCTTTGCTTCGTTTTATCTTCATCCGTGGTATTGAGTACCGTAATAAAGATTTTTGCGTAAGATAAGTCCCTCGATACTTCCACGGCCGATACCGTTACAAAGCCTAAACGGGGGTCTTTAATTTCACGTTGTAGAATGACCGCAATTTCTTTTTGAATTTGCTGAGCCACTCTGTCTGTGCGAGAAAATTCTCTCATTTTCACCACTTATAAAATTAACTTATTGAAAAATAAAAATAAGTTTTATTGAAACACAATAGACAAAATGGGGGCAATTGCCCCCATTTCAACCATTATATCGGCATTGAATTACAATGTACGTTGTACTTCAACCGTTTCGAATACTTCGATTTGGTCGCCAACTTTAACATCGTTGTAGTTCTTAACACCGATACCACATTCCATACCGTTACGTACTTCTTGCACGTCATCTTTAAAGCGGCGTAGTGATTCTAGCTCACCTTCATAGATAACTACGTTGTCACGAAGTACACGTATTGGCGCGCTACGTTTAACCACACCTTCAGTAACCATACAACCTGCAATTGCACCAATCTTAGGTGATTTGAACACATCACGAACTTCAGCAAGACCAATGATTTCTTGTTTGAATTCAGGTGCCAACATACCAGACATAGCTTGTTTAACTTCTTCAATCAAGCTATAGATTACGCTGTAGTAACGTAGGTCTAGGTTCTCAGCTTCAATCACTTTACGTGCAGACGCATCAGCACGTACGTTAAAGCCAACAATAATCGCGTTTGATGCTGCCGCAAGAGTTGCGTCAGTTTCGGTGATACCACCTACACCAGAGCCAACAATCTTCACTTTAACTTCATCAGTTGAAAGCTTAGTTAGTGAATCTGCAATCGCTTCGATTGAACCTTGAACGTCTGCTTTAAGTACCACGTTAACTTCAGAAACGTTGCCTTCTGTCATGTTACTAAACATGTTTTCAAGCTTCGCTTTTTGCTGACGCGCTAGTTTAACATCACGGAATTTACCTTGACGGTATAGCGCAACTTCACGCGCTTTACGCTCATCTTTAACAACCGTTGCTTCGTCACCTGCAGCTGGAACACCAGACAGACCAAGAATTTCCACTGGGATTGAAGGACCCGCAGTTTTAATCTCTTGACCATTTTCGTCGCGCATTGCACGAACACGGCCATATTCCAAACCACACAGAACGATGTCACCTTGACTTAGCTGACCTGACTGAACCAGAACCGTTGCAACTGGACCACGCCCTTTGTCTAGACGAGATTCGATAACAACACCAGCCGCCATACCTTGGGTTGGCGCAGTCAACTCTAGAATTTCAGCTTGCATCAACACCGCTTCAAGAAGCTCGTCAACACCTGTACCAGCTTTAGCTGAGATATGTACGAATTGAGTGTCACCACCCCACTCTTCAGGAATAACATCTAATTGCGCTAATTCGTTTTTAACACGGTCTGGATCCGCGCCTTCTTTATCCATCTTGTTCACAGCAACGATTAGAGGTACACCTGCTGCTTTAGCGTGTTGAACGGCTTCTTTAGTCTGTGGCATCACACCATCGTCCGCCGCAACAACCAAGATTACGATATCTGTTGCTTTTGCACCACGAGCACGCATTGATGTAAATGCCGCGTGTCCAGGAGTATCTAAGAAGGTGATCATGCCGCCTTCTGTTTCAACGTGATATGCACCGATGTGCTGAGTAATACCACCGGCCTCGCCAGAGGCAACCTTAGCGCTACGAATGTAGTCAAGTGTTGACGTTTTACCGTGGTCAACGTGACCCATAACCGTTACTACCGGCGCACGAGCTTCCATTGAGTCAACTTCTGCGCGATCACTCAATACTTGCTCTTCTAGTTCGTTTTCTTTAACCAGAATAACTTTGTGACCCATTTCTTCAGCAACTAACTGAGCGGTTTCTTGGTCGATAACTTGGTTAATAGTAACCATATCGCCCATTTTCATCATCGTCTTAACAACTTCAGCACCTTTAACAGCCATACGTGAAGCAAGCTCCGCAACAGTGATAGTCTCACTGATACGTACTTCTTGTTTCACATCTGCCACTGGCTTTTGGAAACCGTGCTGTAGAGACGTTGGTGCTTTAAGCTTGCCTTTACGACCTCTCACAGGCGCTTCAGCTTTAGCTGGAGCCTTTTTCTTTTTCTTACGACGCGCACTTTTCTCTTCACGTGCGTCCGATTCATCTTCCGCTTCACGCGCGTAAGTTGAGGTCGTTAAATGATGGTCGGCCGTTTCTTCACGAAGACGACGTTCCTCTTCTTCTTTCTTCCAACGAGCTTCATTTTCTTCAGCTAGTCTACGCGCCTCTTCAGCTTGGCGCTTCGCTTCTTCTTCAGCTTTTCTCAATGCTGCCTCTTCTGCTTCTTTTTGCAGACGCTCAGCTTCAAGGCGATCTTTTTCAGCTTGCGCACTATCCACTTTTTTGTCTTGCGATTCGTTAGCTTTACGCTCAGCGTCTGCTTTGCGCTTTGCTTCCTCTTTGGCTTTACGCTCGGCTTCCTCTTTCGCCTTACGCTCAGCTTCTTCTTTGGCTCTTAATTCAGCCTCTTGCTGTGCTTTAAGCTCAGCTTCTTGACGAGCAGCTTCTTCCGCCGCTAAACGCTCTTGCTCTTTTTGCTGATCAATTGCGCTCTTTTTAACATACGTACGTTTTTTGCGCACTTCAACTGACACTGATTTTTCTTTACCCGTAGAACCTTTCACACTCAATGTGCTTTTGCTTTTACGTTGCAATGTCATGCGCTCCGGACCTTCTGCACCCTTACCGCCGTGTTGACGGCTAAGGTAGTCAAGTAGTTGCGCTTTTTCAGACTCAGTCACGCTGTCGTCTTTACCTTTGGTGATCCCTGCATCATTCAACTGCTGCAGTAATTTATCAACAGTTGTATCAATAGTCTCGGCTAGTTTCTCAATGCTCACTTCTGCCATAGTGTGTGTTACCTCCGTTAATAAATTTATGCGTCTTCACCAAACCAACAAATGTTACGCGCAGCCATGATTAACTGCCCAGCTTCTTGCTCTGATAAATCGGTTATTTCTACTAGTTCATCAATGCCTTGTTCCGCCAAGTCTTCAAGTGTAACTACACCTTTGCTTGCCATAACAAATGCTAAATGACGTTCAAGACCTTCTAGCGCTAGTAAGTCTTCAGCAGGCTCCGCACCTTCCAAGCTTTCTTCTGTTTTAAGTGCTTTCGTCGTTAGCGCATCTTTTGCACGGTTGCGAAGCTCTTCAACCGTTTCTTCGTCTAAGCCATCAATCTCAAGGAACTCAGAAACCGGTACATAAGCTACTTCTTCTAATGTTGAGAAGCCTTCGTTAATTAGCAGCGCCGCAAAGTCGTCATCAATGTCCAAGTTTTCAGTGAACAGATTCACTAACTTATCCGACTCTTCAGCATTTTTAGCTGCCATATCTTCTACTGTCATTACGTTTAGTTCCCAACCAGTAAGCTGGCTTGCTAAACGAATGTTTTGACCGTTACGACCAATTGCTTGCGCAAGATTATCTGCTTCTACAGCAATATCCATAGAGCGAGAATCTTCGTCCATTACGATAGACGCAACTTCAGCTGGTGCCATCGCATTGATAACAAACTGAGCTGGATTATCATCGTAAAGTACGATATCTACACGCTCACCGCCTAGCTCAGACGATACAGCTTGAACACGTGCGCCACGCATACCAACGCAAGCACCTACAGGGTCGATACGCTTATCGTTTGACTTCACCGCGATTTTTGCACGAGAACCTGGATCACGTGCTGCGCCACGAAGCTCAATCATTTCTTCACCAATCTCTGGCACTTCGATACGGAATAGCTCCATCAGCATTTCTGGCTTAGAGCGAGTTACGAATAACTGTGCGCCGCGCGCTTCTGGTTTTACGTCATATAGCAAACCACGTACGCGGTCACCTGGGCGGAAGCTTTCACGTGGTAACATGTCTTCACGGTAAATAACAGCTTCTGCGTTGTTACCTAAATCAATCACGATAGCGTCACGGGTCGCTTTTTTAACAACACCAGTTACTAGCTCACCTTGTTGATCTTTATATGCTTCAACAACCAGTGCACGCTCTGCCTCACGTACCTTCTGTACGATTACTTGCTTCGCCATTTGCGTCGTGATTCGGTCAAATTTAATTGACTCAATTTGTTCTTCTACAAAATCACCCAGTTTAATGTCTGGCTCTTCAACTTGCGCCGCTTCTATAGTAATTTCTGCATAAGGGTTTTCAAGTGAACCGTCTTCGCGAGGTTCAACAACCATCCAACGACGGAACGTGTCATATTCACCAGTTTTACGGTCAATCGATACGCGCACTTCAATTTCGCCAGTATGCTTTTTCTTTGTTGCAGTCGCTAGTGCGAACTCTAATGCTTCAAAAATCTTTTCTTTTGGGACTGCCTTTTCATTGGAAACGGCTTCTGCCACCAATAATATTTCTTTTGCCATAGGTAATGCCTCGCTTGCCCTTGTCCTTCGCACTTAATACTTATAACTTTGCGATAATGTTCGCACGTTCGATGTTGCTAAGCATGATTAAATGCTCTGCGCCATCTACTCTTATCGTGATCATGTCACCACTTACAGCAACTAAGTCGCCTTTGAAGTTACGACGACCATCTTGAGGAAGTTTAGTACGTACGCGTACTTCTTCACCCTGTGCCTTCTCGTAATGCGCCTGTTTAAATAACGGTCTATCAACACCTGGAGAAGACACCTCCAAGTCATATTCGTTTGTAATGGGGTCTTCAACATCTAAAATCGCACTGACTTGTCGACTTACATCTGCACAATTATCTACAGTGATGCCATTTTCGTGTTCGATGTAAACACGCAACGTAGAATGACGACCAGCTTGCACAAACTCAAGACCCAATAATTCAAACCCCAGTGCTTCAACCGCAGGCTCCAACATTGCTGTCAATTCTTGCTCGAGTTTTGTCACAAAATTCCTCCATACAAACAAAAAAAGGGCCTTAGCCCCAATAACTTAGCTGCTTCAGATCAAAGCTTGGGTCAGCAACCAAAGCCGCAGATACAACAACGCCCCGAACCAAGCGGGGCGTCACACCTAAAGCAAAACTGTGTGGCCAAAGGCCTTGCTTGGTTGCGCAAGGCGGCAGCCAAATTAAGCAGACGCTTAAACGCAAAACGCGCATTACAGAGAATGCGCGACACCATACAGGAATATAAATTATTCCAGATTTGGTTGCGGGAGCCGGATTTGAACCGACGACCTTCGGGTTATGAGCCCGACGAGCTACCAGGCTGCTCCATCCCGCGCCAACAGCAGTGCAAGCACTGCAAAATATGCGCTGTATTATAAGGACAGTTCCATTAATAAGCAACCTTAGACTCAAATAAATCAGCACTTATCGCAATATAGCCTGAGCATGGTCAAATATCATCACCCACGATACCTAGTGCTATAACAAACAAAAATTGTTGCTGTGATGGAGTAAATACCGTGCTTTACCACGCGGTTAGCTTGTAAGATTTTTCTTACAAAGCGGAGCTTTTTTCGTACAATCTTTTCAAACATCTCGCATCCTTTCGTATTCGCACTATAATTAATAAATCAGACTGACAACCTTACCCAGACTGTGATCTAGTAACAAGTAAACATTTTGCTTGTGTAATTTTAGTTCGAGCAAACGGATGCGCTCTTAATCGACGACGAGGCGATTATGAGTATTTCTCCCTATCAATACCAGCTGTTAACGCAATCCTTTGCGACACTTCAGCCCAACTTTCACTGCTTTTGTGTGAGTCTGCGTACGCAGTTGAATCGTTACGATGTTCAACTTAAGTTACCAAACAACAACGAGCATATTATTAACATCGAGCAAAGAGCCTGTAAGTTTATTCAAGAAGCACTGTATTTGCTGCCCCAACAAGAGCAACTCGCAAACTTTATACAATTGCATGCTCCAAGATTTATGTTATTAAACCCCTCAGAAAGAGATATTACTGTGCTGTGTAATGCCATGATCACGACGCTACAGCTTCACTTGGGCGCGCAATTTACTCTGGCGCTGAGAAATGCATGGCGCAAAGTGCTGCACATTTTTGCCAACATTATTAGAAGTGCCATATTTGGCTCAAGTAATGTTGTTTGCTTACATGAGTTTAAACTGCAAAAACAGCAACAAGCGTCTACCATCTAATGACATTCCCGTTCGCCATACGTACACTTGAATAAATAAATTTTTAAGGTGTACGTATGCAAAAGCCATTTTTTATCTGCACACTTTGGTGTTTATCACTGAGCGGTTGCGACCTTTTTGAAAACTCAAAAGTCGCTATCGAACAACAATACTTGGCCCAACATCAAGAATTGCAACGAGCAGTTGAAGGTATTCGACAACAAGGTTTAAATACATTTTCAGCAAGCGCTGAAAAAGGCTCTGTTGCAGCTTGTGTCGCCAAACAATTAGAAATGGATCCTATGGGCTCCCTGATCGTTGTTGAAGGAGCGCTACAAGACAGTGCTAACCTTGCTGACCTTATTAACACTATTGAGAATTTAACTGAGCAGGAGGTAAATCTTGAGAGTATTCCAAACCTACTGCGCCAAGGTGCTGATACACTCAGTTATCTGCGTACATTATTGAGCACGTATGAACTCCAAGATTTGCAACAGCAAGCACACGAACTACTGCTAGATGGGCAAACTCAGAGCCAAAACATAGGTGAGCACTTGAGAGGCTTAGTGGAGCAGTGCAATTAAAAAGCCCGTTGGGGCTTTTTAATTTAAAACAAACGCCAGCGACGCTTTTTGGTTTGTACTTTGTGAACCCAATTAACCTCTATTGTCGTCACCGCCAATATATCTCGCTGGGCTTGCGAAATTAGCTCGTAGCTCAGACTTTGCGCCGAACCAAAACTCAAGGTATAGGTAAATGATTTAGTGTTTGCCCAACACTGTAAAATTTTCTTTGAGTAGCCCTCGCGAATACAATAATCCCCTGTTGTGGGGGTATTCACCTTAAACTTCACATCCGCATAGCAGGTTCTTCCTTGGTTAAGTGCAACGCACTTGTTCGGAGTCGCATGTAAAATTTCGCTCGGCGCATGCTCTGCACCATAGCTGTCAAATGCGATGACTCCTAAAATTGCTCCTAGCAAATACTTAGCTGAAATGAGTCTAAAATACATATTTCACTCCGGCAAAGACAGCACTTGCATGACGAGACTCAACCAAAGGACTTTTTGTCACGTTTGAAGAACCAACAAGTATTGATGCCCCAGCACTAAACACCCAATCAACTGCAATTGGATAATTTGCCTGAACTTGTGTAAACACCGATGAAGCTCCATTCACCTGAAAAGCGGGTAAGTGAATTGATTGTTCATCAATATCAACCCCGTAGAAATAGTCGATAAAATTACCGGAATAGTAGTTTGCACCAAAGTTGAACCATACATCCCAGTTGCGTAACTCAAAATTGCGTGTGGCCTCACCATGAATTACCCAGCCATTACTGCCACCAAAGGCGTCATACACGACTTCAACCACGGCACTATATGCGCCAACAGTGCGATAATAGGCAAGACCAAAAGATTGATCTTGATGACGTTCTTTGATACCTCGAAGTTCACGGACGGGAGGATCATCATCAACGTAGCCGCTTTGAGAAAAACTCAAACGGTAATTACCATAGATAATATCGATGCCTTCATGACCATTGGTCCATAATTGATAACCAATGTCTGCGCCACCGAAGAAATCGCCTGAGTCAACGCGAAGATAAAAGTTTTTATACTCCACCCGGGCATCTGCAAGAATACTTAGACCATTAAATGTTGATTTAGCACCTTTAAGCTTTGGTAATGTTAAATCAACCCAGAACGCGCCTAAGCTGAGCTGCCAATATAGCTCATCACTTTGTTCATACTCTTGCTGTGCATTACTCGCCATAGGCGCGCAAAACAATAGAAGCAGTAATATTTTTATATTGTTAATCATATTTGGGCATGCTTTTTTATTTATATAGTTTGTGCCGAAATTGTTGCCTAATGATACCCGACCTAACCGTTATCAACAATCACAGTTTTCATCTTATACAAACTACAAAAAGCCAAAAATTAACCAAAATGAAATCAAAAAGTAACAATTGAGATGTCAAATATCGCACTTCAAACTAGAGTTATTACTTTACCTAAGGATAATTATGAAAAAAATAATACTCTGTGCGGCGCTTGGTGCAGCAACACTTAATGTTCATGCCTTTAGTCAAGAAACACATAAACGAATCGTGATCGACGCTGTAAACTACATGGCGCAAAACCCATCAACCACCCAATATCAAAAACTTGCGAACTACGCAGCGGCAAACAATATGAGTGTTTCGGCACTAGCTCAACTACTCGGACAAGCTGCTTACGATGTAGATGACTTTGAAGATACTTTTTTTTGTGGGGCAATCACTGGAGATTGTGTACAAGCACCGTTGTGGGGAGCGGCTGAAAGCATTGTAAAATATACCAGCTACTGGCACTTTCAAAATCATACTCAAGGTGCAGATACACATGGTAATGATTTTGGCGGTTATAACTACCAAAAATTGACCGTTTGGGGCAGCGTTGACTCCATGGCTGCCACGTGGTTAAAAGGTGACTACTTAGACGATGGTCACGGTGGCGAGACAGGTTGGTTCCGCGCCGATGATACGCGTTACAACAGCTATGGTATTACTGAAGCCAACTATCGTATCGACAGTCAGTCAAACTACAGCATGTATAATGACTTTGAAGAAATGCCTTTTCAGCCTATCGATAATCTAGGTCAGTATTGGTATCAAAAATACCTACAAAGTGGTAACCCTCAGTTACTTGGGTTTGTATTCCATACCACTGATCTGTTGCAACCTCACCACACTTGGACAACTTCCGATTTAAACCACGCAAGCTGGGAGTCTTGGGTGAAAGACTATTACGATCAAGAAAATCTAAACAACATGCAGCTGGTGCAAGATGCACTTGAAAGCTTTGATCCACTTGCTGCAAACAGCCAAGATATTCGTCCACTTTTAACACAAGGTGGTGCCTTTTCTTACGCACAAGGTGGTATCGTACTTAACTCAAAAGACCACTATGACCGTTTAAACACTGCCAAGCTGGTGATCCCGCATGCCATTGCTATGGTTGTGCATTTACTTAATCACGCTATGGTGGCGCGTTAATGCATATTTTGCTTTTATTACTGGCGGGCTTATTGAGCCTGCCATTGTTTGCACAACACAGCTTTAGTCAGTCTGAAATAAAATTAGTGCACAAGGTTTTACAAGAGAAGCAGCCTAGTTTGTCCGTGAAGCAGGCAAAAGAGCGCCTGTTTGAAAATGCCTTTTTATTAGCTCAAGCAAAACTGCGCCAACCAACCATATTACATAAACAATCTGCGGTTGGTTATAGCACTGACTATCATGCACGACGCTTTGCTTTGGTACTGTTAAAAAGCGAGTTTAACCTGCCTGATACCTTGCCACTTGATGGCAAATCTTTTGCTCCCTACACCACCAGCTGGTTATCTCAGAACTTACCTGATTACCCAAGCAATAACACCTACTCTGAGCCACAACTAGCACGCCTTGAACGGATTGACTTAACACATTTAGTAGGTGCGCCATTGACGCTGGCGACGCTCATGAATGAGCAATCAATGCAAAACCGCTATAAGCTCCACCAAGGGGACATTGACCTGTTTAAATCTCTCATCGCTGAACACCGACGCTTTAATCTAACACTGCATTCGTTAAGCGATAAGTTGCAAAAGCTTGGGCTATCAAAACAGCGACTTCTAGAAATAGCAAAAGCAGAACTGTTACGACCCGTGATGCTTAACTACTTCGGTGTGCTGCACAGCATGCATGGTGAGCACAGCGACTATGTTGAACAGCTACAAAACAAAATCACACAACAGCACATTGATAATTACTTTAAAGCCAATAAAGATGACTTTAAATACATTGCGCAGGTTAACGCCCAAGCTGTACTTTTTCCAGATAGAGACATGGCCTCGAAGTTCTATGACTATGCCATAAATTACTCATTTTCACAGGCATTAACTCAGTTCAAACTACAAGACCTTTTCGCGCAATCACAAGGGGTGGTAAAACGCCAAAAGCAAAATTCATGGGCTGAGCAATTAGTCTTTAGCCTGCTCCCAGAAAAGCTATCTAGACCTGTAAGAACCCCAAACGGGGAATGGCTTATTGCAGTCACTCTCAAGCGCCATTACGCATACTATCAAGCAGATAGTGAAACGGTGAAATACCAAGCAAAAATCGCCTTAACCGACAATCTGGCAAAAGCTGAATATGCAGAGTTAAGAGCGCAGTGGCTTAAGCAAAACAAGGCGACGCTATGAAGAAATATCGTATTTGGCTTGTCATAGGTTGTGCAGTACTTGCAGGGCTAATGGTATGGGTCAATTACCCGTCTGAATCGCCAGCAGCTAGCACACAATATGCTAGCAATACGAATAAGCCTGCGACCGCAGAGTCTTCAACCAAGACTCTGCACATTTCACATAACCCAGTTGCTCACCCCACAACCGAGAGCCAGTACAAAAATATCGATAAGCCACGTGAAGAGGTTATTGAAGTGTATATTCCCCCTATCGCCGAGCCGACACATGCACCGTCATATCAAGGGGATTTAAATGATCATGAGCAGTATCAAGCATTTGCTGAAACTCAAGAGCGACAGTTAAAACAACAATATATCGACGCCGCCACGGATAAAATAAAACGCCTAGAAGCCCTATTGGCACGTGGCCGCGCCGAAGGGATCAGCAAAGAGCAACTTGACTTTGCACAACAGAAAATCGCCGGAATTAAGGCTATGAGTGAAGAGTTAAGGATGGAGCTTGTACAACAGTGAATGTATCGAACTGTTGGGAGATTAACATCGTTATCCTATTTATTCATCGCTTTGCTATGGTGGTTTACTCACAACTTTAAACGATTACCTAACCCCTAAAACAACAACGCCACTCATATGAGTGGCGTTATTACATTACTTATGGTCAACAACAGTCAGGGAAATCTGTTTGTGACGCTATATTTATTTATTATCTAGCAGCTTAGCGGCGCCGATCTCGATTTTGCGTGGCTTTAATGCTTCTGGAATTTCTCGCTCTAGATTTATCACAAGGAGTCCATGTTCTAGCTCAGCATTAATAACCTTAACATGGTCGCCTAGCTGGAATTTACGCTCAAAGCTGCGCTCGGCAATGCCTTGGTGTATGAACTTTCGCTCTGGTTGGGCACTTTTCTGTGCTTTCGTTCCCGATACTTTCAAGGTGTTATTTTCAGATTCAATACTTAGCTCTTGCTCACTAAAGCCTGCCACAGCCATGGTAATTTGGTACTTGTCTTGATCTAACAACTCAATGTTGTATGGGGGAAATGTGGCTTGTTTGTCTGTGCGAGCTGCAGCATCCATTAACGATGCTAAATGATCAAAACCAATGAATGAACGGTAAAGTGGAGATAGGTCTACTGTGCGCATAATAATATCCTCATAATTAAGCGATATTAGCTTCTTGCTCTTCCTTAGGAACCAGCTAGAAAGCTACTATTTCATTAAATTCAATTTGTTATATTTCTAAAGACCCATTACGGCGTCTTCAACAACTGATTTATGGTCTGCAAACTTATTTTCAAGTAAACGCGTCTAAATTTTTTAAAAAACTTTCCCTATCGATAAAAAAGTCTTTTAAAACAGCTTTGTATATTTCCTCGATCTGAGTTAAGTCTGCAATAGACACATGTTCATTAACTTGATGAATGGAGTGGTTTCGCACACCGCATTCAATCACCTGCGTTTGTGGTGAAGCAAAAAAGCGACCATCAGAAGTTCCACCAGAAGTGCTCAGAGACGGATAGCGACCAGTCACTAGATAGATAGCCCTTTCGGTTAACGATAAGAAACAGTTATGTTCCTTTGTGCCCGTATAGTAAGGCTCACATGGGCGCTCCCAGACAAACTTCAGGTGGTGTTTCCACTCTTCTAACAACGATTCAACCAATGCTTGTACCATGTCACTTTTATAGCCATGGCTGTAACGAATGTTAAAAGTGACCTCACACTCGCTGGGCACTAAGTTATCAACGATATTTGGCACCGTGATGCCGGTAACTTGCAAGTGCGTTTTTGACCCAGGCTCATCTTTCCACCACACCAACCGAGTCAATGCGCTTACAATTTCACCTGCTATATGGGCCGCATTAATGGTATTTTCTGGATAGGCAACGTGCCCAGCTTTGCCATTTATTTGCACCCTACCAGACAATGCTCCGCGACGGCCATTTTTTATGGTATCCCCTACTACTTTATCTGAGGTTGGCTCTCCAACTAAACACGCATCCAGTACAATGTGATGTTCCTTAAGAAACTGAGCGATTCGCTTTGAACCATATTCCGCTTCTCCTTCTTCATCCGACGTTAACAACCAGTAGAACGTACCCTGCACATTTGACTGGGCACATAGGTGCTCAGCCGCACTAAGCATAGCTGCAATGCCTCCTTTCATATCCGCAGCACCACGGCCAATAATACAGCCATCAACAATATCACCACTAAAAGGGGCCACCTGCCACCCTTTACTATTGGCTGGTACGACATCGACATGACCTGCAAACGCCAAACTTGGACCCGGTGAAAAATAGCGTTTAGCAATGAAGTTTGTCACACCCTTTACTTCCTCTTGAAGAAGTATTTCAAAGCCATGTTGGCATAACTGGGCGCTTAGCCATGTGATGGTGCCGGCATCGTCGGGGGTCACCGATGGTGCCTGAATTAACTTTTGTAGTTTCTCAACTGTGGTTAGCTTAGCTGTTGCAATTTCAGCGAGTGGCTGTGCCATGTTGTTAAGCCTTAATACTCAAACACGTTTGCACTATTACAGCCAGATTGTGTTGCGATTTCATGGCACTTTTAGGTCATCACAATGACAACACCAATCAAAAACATCTTCGCTCCAGAGTATTTTCAGTTAAAAACTTAATCTAAATCAAAGTTTCAAAAATTTCTGAAACATCCATCAGCAAATCTTGATCTAGAACAGTTTTTTTATCCGCCAGAGCCTTAATATTGACTCATCAAAACAAGATACCTCGTATAGGTTCAGGAGATGACAATGAAAACACTTAGCACTGCATTACTTTCAGCATTACTTGTTGCTGCCCCTTTTGCTCAAGCACAGCTTAGCATTAACCTTGGTGCTATTAACGTAAATCCAAGCAATACAGCCTCTCATATCGACCAAAATGAGGCGCTGGGACTTGTTGCCGATTCAGACACCCAACTGGGATTAACGTTCGACTATCAATACTCTGACAATTTAGTTTTCGAACTCGTAGCAGCAACGCCATTTTCACACACTGTTGAAGGGGCAGGTGGACTCCAAGGCGCTGAAATTGCAAAGGTAAAACATTTACCTCCTACATTACTGGCGCAGTATCACTTCTTCGCAGCCGACGCTAAGTTTCGCCCATTTGTTGGTGCAGGCCTGAACTACACCGTATTTTTTGACGAAGAAGCGACTGGCGCTTTACGCACCACGCTAGGCACAGATGAAGTTAAAGTGGATTTGGACGACTCATTCGGTATCGCGCTACAAGTTGGTTTCAACTATGCGTTAAACGAGAAGTGGGGTCTTCATGGTATGTTGGCAAAAATTGATATCAACACCGATGCAACCGTTTACGCCAACGGTGTTAAAACACTGACCTCAGATGTAGAACTCGACCCTGTGGTAGCTATGTTTGGTGTCAAATACAAGTTTTAATCAACCTTTATACAGTTACTTTACTCAGCCCTAAAGGCCACGCACAGTGGCCTTTTATCGTTTGTTATTGACCTTCTTTTCTTCTAGCATTGCTTTCCAATGCATGATTTCTGTCGGCAAAATTGGCGCTTCCCCGTCAAAGCCAGCCGCTTCTAGCATTTCTTCAACGCTAACAATGCCTTTCTTTTTACGAAACACCCCCCGTACGTAAGCGATGGCGTGCAAGCCGCGCTCGGAATGAAACTTTTGCTCAATATAAAAGTACTTGTGATCCCAGCCTACCAACCGAGTAGATACGCTAAATGATTCAAAAGGCTTAATATCCCTAATGTAGGTAATTGCTGTCGCATTCACAATAGGGAACCAACGCCTCTTCATAACCACTGAAAACAACCCGATCCGCTCTGTCATCCAAGTTCGAGCCAGATCCATAAATGCTAGATAGCGAGAGTTGGTCAAATGCAAATTGATATCACAGTCGCTAGGTAATACCCGAAAACGGCTCTCTATGGTATCAAGTAGCTGTTGATAGTCTTTATTGTTTTTTATCTTCCAAAACAGCAGTAACAAACGAAAATATAAGTTCATATATCATGGTCCAACCAGTTGCAATTCGCTCCGAGTCTAACATAGAACTGAGGTGGAACAAGAAGTACTTGCCATCTTAGAATTGCTCAACTAGTCTTCAAAAAAAGTCCACAAAATTATTTAAGATGAAAAACAACTATTACATTTTGACCATTCTAGGGGCCTTTAGCCTACTTTTTTCCAGTTTGAGTTTTGCCGATTTTAACTACCCTGGCGAGGGCACGCTTCGATACCCTACGGGTGCAGAAAAACCCTTTTCTTTTGGGTTTGCTTGGCAAGATAAAACTAAACAGTTTCGTATTGGCGACAAAAGTTACGAAATGGCAGAGTTACCAGAATCTTATTCCATCGCCATCACATTGAGTAAAGATGAGAGCAAGGTCTGGATACAGGAGTTCAACAAGGGGTTTATTGAGGGGTTTGATTGGCAACTTGGTAAGCATAAGCTCTCACTGCACAAACAAGACTTTAATAACAACGTTAAAGGCAATTACCTGTTAACGTTTAATAATGTGGATTATTTCCTCGCCAGAAGCAATGTGAGTATTGAGATCTCTTTTACAACTGACGGGATTGATAACGTCAAACTAGACGGCGTAACCAAAGATATGGGCATTAGAAACTAATGCCCTATTGAATAGTTTTATACCTTAACCGTTTTTCTGTTGATGCCATATTCACGTAGCTTGTTGGCGACCGCGGTGTGACTCAACCCCAAACGTTTTGCTAATTGACGAGAACTTGGGTAGGCAGGATAGAGCTTGCGCAGTAAGGTCGCTTCAAAGCGTTTTACAGCCTGTTCTAATGACCCTTCAAAATCGGACTCTAAATACCCTAAGTCGTGCGTAAACGTAGGCAACTGCATATGCTCAACGCGCAGCTCTTGGTCATCAAGCAGCGATACCGCTCGATAGATTGAGTTTTCTAGCTGACGCACGTTGCCCGGCCACGGGTATTGCTCCAAGAACTCTAAACAGTCCGCTGATAACTTAGGCGCTGGATGGCCATTTTGCTGTGCATACTTTTGAATAAAGTGTTCAGCTAGCGGTCCAACATCCGCTTTTCTATCACGCAATGGCGCTATTTCGAGTGTTAACACGTTGATACGATAATACAGATCCTCACGGAAGCTACCTTCTTGTACCATCGCAGGCAAGTCTTTTTGCGTAGCAGCAACAATACGAACATTCACTTTCACTTCGTTTTCATCGCCGACCTTGCGAAAGGTCCCATCTTGTAAGAACCTTAACAGCTTGGTTTGCAGTTGCTTTGACATCTCGCCAACTTCATCGAGAAATACTGTACCACCATCCGCTTGCTCTAAAACCCCGCGCTTGGGTGCTGCATTATCTTCGTAGCCGGCATAACCGAATAGTTCAGACTCCGCAACATCATCTGGCAATGACGCACATGATAGAGCAATGAATGGTTTTAGTGAACGGTTCGATGCGTAGTGACATGCTCTGGCCAACAGTTCTTTTCCCGTGCCAGTTTCACCTGTAATTAAGATAGGTGCTTCAAGCTGAGCCATCTTTCGCGCTTCGCGCACAACTCTGCGCATCGCTGTACTGTGATTATGGATGGTTGCAAAGCTTTCTTGCCCATAGCGACGGAACGCACTGACCTGTTGGCCAAGACGGCTTTGTGATTTGATATTGATAACGGCGCCTGCCAACACATCAGCTTCATTACCTTGAGGCACTGAGATTGGTAAAATGTCTGCAATGTAATCTTCACCACTGACTTCAACACGCGTCGTTTGACCAAGCACTTCTTTACCTTCTAACCAGCGTGTAAAATTAAAGCCTTTCAATAGGTTGTTGATATTGGCACCAATAATTTCCGACTCTGACTGATTTAGGTCTTTACACGCGGCGTCGTTACAATGACGCACCCAACCCTTCGCATCAATAGAAATGACACCATCGGGGAGTGCACTTAGCAAAGTATATAGTTCATTATGCTCACGCTCGGATGGCAGGAAAGCCGTTGTTCGAACATCCTCTACGCCATCTATCAGCCTTATTTCAGGCATAATTTTTTGAAACTGTTCAAACTCAATGGGCGGAAAACTAACGTACATTCGACAATTTACCGAATCTACTTCTATACCCTTTAAATCAACCTGATAACTAACCAAGATATTGAGTATCTCTTGAGCGATACCTATACGGTCAGCACAATGAATTTCAAGACGCATTTGTTCCTCAAAAAAGGGGTAGCACAACTTGTTTGGATCATACTCTAAGAATAGCCACGGGACTAGATTAATGTAAACTATTTTGAACAAATCAGCCGATTTAATCAGTCAAAATACTGCTTTTTATCCAATTAGTAATAATAATGAATTAGTTTTAAGAACCATCTAGCTCACATCTTTATCGGCATTAAGCTATAACAGAATCGAATAAATCCAACGCAGCCGCCAAAACGTATTATTAATCGACTGAGGCTTGATTACATATGCTGCAAGGCTTAAAAGTACAGCAAACTTAATTCTCTAACAGCGCAATAAAACATCGCTTTTTATATAAACTCAACGCTTATTACTATGATTTTTGGTGTTTTATTCTACGCTTTTAATGTCTAAAGAGCTAAAAGCTGCATTTGGCTCAACTCATGACAAATTACATGTATTAAGACTGATAACTTTAAACATGAGGTAGTGTGTGTCTCTACGGTATCAACTACAAAAAGTTCAACTTAACAGTGCTAATTGGTTGTTAGGCATTTTTCTATGCAGCCTTTTTATTGCCGAAGCATTTGGTGTGTTGGAAAAAATTAATGCACCGATATACAGCACGTATATGCAACTTAGTACAAATGGGACCAAACAAACGAACCTAGTTATTATTGAATCTGATAATTTAACTAAAGAGCACTTACAGCTTGTTGATAAAGTAGTTAATTTGGAAGCACGTGCTGTAGTGGTATTTACGGATCAGATGCTTAGCACTAACCCATCTAAGAGTCAGCACATTTTCTACACTGGCGCACGCACAGGGTCATGTGATAACGAGATCACAGCCTGGCTTGGCTATGATATCGTCTACTCACTCCCCACAAAAAATGCTTGCCAGAAGTGGTTCAAGGTACTGTTTCCCAACGTAAAATCTAGACACCACCAGCTGATAAACTTCAGCTTACCTATAAGCACATTACCAAAATTTTCAGCTCAGCGATTACTCACAGATGACATTTTCCTAGCGCAAATTAAGAACAAGATTATTTTTATTACTCAACGCACGCCTAACTACACCCCCTCACTACGTGCTCCTGGTCTACAAGACGAAAAAAACCCCGTCTTCCTTTACGCCTATCTTGCGCACAACCTTGAGCAAAACCTCTTAATAACACCACTGAACACGCTTGTATCAGCCTTGATACAACTTGCGGCCGCCCTTGTTTTAATACTCATTTATCAGCGCTATGGCGCTACGTTTAACATTACCATAGCGCTAGTGTTGAATATGCTAGTGTTAATAGTCGGCTATATTGCTATTTATTATCTACAGGCATTGCTTCCGGTAGGACAATTGCTCTTGGTGATCTGGACGGCACTTGCTTGGGCTTTTTTCCACAGCAAGTCCAAAGAAGAACAAAGCCTTAAAAAACTACTTAGTGACTCAGAGCAGCGAATGTTTGGTCGATATCTGCCTAAGTCCATCTTTGAGCAAGCAACACCTTGGGACGCTGTAATTACTCTTACGAACCAATTATTAAGTCTCCATAAAGGCATATTTTTAACCCGCGTGGAACACGACCACCGACTGCGTGAAATTCATGCGATCAACTGCCAGATAGATGACATTAAAGAGCTACGGAGAGACTACGAGCGCCCTCCATATAGCGATGCAATTAAAGCTTTAGGGGTGATTAAAATATCCAGTCCCTTCTTTGCTAACTTAAACGAGAATGAATCGCAGTATATTGTCCCGCTTATGTATGCTGGAGACATCCGTGGCTTCTGGGCCATGACGATTCTCAACAGTGACGGATTTAATGAACAAGCTTTTATGCGCAATGTAAACCGCTTTGCAAGCCAAGTAGGTGAACTGTTATATCACCACCATACCCATAGCAATTTAATACGCGACAACAGCCACACTCTGATAAGAACTCTTACGTTAGATGTATATGAGCCACTGAGCAAAAAAGTGCATACCTCCATCGCAGGGATGGAGCAAAAACTTCTCACATTGGAACACTTGTTCAACCGACTCAGTACAGCGAGCGTCATGTTTAACTTGTTTGGTCAAGTGATGCAGGTGAATAAAGCGTTTGAACAGCTTGCTGCGCAACAAAAGCTGTTGATTTTTGATCTTACGGCTCTGGATTTATTAATGATGGTGGGCAATCTGCCCATTGATGTTGCAAGAGGAAAGCTGAGGTACTTGACGCTCAATAAAGGGCAATTTAGTTTAAATGTATCACTGGGCGAACAACACTATATTATGGTGGTCTGTAGCCTCGACAAACTCACTGAACTTACTCAATCGGCCTCGCCTTTTTCCATATCTGGCGTGCTATTTGAATTTATCAATATCTCTGCACTGTTCGATAAACTTGATGACCCAGACAAAATGATTGAACTACTTGCGCAGGGAAATCAGCACGCTCCCCCACAAACTGATGACTGGGGCACACCTTAATGGACTGGGTAATACACTTGTTCCCCAGCGGCAGTGGGCTTGGTCAGTCAGTTATCACAACCGTGTGGGTTGGCATCGCCGTGGTGTGTTTTTTTAACCTGCGCTTTGGGTTTCCCTTAACTGGCCTCGTCGTGCCAGGCTACCTCGTCCCATTGCTTATTGTAAGCCCCACATCCGCCGCTGTGATTCTAATTGAAGCGATTATCGTCTACTGGCTCATGCGGCTAAGCGCACAAACACTGATGGAGAAATTGGGCTATGCCGAGATGTTCGGCCGCGACAGGTTCTTTGCCATCATCTTAATTAGTATCTTGGTTAGAGTTTGTATGGACAGCTTATTGTGGCCAGTCATTGCCAACGAGCTCAGGCTATGGGACATCACCTTTGACTACGCTTCAGAACTACATAGCCTTGGGCTAGTGATAATCGCTTTGGCCGCTAATGTGATGTGGAATCATGGGTTTAAATATGGTTTAAAAGTTACCGCCACTCAGCTACTGTGTACCTATATTGCCGTACGCTACGTATTGATGCCATTTACTAACTTTAGCATTGCCAATCTCGCCATCATGTATGAGACCGTAGCAAGTTCAATTGTTGCAGCACCAAAAGCTTATATCATTTTAGTGCTCACAGCATTTATCGCATCAAGGGCAAACTTGCGCTATGGCTGGGAGTTTAATGGCATTTTGTTGCCGGCATTGCTGGCATTGCAACTACTAGAGCCTACTAAGCTGCTTACTTCATTTGTTGAAACAGCCATCATTTTACTCATTGCTGGTAGCTTGCTGCGCTTCACTCGCCTTAAGCAACTCGGTTTGGAAGGCGCAGGGTTGCTATTCTTTTTCTTCAATGTGGGCTTTGTTTACAAGCTGCTACTCAATTACCTACTCGTCTACTTCTACCCGAGTGTCAAAGTCACAGATGCGTTTGCTTTTGGATATATGCTATCAACGCTGTTAGCACTTAAGATATATCAAAAAAGCGCATTGGGCTTGATCATTCGAGCAACTTTCCAAACCTCTATTTTGGGCGGTGCTTTAGCCATCATGATTGGCTTTCTAATGATGTTCGTACCCAGCTTATTTACGACAGCTAAAATAGCTAGTTCGACCGCTCACGCACAACCCCTTTCGGTATCGACCGAAATAAGCGAGTACAAAAGCCTACTTTACACAGCAAACCAAACTCCCAGCTCAGTAGCACAATACCAACACAATTTAAACATCAGCCAGTTTAAACGTGCTATATCAGCACTTGCAGCAAATAGAAATGAGCCAAGCGTATTAAACGCTACAGCCATAGAGCTGGCTGAAATTGGTTTTAATTTATATCAAGATCAACGTCACATCTATATTCAAGACCACACCAATGAAACGCCCAGAGGCATGTTTGTATTAAACAAATACCCCTTGGCTAGTCACGTTGTAACTATGCCTTATCCTGTCACTGAACGCTCTGCGAGTGACGTAGCGGGGATTTTGTTTACTCACCTAAAGAGCAGTGCGCTGGCGCTTGGTAATGCTCAAACCTTTTCCACCAACGAAACCGGACTACCACAAAGTCGCTATTATGGCGCATTTATTGAAGTGCTCGCTGCAAATGAAGTATTACAACTAAGAGAACTCAATCGCCAAAGTCGTAAAACTTTGCCCAAACAGTACCAAACTACACGATGCCATGGCTGGATATATCACCAAATACCTAGCTCTATCAATCAAACACAGCTAACCAATTTGCTAGCGTGCGGCGAGATTGAGTTTGGTCTGGTATCACCAAGTAGCTTGCCTTATCCCGCGTATAAGGAACAGATGCTAGAGATATTTGTAGACACTGATAGCTACATAAATCTATTAGCAAAAGTAGCACTTACACAGACCGATCAAGAGCGCTTTCCCATAGCCCAATACGATATACCTGTTTCACAAGCAGTGGCAAATTATACTCCCCATATCAGTGCTAAAGGCAGCGGACACTTTGTGCCTTTATCCCACAAAGATGCAGCCTTATGGGAATTTGAAATTCTCAGACCACTTTATCAACTTGCTGAGCGCTTCGAGCCAAAAACTTTAGATGAAAACCTCCTTGGCCGCCTTGCTTATATCAACAGAGTCAGTCATATTGTTGGTTATCAACTAAGCCTCATTCACAGCAATAACACGCATTACTTTATGCTCTCCCCTCGTGCAGAGCCCCGCTTCTATCAGCTAGGGCAAGGGATTTATTTTATTCGATTGGGTCAGGCTAGTCATCTCAACATACAAGTACCAAGACCTCTATTCGAAAGTCATACGCTAAAATTCTCCGCGGAGCTGTTTGATGCTACGCGTGCCAAATCCCTATTGATTGCAGGTGCACATCCCTATGCAGCAACACAAGCCAATGTACTTAAACCAATCAATGTTAATTCGCTGTTTAATGTGATATATCAAAGCCTACTACGTTACGACTCCGAACGCGTCAGTATGCATTTGCAACTGCGTAGTCATAGCACACCATCGGATATCAGACCGACCGCATTAGCATTTGCTCACACCTTTGCAAGCGATAAGCACCAACCGTTAATACAACAATTACGCGCGGGCTTAACTAAGCTGGGTGTTGACTATGAGTTGGTATCAGGCCAAAAGGCAACTCGAGGACTAGAAATAGGTTCGTCGGCACAAAGTGGATACGATGTCTTTTCAGCTCATAGTGAATTGGCTACCTTGTGGCTTGCATCGGACTATAAGCAACACTTTGCGGTGTCTAATGATGCTTTACTGCAACGCTTTGGCGCAATCAGTGTATCCTCTCAACCATTGAACCTAGACTTATCAGAACCGAAATCTTTGCTTTGGCACCCATTAGGCGAGGAACAGTACAACAGGCTCAAAACAATCACCCATAGCTATGCTCAAACTCACAATTTAGCGCAGCTTTCAACGCTTTGTAACACGCTCTCTTCGTGCACCTTAAATGTCGCTAGGCTGGCGCCTTCAGGCACAATTGCACTGGTTTTAAAACATAAAAGCGCCATAACTGCCATCTATTTGCCCAACCGTAACATGCTCATCAATCAAGAGAACTTTACTGATTCATTGCTTGGAGGCGAGCATGTTTTATATTAAATGGTGTATGAGGATCGTCTTCTCCATAACAGTCTTGGGGGCTATGCTCTGGCTCGCTAGCATTTTTTATAACTGGGTGAGTAACGCTAAACCTTTGATGGCAACACAGGGTAATGAAACACGTTCAAAAGTACACTGGTTAAGTGAGCACAAGCCGCTTATTTATACCTTTTCTCCTACTCGTACAGAATCAATAAGAATATTGTCAAACGCCATTTTAGGGCAGGTTCAAAGCCACCAACAATCCGTTGATTACGCGATTGACTACGCACTGTTGGATAAACAACAACGAGTGATATATCGCGCAACATATCACCACACAGCGAGTGCTACCCAAGATAACGAACAGCAAAAAGCCAAACAAATCATCGAACAGCGTGAAAGTTTAAGTGTGTCTTCCGGCCAATCTTTTTATATTAATAATGCGCGCTTTAGTGATGCGACGGCCATTGCGCTTTCGCTGCGAAGTGAGGGCCAAACCATCAAAGGGGTCGTGGCGAGAGTTCACGCAAAAACAAACGTCAAGGTTGAGGATAGTATGAGCGCTTGGTTAAAATACCCGCTAAGTTGGCGAGCAAGGATCAGTCACTACCACACCCTAGGACCCAATGCAGTCAGTGAAGAAGAAATTGCCAACGCGGTTCGTTATGACTGGAACAAACTCGCACCACAAGGTGTGCCTGGTGTTGATTTCGATAGTGACACACTGTATGAAATGCTACCTTACAACATATTAGGCAACGATTTTCCCAATAACCCTGTTAATCAAGATGCTTTTTACACCGATAGCGAGCTATCCGCATCACTTAAAGTCGATACCTCACAGGATATTTACTTTGTGAGTGAACAAGCGACGCAACTTAGGTTGACTTGGTATGACTTAGAGGAAATTTCACCACCTTTGGTGCTTCATCCCGAACATACTGCAACAGCCAATCTTTATAAGCTGGCTCTGATAAAACCAGGCATGATAAACATGTCGTCTAATCGCACAGTCGTATCAAAATGGTATTATCAGAATATGCAACCTGTCACACCCTTACATAGTCTTTACTATCAAATAGATAAAGGCAGTGATGTGAAGTACTCAACGGTACCCAATAGTGATTTAAAATTTGATTTTAGAGCAAATCAAACCAGTCAAGTTGTGGTTAAACTCTATAACTCAAAAGGCAAGGTGATCGACCAATTTAGTATCAGCATAACCCCTAACCTGTCGCAATTTGACCGCATCATACTTGCTGACACAACTCGAGCAAAAGTCAGCGACTCTCAACCTTGGTATATACGAGATTTATCAAAAGAAGCGGCATACCTGCGTGTTTATAGTAATAAGCAAGTGCTCGTCAAGCTACAAACAAGACAAGCTCATTTTCACTATCAAGATACGCTATGCAAGCCAGCATGTAGCGTGAGTACTGGGAACGTTACTGAGATACCAGCTTGGTACGCACAAAAAGCTGACAACGACCACACGATGACGTCACAAGGTAAAACAAGCAAGGTACGTCTATTTTTAGCGCCACCAGCTCCCCAAGAGAAAGACTCTTTTTATTCCAGCAAAGAGCTTATTGCGCAGCTACCAGTATCAAACACTGCGCTTATTAATACGCCACAGCCGTATTACCGCGTCTCGTCAGAGCCACAAACATTTCATTTCAAAAAGCTTGCCGACAGGCATACCTTCAAACAGCTTCAAAAAAACTTAACGGCGGATCAAACATTGATAGTGCAGCGCTCAGCGCCTCCTTATGTTCAAGAGCTAAAAGCCAATTCAACACATGCAGCACAGGCCGCCGACGAACTAGGAGTTACACTGTATCTAAATCATGGCGTCGACAGACATTGGGCCAAACAACGGTTGTTTTTACTCAAGGCCAACAAAACGCTCACACTATCTTTTAACGCGTTGCCGCAAAGTGTTGTGGTTAAAACTTATGTCGCATCACAAACCGATCGAGCCATTGCGCTTAACTACCAGTTAAAGGGCGTCTTTCATAACAACCCTGTACGCGACTACAGTATCGCAAGGAAGCGCTTATTGTTACACCCGAGCGACTTTACACAGGCCTTTATGCTACACCCTACTATTGGCCGATTAACTCCTTATCCCCATGTAACCGTACCGATAAATGCAGATATTAAACAACTTGAACAGCTGGTAATTCATTCTGATACGGATATCTGGATAAGCATTATTGACGAATATGCACAACAGCCGAAACGACTAAACTGGTGGTTAGATGAAGATACATAATTTATTCTATTTCCTGGTGATTTTTGCGAGTAGCCAGGCTCTTGCACAGTCAAGCTTACCATCTGTAACTCAGCTGCAAGCTTGGTTTAAAAAGCCGGGGCCTTTGCCTCCTTGGCGCTACCTTGCAACAGAAAAGTTACACACGCTCGTTGCTAACTCTGATGAACTAGGTGGCAACCATCTATGGTACCGCCCAGCTGGAAGTACTTGCGCTGTATCTGTACCACATCAGTTTTTTGATAAAAATACGCTACCCATTGGACAAGCGGTATTTGCGCAAATGTGTCAGTTACTCGTTAGTAACTCACATCATAGAAATCATCAGGATGAACACCAAGAATCCATGGATCTATCAAAAAGACACAACAGCTTACATCACAATGCGATACTGGCCTATCAGGCTAATTTTAAAGATGCGAAAGTCTTTCAACTTCATGGCTTTAGTCAAAGTAAACGTTCAACCGACAAGGGAAAACTAGCAGACTTTATCGTCAGCCAAGGAACGGTAAGCACTCCAAAATTGCAGCGACTGGCACGCTGTTTAACAGCGCTCAGCCCTCATAGTTTCTATTACCCAGAACAGATCACTGAACTTGGGGGAACAAAAAACGTGCTACATCAACTGCCACTGATACCGCACTCTTTCTATCATATTGAGATCAGTGCCATTATGCGCCAACGCCTAACAAAGGAATCACAACTTATGGAGCAGTTTATTTTATGTCTGCAATCCATTCGATAGCCTTGGTGTTACTGGCGTTTACACTGACAGTGTGTGCCTCCCCACACAAACTACATCGTTCACCTGCTTGGCTTATTCAACAAGGGGATAGGCACGTAGCTCAAGATGGGCCAGCTACATTCTCTTTAGCAGCACATACAGATCGTCAACTATTTCTACCAGCGGGTCATTGGCTCGAACTACCGAATTTAGACGAAAATCGGTTGCTCGTCTGGCAAAGCTATACACTAGGTAGCAAAAGGCGAGTGTATAAGGATGAATTAAGTTGTACACCAACACGATGTCAAATAAATGCCGCAGCAGATAATCGGCTGATTAGCATTGAAAATGTCACTAGCAATATCATGTTATTAGCGCTTAGAGAAGGCCAATATCAACACCATCACTCACCTTACAAACAGACATTAACGTTACCGCTGGATATACTCACGATTAGTCAAGCACACCAATATGAAACATTTTATCACCTGAAACCAAAACAAAAGGTCTCAGTTACTTTTCAACAGCCACAAAAACTCAAATTATCCGTCAAACAGCTGTTAACAGACTCACCACACCAAACAGGTAAAGTTTACGCTTTTATCGATAAGCAAGCTGTTAGCGTATTGCCTCTAAGCAATGCAGTGGCTGATGAGTATTTCAGCCATCCAGTAAGCATTAGCCATGACGATTACATTGACGTCCCCGCGCAAAGCACCCTCACCTTAAAAAGCTACGGCAATGCACTGGTACAAATAACACGCTCAAACCGGCCTTTTCTAGATACTGACAGCGCACAAAAACAACAAGAATCATTATTAAATCCATATTGGATTAATAGCTTAACCAATCAGTTAGATAGCATTATTGTCAAACAAGATGTTCGCCCCCTAACACAAATTGATTACGCTAAAGCGACGCCTTTAGCACACAAACGTCATCAACAACTTGTTGGTATGGTAACAATGCGCAATTTCTTGACACCAAAACAAAGTGACGTACGCATCAAAACCAAACATGAGCATAATCTAGCTTCACAAGGCGTTCGGTTTGCTAACAAGACGATATACCCAATACAAAGTATTTTAGAACTTGAGCATCATCAGCTAGATAAGCAATTAACGTTTGATTTGCAGCATAGCGTCAATGCCACAACACAAATCACGCTATATGTAAGAGCACAACAACAGACTGAATTAACCGCTACACTTGGTAAGCGTAGTTATACTATTGCAATCAACCATACAGGGCTATTTCATCGGATTGAGCTTAACCACGCTCACCATGCCCAACAGTTGGTTTTAGACGCTGGACAAACAATGCTTGAGGTAGCCGTAGCTATACAAGAACTATCGCCATTGATTGATAGTGAGCTGCTTTTTATGCAGCCAGGTAAACTCGTTAAAAAATCACCAGCCCTTTATGCTAAGCTCACACAACACCAGCAAGAAGTGACTCAAGCTTACCTTGACTCTTTGCAGCCCTACTCAGCGACACAACCAGATACACTAACACTCAGCTACCGTGAGCAACGACATATTATCGAGCAAGCTCCAGTACAACTGCACAACTCCCCTCAGAGCTTACTGAAAAATCTTAAGCGCCTAGTGCATAGTGCATATGATGACATCGTATTTGAAGCTTGGGTGTTAAGGATTAGAGTGCTGGATAAACTCAACTATGGGCTATTGGCTCAGCGCTACCTAGAAGGGTTAATCAAACACCAAAGCGCAACCGTGCGGCAATTTGCAGCAAAGCAACTACTTGCTAGATATCAACTTGCAAGTCTTGAGTATAAAATTCAAGGGCTATGTACATTATTTTCAGAGTATCTAACTCAGTGCTCTACGCTCATACCTACACTTTATGAAACACAAAGCAAAAGGCAATTTGCTCTGTGGTTAAGCCACGACTACCGAGAAAAATTAGATCATAACTCAACTTTGCTGGCAGATTTAAACTACCTTTATCTAAGCAAAGGGTCTACCAACGCTGCGCCATTATTTTCAATCTATCACCATGGTCAAAGCCCTTTGCATAGCGTAACAGGACCATACCAAGCATATACACTAAAGCAAGACCAGCGCATTCGTATCGTTGCTCGCCAACCGCTTATCTTAAAAATAGGTGCGCGCACGCAACATCAAAATCCACGGCAACAACGTACCGCTTGGTTGCATCTAAACCTCAGTGACAAAGCAATGATGCTGCCTATTTTTTCAGACATCTCCTCCAGAACTCTAGATGGTTCAGAGCACTTAATGTCTGTCGCTGCGACGGGGTACGTGCAACTGCAAGCAAATGAGCGGCTTGATATTTCAGCCAGTGAAATGAGCTACATTAATATCTCAGCATTACACAACAACTTACTGATAAATCAAGGTATAAACCATATCACCACCGATTATCAACACCTCCCCTTTTCTCAACTATTAAGCAGTGCTCAGATAGGGGTTAAGACCCAGCTGACGAATTCCTTAAAGCGTCTCTCAAACCAAAACCTAACTGAAGCACAGTTCACCGCGCTGTTCGCCCGCGTCGATCCTACTATATTGACACCTGACGAGATGATATTATTTAAACGCATTGCACATTTTGGCCAGTGGCAAAACGTCACCCAATACAAGGCGTTTTTAGGCACTCAGCTTATCTTATTGGATGATCTTGAGCAGCTGAGCTTAGCCGAGCAATTAACCAGACATGCCTCTAAAAATACTCATCTTGCAGGGATATTGCTGCGCCCTTATCATACTCTATCTCTTGATGTTAGCCAGTTAGAACCGAGTAATAGTAAGGTACGAATACATTTCTCAGGGGCGGAACTCGCCGGACAACAAACCGCAAAAGTGACGATTCAAGCAGGTGAGCGTCACTATGATTACACCTTGCACGACGCATCAATGACTGAACACTTGCTCACAACATCAGATATAGCGAATGGCGTTATAAGACTTCGTTGGCACAATCCCTATCAGTCTCAACTGCTCAGCGTACAGATACTGGAAAAGCAAGGAAAGCATTGGCGAAATATAGATTTAACACAAAAGCAGCGCTTTTATTTGACGGATGAACAACAACCACTGGTCATTGAACTGGCGCAAGACGCTTTAGTGAAGATTGAGTATTTAAGCGACAACAAACGCCATCACGTTGAACGCTTTTACCCGTCAGGAAAACATACTCTGGCTGTTGAAAACGCTCGCTTACTACGCGCGTTTATCTGGCAAATGTCAAACAACAATCACAAACTCCCTGTATCTCCTAATGCCGATACAAGTTCCACTTGGGCAAAAGTCGCCATGTCACCAGCTACTTTACAACCGTTTATTCAAAGCAATTATGTTGTCACTCAAGATGCGGTCAATATAACGGGCTATATCAAGGCTGAACATCAAGGTGAAAGTAATTTCGACGACCAATTACAACAACATCAATCCCATGAGTGGGGTGTAAACTTTCGCTATAAAGCCAATAGCAACTGGTATAAGTTGAGTATTGCCAAACAGCATGATGATGTTTACTACAACACTTATCAATTAATTGGACGTACTGACTGGCTAGCCGAAAACAGTGATTGGTACGCTCAAACACAACTTCAAGTAAACTGGCAACCGCAGCAAAAAGAGTTTAATAACCTGTTGTCTGGGCGACTAACATTGGCAGTTGGCCAAAGGTGGCAGATTGACGAAACTCACGTCAAGCAATGGTGGATGCAGCCCTACTATTTTTACAGCGATGCAAAAAGTAGCGATCTGGCACTATCTAATCGCGTAAGCCCGGATATTTTAACATCATACAAACACAACCATCCGTATGGCTGGCGCTTTGGTTATCAGCATGGGTATCAAAATCGCGTTGACCAGCGCTTATCTTATCGAGCACAGCTCAGTAGTAACAAAGACTGGCATAGCCTTGATAATATCCGCTTCAATGTTTTTGCAAGTCAATTCTATCAAGGCCACATATTGAGCGCACAACTGACTGCTCGTTACGCATTCAGCGATGAACACAGAACGCAGAGTCAATGGCAATATTTGTCTAGCATAGGTTGGCAAAAGTGGTACGCCATCACGCCAAAGTTGGCGGTAAAAGTTGCATTGGACTTAGAGCAGAACTGGCGACTTGATGAACACTCCGTGGCGCTCCAAGTGACGCTTGGCAACGTGCCATCCACCGGATTTGGGCCATTTGGTTATACGGAGCAATCATTTAAGTCCCTGTCGTTTACACAATTGATGCAGCAGGTGAGTGATGAATAAAGAACAGCTAAAACAACAATTGCAGGGTTTACTATTCGCGAACACCGAAAAATTTTGGATAAACCTGTATCATCACAAATATCAAACCTTAATTGATGAGCTGTGTGAGTGGCCCCTGCTGATGAATAAACCTGATGGTGAAGAGATTCAGCCGTGGTTACATCTTCATTCCATTTCATTTATCAGGCATAAAATTGAACAACAGCAAGCACAAATTTTATCGTTATCGAATACGTATCAGCAGTTTGTTGCTCGATTGTCTAAAACTGATATAACGCATGAACGACAGAAGCAAATCCTAAATTATGCTGAAAAACTAGGCGCAACGAAACAACAGCTCAAAGAAGACAAAGCCGCTTTTAATCGCTGGTTTGACGAAGGAGCGATTAAAGAGCGTTATCAAAATCAAGTGGCCGAGATTGAACAAAGTATCAAATTTTTGATTGCCCGCTTAGGAACCTTGAGTAAAAGTTATCTCTCAATCAATCAGGAACAATTGGCACAGACTTGGCAAACACTGGACTTGCAGCCATTTTTTTTGAACCTGTTAGAGCACCATCAAACGCCCTTCATCCGCCACGGTATTATTCGAGCATTAGTCAACCAAGTTGCACTTATTCAAGAACACAATATTGATACCGAACTCAGTGCAGATCTTATCGCCCGTCTGGTTGAATTATTAGACGACAAACTAAGCCCATACACTGCCATCATAGATATCTTAGAAATTCTGATCCATCAACGGCCAACTTTTGTGCGCGTACACATGTGGGCCATGTTGCTTGAAAGTGATGAGCAAACCAATAATGACCAGTTGTTTATCTTAGCTGCATTACCTCGCGTTCTAACTCGACAAACAAAGCTGACGGATAAAGACACAGCCCTGCTTAGCCAACTGTCGGAGCATCACTACCCCAGAGTTCGACAAGCATTACTTGAGCAAGTCAGTAATATGCCCTATGAGCTAGCCATAACAATCATCAACAATCGCTTTGATGTGGAGTCAGTTGATGCAGTACGCTTTACGCTTATCAAACAGCTTACTCATAGCAGTTATAGCGAGCGTGATTTTGCTTTTAAGCTATGGCAAAAAACCTTACTCGGACAATACAGTATACCGATTAAACGCATTGCAATAGAGCAAAGTGCACGGCTGATGCTCAATATGCAACTTGATAGCAGTGACCCTGATGCCATATTTAAGCGCTACATAGAGACTTTGAATATGGCTTTATCGCAGCAGCAGCCCATCGCCGTAAAACGTCATATCACACGAGCAAGAGAGCAACTCGTCAGTTTCTATAATCAGTCTTTGGTTGCCAATATAAGCGACCAGATTAACGAAACTGGCGACATTATTTTACCCTGTGACAACGAGCCACACACACTTGGCAGAGTATTGAGTTTTTTAGCTCAGCGGCAGCTGGGCTTTAACGGCAAAATCAAGCGCAAGCGCTGGCACATCACAAGCGGCTACAAAATCGCTCGAAGATTTTGGCGGGTATTGCATGAGCTACGTCACTCCAGTTCCGACAAACGTCAAGGGTTCAGTCATACTAAAGCCAAAAAGCCCAGTGCTCAGCTGCATGTTCCAAGCTGTAGTATCGCGCAGATAAGCGACACTAACGTTCCTGGCGAACCTTTATATCATGTGGCCGAGCACAGTGCCCGAGCACATTTACCGCTGCTCGATTATATACTCTCAATATTGAGCCAAGATAATTTAGCGACGCCTGTTTTTAGTTACACGCCAGACGGGATCCTAGAAGTAACCAAGCCCTCGACGCTGTGGCGCAGACTGTATGCCTACAGCTACATCTCTATACATTTTCAAAAAATTGATGTATTGCGTAAAGGTAATGAGCAAGAGCAATTGCTTTATTTGGATGCGCTTAAAAAGCTGGGGATCAAATGTCGATTTTTAGCGTATGGAGATGTACTCAACTGCCAGTTTCCTGTTGAAGAAGGCATCAAACAACTATATTCAAAATTAAGTGTCGCCCCCAGTTTGATAGCAATTTGGTCTAGTTTTAAAGAGTACGCCTATTCTGTATATCAAAACACACTGCCACAATTGGTATTCTTTGTAGTGACTTTTAGCGCCTATTTTTGGGGCCGACATCTGTATGTGAGTCGTAAAATTATTCGTAACCGCAATGCTATTGCTGTCAGTATCGGCGGCTGGGGCACGCGAGGTAAATCTGGTACTGAGCGATTGAAAGCCGCCTTGTTCAGTGCGTTGGCACTGCGCTGCATCACCAAAACAACAGGCTGTGAAGCGATGATGATATACAGCAAAATCACAGGCGAGCAATATGAAATCCCCATATTTCGACCTTTCAACAAGGCGACCATTTGGGAACAAAGTGATGTACTTGAATTTGCCAAATCTGTCCATGCTGATGTGTTCCTATGGGAATGTATGGGCTTAACGCCACGGTATGTGAGGATTTTACGTCGCTGGATGAAAGATAACTTTATCACTATCACCAACGCGTACCCCGATCACGAAGATATTCTGGGCCCAACGGGGATTGATGTGGCGCGCGAAATGTCGGCTTTTGTAGGCGAAAACACGCAAATTTTTACCTGTGAGCAAACCATGGCCCCAATTTTAGAAAGCGCCGCCAAAGATAAAAGCTCCACATTAATTCAAGTACATTGGGGAGAAGGTTTTCAAATAACACCAGAGATCAGAGCGCTTTACCCGTACGATGAACACCCTGACAATATCGCACTGGTTTGCAAAATGGCACAATATATAGGTATCAATAAAGACTTTGTCTTCAAAACTACCGCAGAACATATTGTGCCTGATATAGGTGTGTTACAGCATTTCTCTCCAGCGAAGGTAGGAGACCTAACACAATCCTTTGTGAACGGAATGTCTGCTAACGAACGATTAGCAACTTTGGAAAACTGGCAGCGACTTGAACTACAAAAAGTGAGTCAACAAAGGCATATTCAGACCATAGCGCTTATCAATAACCGTGATGATAGAGTGGCCCGCTCCAAGGTGTTTGCCCACATCATGGCGGAAGATATTTGCTTTGACTACATCGTTGTTGTGGGCACTAATATTGGCGGGTTCGCCACATATTTACGAGCCGCGGTGTCTGAACGTATCGAAAAAGCTGTTAACAACAATGATATGCAGACCATTACACAGTTTTTAGAACAGCTAAAACTTATTCATACTGATCATGACATGCTTGCACGGTTCAACCTATCCTGCCCAGAAGATGAATTGACTCATCAAGATCTAGAATCACAACTGACACTTGAAAAAGCACTCAAGCAGCGAACTTGCCTATGTGAAAGACATAGGCGGCTTTTTATCAAGCGCTTTCAACAGTGGCAAACAGCTCAATCGTTGCTTACATTAGATACACCACTGCAGCATGAAACCGTAGAGATGTGCCTTGCTCTTCTAAATGCTAAACTGATATTGATTGAAGATGCACAAATTAGCAGTGATAATTTAACCCAAACAATCGCCCAACTTGGCAGTAGCAATCAACATCAGCTCATTGTTGGGATGCAAAATGTTAAAGGCATAGGGCTGCGCTATGTGCAAAGCTGGCAGCAATGGCAAAAAACCAAGCAACGCTGTGATAATCTCCGTCAAGAAACATGCAATGCCAATGACTTTAAAAAGTATTTGAGTGAGCTCAGTCATCAAGTGAGTTTTAATACCCTCGAAACAGCTACGCTAGAACAAACTATCACCCACCTATTAAAGGCACCACAAGCGCAAAGTGAACTAAGCCAAGCGGAACTACAAAGTTTGCTTACGAAAGTAAAATCTCATACCCACGCAGCCCCGTCATCGGATTCACCAGCTCAATCAACATCACCCGTTAAGCAATTTTTTTTCCAACTTATTGAGTCTTTTTTAGAAGCTGGCGCCGCTGTACAACGCAAAAAACAAGCTCAACAGATATATAAAGACATTGCCACAGCGCGTATCACACTAGCACGGGCTACTATGGAGCTGACTCACCTTAGCCAAAGCCAAAAGCCAGGCTGGCTTATGGCGCGAAAAAAGCTTAAATAACAAATAATTTCGTGCCTAGCACGCAATGAAGTTAGCATCATAAAACGGTGCCTTGCTCTTCAGCGCCCGTGCCAAATCCACAGGAATTTTAGCTGTCATAAGGTCTAACATACCCCCTTGTTTGCATACTTTATAAAATATATCTATAAACCTTTTTGCAACATAATTACTTTCCGTTGAGCTTTAACCACTTCCCCATTCCATTTCATGTGGGTATACTGACGCGCTTTAAGTGCATAGATAATCGCTGAGCAGGCGCTGAATCATGCATATTTACTTAATTGGCCACCCGTTCAAATTACATAACTATTTGCACGTAATGATTATTATAAGGCCTCACAACACATTTGATTTAATTAGGAAGCACATATGAGTTCATTACCTAATTCAGGAGAGTTTCTAGGCCATCCTAAAGGCTTGTTCCTGTTGTTCGGCACAGAGATGTGGGAACGCTTCGGCTACTATGGGATGCGCGCCATCTTAGTATTATACCTTGTAGCTATGACCCAAGACGGCGGATTTGGCTGGTCTAATGCTGACGCGCTGAGCCTTTACGGTACATTCACTATGGCGGTTTATCTGACTCCACTATTCGGTGGTTGGTTAGCGGATAACGTCTTAGGTCAGCGTAAAGCTATTATTATTGGTGGTATTTTAATGGCTGCTGGTCACTTCATTATGGGTGTACCTCATGCGGTTGTAGCTGGCATGGAAGAAAATGTTTTCTATCTAGGCCTAACATTACTGTGTTTGGGTAATGGTTTATTCAAGCCTAACATCTCTACCATGGTAGGTGACTTGTACAAAGAAGGCGACAAACGTCGTGATGGCGCATTTACTATCTTCTATATGGGTATCAACTTAGGTGGTGCACTTGGCCCACTTGCAGCAGGTGGTGTAGCAGCATTGATTAACTGGCAAGCGGGCTTTATTGCAGCCGGTATTGGTATGGTTATCTCAGTGATAATGCAATTAGTGTTAAGTAAAAAATATCTTGGCGACATCGGTGTGGTGCCTGCGGCTAAGCTATCAGCTGCCCAATCAAGTACAGGTAAAAAAGAGCCGCTAACTAAAGTTGAAAAAGACCGCATCAAGGTTATTTTCACGATGAGTGTATTCAGTATCATCTTCTGGATGGGCTTCGAGCAAGCTGGTGGTCTAATGAATATCTTCGCCAACGACTACACTGACCGTATGCTAATGGGTTTTGAAGTGCCTGCTTCTTGGTTTCAATCTCTAAACTCTCTTTTCATCATTATCTTTGCACCGCTGGTTGCGATGATATGGCTAAAGCTAGATAAGCGCGAGCCAAACTCTCCAATTAAGTTTGCCATCGCTTTAGTGTTCTTAGCACTTGGCTTCTTAACGATGATGCTTGCATTGGTTACTGAAGGTTCAGGAGAAGGCACCATGCAAATTAGCATGATGTGGCTTGTACTATTTTATCTATTCCATACTCTAGGTGAGCTATGCTTGTCACCAATTGGCCTGTCAATGGTGAGTAAACTTGCACCACTGCGCCTTGCTTCATTACTAATGGGTATTTGGTTCCTATGTACAGCGATTGCAAACAAGATCGCAGGCCTTGTTGGTTCATTCATTGGTGAAGGCCATGAAGCAGTGAACAACGCAATGAGTATCTTTATCGGTTTAGGCGCAACTGCACTACTTTCAGCAGCTGCCATGTACTTACTCAGTGATCGCCTAGTAGATTGGATGCATGGTGCTGAAGGACAACATGAGCCTCACACCCAAGAGCATATTCTTGCAGAAGAACTGGAAGTTGCTGCTGTTAAACAGTAGTTATCCAGAGTAAACGATGAAAAACCGCGTGTTAAAAGCACGCGGTTTTTTTGTATCCAAGACGCATAAATCACATTGGTGTATAGAAAAGCTTACAGTCTATGTATTATTCTGCTGCTTTCTAATGCCATACTGAAGATAAAGGGCTGGAAACGCTTGTTTGAACAACAAACAAAAAAACACTTTATAATTATAAGTTTAGGGATTTTCAGAAATCTTCCTTGAAGAATTTCAAAACACTTTAATCACCGTTTCAGAGTAAAACCTTTGAGTTCTCACCTAAGTGTCAGCACATCCCCATAATGCATTAAGGTTTGTGCAACTTAATTTACAAATCGGCTGTCAGCTAAATAGAGGCCTGATCTTCCTCTTTATCCATTTTTGATTAATCATCCACCTACTGAAGAACATAATCTAACAAGCAACCCAATTTGCTTAATTGCGGGAGTATGACAATGAGTGAAGTAAAAAATCCACTAGGTTTAGTTGGTATCGAATTTACTGAGTACGCAACACCAGATGCGGACTACATGGATAAAGTGTTCACCGATTTTGGTTTCTCAAAACTTAAAAAGTTTAAAGATAAAGACATCGTTTATTACAACCAGAACGACATTCACTTTTTACTAAATAACGAGCGCGAAGGTTTCTCAGCAGCATTTGCTAAAAGCCATGGCCCAGCTATTTGTTCTATGGGCTGGCGTGTAGAAGACGCTAAAAAAGCATTTGATGTTGCTGTTGAGCGTGGAGCAAAGCCAGCGACAGAGTCTGCGAACAAAGATTTGCCTTACCCTGCAATTTACGGCATCGGTGACAGCCTTATTTACTTCATCGACGTGTTTGGTGATAAAGGTTCAATCTACGAGAATGACTTTGTTGATCTTGAAGAGCAAAACATTGTTAAAGACAAAGGCTTCTTGCGCATTGACCACTTAACCAACAATGTTTACAAGGGCACAATGGAAACTTGGGCTAACTTCTACAAAGACGTATTTGGCTTTGAAGAAGTACGTTACTTTGACATCAAAGGTCAAAAAACAGCACTACTATCTTATGCCCTTAAGTCACCTTGTGGCACCTTCTCGATTCCAATCAACGAAGGTAAAGATGATAACAACAACCAGATCGATGAGTATTTGGATGAGTACAATGGTCCTGGTGTACAACACTTAGCATTCTTAACAAATGACTTGGTGTCATCTCTTGACCAACTTGATCAGTCTACCATTGCAACACTGGATATCATCCCTGAGTATTATGAAACTATCTTTGATCGTGTACCTTGGGTTAAAGAAGACCGCGAAAAAATTAGACAGCACCAGATCTTGGTAGATAGCCAAAGCGAGAACTGTTACCTACTACAGATTTTCTCTAAAAACCTATTTGGCCCTATCTTCATTGAGATGATCCAACGTGTTGACGATGGCGGCTTCGGTGAAGGTAACTTCCAAGCACTATTTGAATCTATCGAGCGAGATCAAGAACGTCGCGGCGTGATCTAAGCTATTTAGAGTTATTATTTTCACAAGCAGCTTTTTAAAGCTGCTTTTTCCATTTTAGTTAAGGCAAAATAGCGTTAACCAAAAATAAAAAGGAAAGGCAATGTCTTTTATTAACGAAACCCATGATATTAATCTGAAAAGTTGGGTTGCGAGTGCAAACCAAGCTGGTACTGATTTCCCAATTCAAAATTTACCGTTTGCGGTATTTCGTCGTAAAGGCACTAACGAAGAATTTCGCGGTGGTGTTGCCATTGGTGATCAAGTTCTAGACCTTGCGGTAGTTGCACAAGCTAGCATTTTTTCAGGTGATGCACAGGTAGCTGTTGAAGCCGCCAACGCACAGGCATTAAATGAATTTATGGGCCTTGGCCAAAATTACTGGTCAGCGCTACGTCTAGCATTGTCTTGCGCGCTACGTGAAGGCTCTGAACATCAAGCAGCACTGGAAAATGCGCTAGTATCACAAGCTGATGTTGAGTATTCAATGCCATGTCATATTGGCGACTACACTGACTTCTACACATCAATCTACCACGCAACAGCGGTTGGTAAATTGTTCCGTCCGGATAATCCTTTGCTACCTAACTATAAGTGGGTGCCAATTGGCTACCATGGTCGCTCATCATCTATCGATGTATCTGGACAAGCGTTCCATCGTCCTAAAGGCCAAACTAAAGCGCCAGATGCCGATGCACCTTCATTCGGTCCATGTAAGCGTCTAGACTATGAGTTAGAGCTTGGTATTTATCTTGGTAAAGGTAATGAACTGGGTGAACAAATCGCGATTGAAAGTGCAGAAAACCACGTATTTGGTTTCTGTTTATTCAACGACTGGTCAGCACGTGATTTGCAAGCTTGGGAATATCAACCTCTAGGTCCATTCCTTGCGAAAAACTTCGCTTCAACCGTATCTCCTTGGATTGTTACAACTGAGGCACTTGCGCCTTACCGTACACAATGGCACCGTGATGAGCAAGACCCGCAACCTATGGCTTACCTTGAGTCAACACACAACCGTGAAGCAGGTGCTTTCGACATTCAAATGGATGTGTTGCTTGAAACAGCCAAAATGCGTGAAGCAAAGCAACCTGCTGCAAAGCTTTCTGAGTCTAGCTTCAAACACAGCTACTGGACCGTTGCACAAATGGTAACTCACCACACCGTAAACGGCTGTAACTTCTTACCAGGTGATATGTTAGGTTCTGGTACACAATCAGGCCCAGAGCATGAAGAAGCGGGTTCATTACTAGAGCTCTCTCGTGGTGGTAAAGAAAGTATCACTTTAACAAACGGCGAAGAGCGTAAATTCCTAGAAGATGGTGACAAGGTCATTATGCGTGGTTGGTGTGAAGCTGATGGCTTCAATCGCATAGGCTTTGGCTCTGTTGAAGGCACTGTTCTTCCTGCTAAATAATCCCAAATTAAAAGCAGATATAAATCAAAGGTGTGCGTAAGTGCACCTTTTTATTATATAAATTTGCTGGATTTTTGCTTCAATCTTGTTATGGTTAAGCGTTGTCTAAAATATTTTTTATCTATGTTGAAATTAATCAGTCGCATTTATAAGACGTTATTCCGCTCAAAGCAGATCCTAATACGCCAAAATGGCGAGATTTATATGCTTACCTTGGCTAGCTGGCTACAACCGTTGCTTATTGCACTTGTGGTAGGCGCTATCGCTTGGTCTGTGATAAATGCAAAGTCAGTTAAACATCAGCAAAGCACCATTTCTTCTTTGCAAGCACAAACAGAAGCAGACCAACAGCGGTTTCTAAACGAGAAGCAGCAAATGCAAGCGCAACTTGCACAACAGCAGCAAACGCTTAATGAGCTCTCAGAAAAGCAGCTTATGCTACAAAGCTTGGTCGATGCTTTACCTAGCTCTTTACATGAAGCCAGCGATGAGGTCGATACTGTCGACACTAATATTAGTAATGATGATACCAATGCGGAAAATAGCATCAGCTCTGACGCTTCACTCCCCGAGAGCAGCGCTGAGCAAAATGAAGTGAGTGTCGGTGAACAGCAAGAGGAACCGCCAGAGGAAGATTTTAATACTCAAGCACAACTGCTCGTTGTAAATCAGCAAGACTTACTTTCAGCTCTATCGCAAAATATTCAGACCCGCGTGACCAAGTTAGCATCAGGGTTAGCTGAAGTGGGTATTGCCCCTCAACATGAAAGTTCAGCGCTTGCACAAGGTGGCCCATATCACCAGCTCGAACTAGAGCAACTCCCAGATGAATACCTCAGCACGATTGATAACCTAGTGGTGTTAAATAACCTTGAACAAGTGTTGAACACGTTACCGGACTCAATGCCTGTGGCTAAAGATAACTACTATATCTCCAGTCAGTTTGGCTTTCGTAAAGACCCTATCACTGGTAAGCGCGCTTACCATAAAGGGGTTGATTTAGCAGGCTGGCACAAAACTGAGATTGTGGCCCCAGCTTCTGGTGTCGTGTTACGAGCCGGAAAAAATGGCGGCTATGGTAAGTTTATTGAAATACAGCATGAACATGGATTGGTGTCTCGTTTTGGCCATTTACACACTATCAAAGTAAAAAAAGGACAACAGATCAGTAAATCTGAAGTCATTGCTTTGATGGGAAGTACTGGACGCAGCACTAGTACTCACTTACATTATGAAGTATTACAAAATGGCAAACATATCAACCCCATTAAGTTAACGAAGGTAATCAATCGTGTTCAGTAGTTTAATAGGCAGCGACAAAGCGCCCTCAGGTTTACCCGCTATTATCTCTCCCAATACTGTCGTTGAGGGCCAGATAAAGTGCGAAGGTGAATTACAAGTCGATGGTAAAGTGATTGGTGATTTAGCAATCAACACGCTGGTCATTGGCTTGCACGGCGTTATTGAAGGCAGTGTAAAAGCACACATTGTAAGAATCAAAGGCACCGTTAATGGCGGTATTGATGCAGATAAAGTCATGCTCGAAAAAACAGCCAAGGTACATGGTGATATCATGCATGACACATTAAGCATAGAGGCCGGCGCTTTAATCGAAGGCAAACTCACTCACAAAACAGAAGTGACCAATATCACTTCATTTAAAGACAAAGCCTCAAGCAAAGATAAAACAACTAACGCTCAGTAATATACATGTTGATATCAGCATGAAAAACTTTAGTGCCCTGGGCGTCAAAGATTTCTACGGGTACTATCAAATCTTCCTTATCTTGCCACTGACGTGGCAAAGCAATTTTTGCTTGCGCAGTTAAATCTGTTTCCGCCTTTTTTAGATACTGCACAGTCATACCTTTTGGGATCCAGCGGTGTGTTTTGTGAGGCACGGTGGCATCAACCATCACACCAGCACATAATTCTGCCAGATTACACTGCGCAATCGCATGAATAGTACCAATATGATTAAAAACAGCTTTACGCTTGGGTATGGTGGCACAACACTCACCCGGTTCCAACTTAGTTATCCGTGGTTTAATCGAGCCAAAATAAGGTGCTTTTCTACAAACAGCTTTGCTAAAAAACCACTGGCCAAATGGTAACCACTGCATTCTTTTATAGATTTTGAGTAATGGTGCCGACACGGTCAATCCCTCTGTAATACGAATTAATAATATCAAATTAACACATCCGACCTGTTGAGAAAATATGCTACTTCGTGCATTTATACTTTTATTTTGCGGATCCGGCGCTTTGTCCTGTTCTTTTTGTTAGAGCACACTAGAATAGCGGCCAAAAGGAGTCGTCATGCCGCAATCTCAAGCTATCAGCAAATCTTTAGTATTTATTCTCGCTTTACTGGTCATCTTTTGCCCATTGGGTATTGATTTGTACTTGCCCGCATTTCAAGCTATGCAGCAAGGTCTAAACGTAACCGAATCAAAAATTCAGCAAACTATCAGCGTGTATATGCTGACTGTTGGACTGGGTCAGTTAGTCGCTGGGCCACTTGCAGACAAATACGGAAGAAAGCCCATTGCTAACGCGGGTATTGTGCTCTTCACTATTGGGGCAATACTGGCGTCGCTGGTAGATAGCTGGCTATGGATGATGGTTGCCCGTGCCATGCAGGGGTTTGGAGCCTGCGCTACGTTCGTTGCCGCCTTCGCCATTGTAAGAGACAGTTTTGGCCACAAAGGCAGTGGTCAAATGATTACCTACCTCAATGGGATTGTTTGCTTTATTCCAGCGCTTGCGCCGTTACTGGGGGCATGGCTGACCCTAGAGTTTGGCTGGCGCAGTAACTTTGTTTTCCTCGCTGGATTCGCGGCGCTTGGTTTGTTACTGATGCTCTATCTTTATCGAGAAACCAAACCTGCCGACAGTATTTATCAAGGCCATATCTTAGACTTACGTCGCTTTAAACCTATGGTGACAAGCTCTGAATTCATGTTTAATGCCTCGATAACCCTGTTTGGTATGGCCGCCATGCTAGTTTTTGTCACCACAGCGCCGGGCTGGGTAATGAACCATCTAAATGGCTCAGTAGCAGACTTTACCAGTTGGTTTACTGGCAATGCTGTACTGAGCATCATCGCCAGCTTTTGTGCCCCTATTCTTATAAAGCGTCACAGCCGCTTAGCACTGATTGTTGGCCTAACGCTTTTCACGCTAGGTGGCGTTACTATGTTGTGGGCAAGCCAATACGCGCATCCAGCTGCTTTTATGCTGCCAATGTATATTGCTTCAATAGGCTTTGCTTTTTCGCTCGGCTCTGCAGCAGGAAAAGCTTTATCGGGTTTTGCTAAACAAGCGGGCACTGCTTCAGCGCTAATTGGCGTTATGCAAATGAGTGGCGCTGGTGTATTAGCTCTACTCACGCAACAATTGCACCTAACAGCACCACATCAATTGGCACTACATTTACTTATAACCTTCCCATTTTTACTGGCATTATTAGGTAAAAATAAACAATTTTTACACAGTGCGGTATAGTCCGCACTTTACACCATAAATAAGTATAATTATCATTTCCTTTGTAAATCATGTACCTACTACGGTAAACCATGTAACCTGCTAGACTTCCACTAAGACTAAAATAGTATATACAAATAATTTAATACTCTAAATTTTTATAAAAAAAGCAATAAAATATTCTTTACGCCATGGGCCGTTTCGATCTACTCTGTTTACCCGTTAATCAATTGTTATTTGTTTAACAATATTTGACTAATTAACACCCTCGTTTAACAAGCGATTCACTCATTTTAACGAACTAGAGATAATAATAATGAAACTAAACAAGTTCACTTCAGCATTAATGTTTGCGGGTATGTGTGCAGCTGCAAGCGCACAAGCATCGGACGACCGTTACATCATTCAAGTTGATAATAATAATAAAGGCGTTGTAAAGGCGCTAGCTAAGCAGTTAGGTGCACAACTTCACGTGGATGGTGACGGATTCATCGCTGCAACTTTTTCTGGCAAAGACCTATCTCAAGTTAAAGGTTTATTAAATAACCCACACGTAAAATTGGTTGAGCAAGACTTCAAACGTATGCCAATGGCTATCTATAACGATGATGCTGGTGATGCCATGACTCAACAGCTTACACCGTATGCTGTTTATCAGTCTCAAGCAAATCAAGTTACTTTCAACGCAAATGCGGGCATGAAAGTATGTGTTATCGATTCTGGTCTTGATAGCTCAAACCCTGACTTTATCTGGGGCAACATCACAGGTGACAACGACTCAGGTACTGGTAACTGGTATGATCATGGTGGTCCTCACGGTACTCACGTAGCAGGTACTATCGGTGCTGCTGACAACAACATTGGTGTTGTTGGTATGGCTCCAGGCGTAGATATGCACATCATCAAAGTATTCAACGCGGAAGGTTGGGGATATTCTTCTGATCTAGCACACGCTGCGAACCTTTGTTCACAAGCTGGCGCAAACATCATCAGCATGAGTCTTGGTGGTGGTGGTTCAAACAGCACTGAATCAAACGCATTTGCTAGCTTCAACGATGCAGGTGGCCTAGTAATCGCAGCAGCTGGTAACGATGGTAACGACGTACGTTCATACCCAGCAGGTTACCCTTCAGTAATGATGATCGGTGCAAACGATGCGAATAACGAAATTGCTGATTTCTCACAGTTCCCTAGCTGCTTAAGCGGCCGCGGTAAAAATGCATCTGAAGATGAAACAATCTGTGTTGAAGTAACAGCAGGTGGTGTTGATACACTTTCAACTTACCCAGCGGGCATGGCAACTTCTGCTAGCTTAGATGTTGACGGTAACGTTGTTGCAAGCTCTGCAATGGAAAACTCTGGCACAGTCACTGGTAGCCTATTCTTCATGGGTACGGCTGAAGCGACTGATGCTGGTGCTGCTGGTAAAGTTTGTCTAATCGACCGTGGTAACATCTCTTTCCACGACAAGGTTGCAAACTGTGAAGCTTCAGGCGGTATCGGTGCAATCATCGTGAATAACGAAGCTGGCATGTTATACGGCACGCTAGGTGACACTAACTCTACAAGTATCCCTGCGGTAGGTGCTGCACTTGAAGACCGTGCAACACTTATGGCTGGCAGCACTGCTACTGTTGATATCGGCACAAGCGATTACGGCTTCATGAGCGGTACTTCTATGGCAACGCCAGCGGTTTCTGGTGTAGCGGCGCTAGTATGGTCAAACCACCCAGAATGTACTGGCCAAGAAATTCGTGCAGCACTTAAAGCAACTGCTGCTGATGCGGGTGCGGCAGGTAAAGACGTATACTTCGGTTACGGTATCGTTAAAGCGGCTGACGCAGATGCTTACCTAACAGCAAATGGTTGTGCTGGTGGCGGTGACAATGGCGGTAACCCGGGTGATGGTAGCATCAGCCTATCAGTTTCTGGTTACAAGCAAAAAGGTAACAACTATGCAGACCTAAGCTGGCAAGGTGCGAGCACAAGCCAAGTAGATATTTATCGTAACGGTAGCATGATTGTAACAACTAGCAACGATAATAGCTTTGCAGACAACATTGGTAAAAACAGCGGCAGCTTCATTTATCAAGTATGTGAGCAAGGCAGCACGACAGTATGCTCTGACACACAAACAGTTGCATTCTAAGCATCCAACCAAATTATAAGCGGACCTCTAGGTCCGCTTTTTACCGTCCACTCTACTAATCGTATCTTTTCTACACAAAACCGCTTAGACTAATTAGCATTGTTGAACTTTGCTCAATTTACGATGCTCAATCCTGAATCCCTCGTTTCATTTGTCATTGCCAGTACCATCATTGCCGTCGCCCCCGGCCCCTCAAATGCATTTTTAATGGCGCAGACCTTTACCCATGGACGTGTGGCGGGTATGAAAAGTGCGCTAGGTTTTGCTGTAGGTGGCGTTATTCATACCATTTTTGCAGTTGTTGGCCTATCTGCAATTCTAAAGGCGTCTGAGACCGCCTATAACGCGGTGTTATATTTAGGGGCAGCCTATTTAGCATTTCTTGGTATTACAACAATTAGAGAGACCTTAAAAGCGAGCATAGACTGTGAGGATAAGCCTCATGTCAGCACCAAAAAACTAGGTAATGTGTTTTTACAAGCTATGATGACCGAAGTACTTAACCCCAAAGTGGCTTTGTTCTTCATCGCTTTTATTCCACAGTTCGTTGACCCAAGCCTGTCGCCACCAACATTGCAACTGGCGATCTTTGGACTTCTGTACCCTATTTTGGCCTTTCCTATAGACTGTGCGTATATTTATGGCGGCGATAAAATAGCTGGGTATTTTCGTCGCCACCCTAGTGCCCCCATTTGGATAGATAGAACATCGGGAATAATTTTCATCGCTTTGGCCGTCAACCTGATAATATGAGAACAAACATGCAAACTAAGATACAAACTTTACCAAGTAAGAAGAACATCGCTCTGGTTGCCCATGATGGCAAAAAGGCCGCCCTCAAAGCATGGTGCCTCACCCACAAAAGCGTGTTGCAAACCCATCACCTTTTTGCAACAGGCACCACGGGGCATGTAATTGAAAAAGCAACTGGGCTCAGCGTAGAGAAACTACTTAGCGGTCCCATGGGGGGCGACCAACAGATTGGCGCAAAAATAGCCGAACATCAAATTCATATGTTGGTGTTTTTCTGGGACCCACTCGCTTCTCAGCCTCATGACCCTGATGTGAAAGCGCTGTTGCGACTCGCAGCAGTGTGGAATATTCCAGTAGCCTGTAACGAAGTAACCGCAGATTTACTGATCGGTTCACCAAGCATCAGTGATGAGATCACCCGTGATCTGCCTGATTACCAAGGATATCTTGCGACTCGTCTAGATTGAGCTGTGAGTATCGTGCACGCAACGATACTCACAATGAACTTAACTGAAGATTTTGCTCGCCCATTTAGTTAGCCCGGCGGTAACACTACCAAAGTTGTCGCCATTTAGCATCGGTATGTCACCTAGCGATTGCTGTAGGGCTGATTTGAGTAACGGTGATTGTGCACTGCCTCCAGTCAGATAAATTACATCCGGTTGAGTTTGCGCGCTGCTGATGGCATCCTTAGCTAAAGTACAGATCTGTTTCAAGCTATCCGATACAGCATCTTGTAACTGTGCCTGAGTCACCACCGTATTCAAACCAGACTCCACAAAGTTTAGTTGTGCTAAATAATCATTATCACTGGACAGTGCTATTTTACATAGCTCTCCTTGACGTACAACTTGATGGCCTAGCTTATTGTGTTGAATTTTAAGTAAACGTACGAGTTTTTCGGGTTCATTTACATCCCTAAGCATCGCGTGAAGTTCACGCTTATTTGACTGCCCATAAAACTCCGTTTGCAAATGAAGATCGTTTATCTTACAAGCTTGCCAATACAATTGATTTGGCATAGGTAAACCTGACTTTAATGTCGAACCCAACCCACATAACGGCATAAAATTATGATAGGCCATCGCTATATCCAAGTCATTCCCGCCCAGTCGTTTACCTGTGTGTGACAGAAAGTCTTGTTCTCGGTCAGTGCGCTCTCGATAGCTTGGCCCCATTTGCACAAAAGAGCAATCACTTGTACCACCACCAATATCTACAACCAACACCTTTTGGTCTTGCATCAGCCTTGACTCATAATCTATTCCAGCGGCTAACGGTTCAAACAGAAATTCGACCTCTTTAAATCCTGCTCGTTTGGCTGCCGTAGTTAAAATATCGATTGCCTGCTGGTTACTTTGCTCACCACCTATGGCCTGAAAGTTTACCGGACGACCTATCACAGTATGCGTTATAGCCTTACCAAGCTGACGCTCGGCACGTTGCTTAATCTGCATAATCATAGCTGTGGCAATATCTTCAAAGAAGGCTATTTGCTGTGGCTTAAGCCCTATGGCACCAAAGAATGATTTGGGTGATTTAACAAAATACCCTTCTTCTGGAAAGTCTATATATTCGTCAATTGCAGCACTGCCTATTTGAATGCCCGTTTCACCGCTTTGCAAGTCTAAATCTTTGCGTACGGCTTGAATGCTGTTCAACATCCCCACACGAGCTTGGCGAAAGGCTTTGGCATCAGGCGTATTAGCAAGTTGATTTGCAACAAAATCGACGACCAAAGAATTGTGCTGCGCATACAGTGTTGAAGGAAGATACGCACGTCCAGCTTCCAGTTCCAGCATGCTCACGTCTTGCCCATTCATTGTACCTACGGCACAATTAGAGCTACCGTAGTCAAATCCAACAATCATACTTACCTCACGACTGAAAAAAGGTCGCGCAGGTTAACACACTTGCAGATCAAACCTCAACTCAATGACAACGCCCAATACCTAGTTTTCAACTGTTAGCCTTCATAGCCACTCTCTCACTCTTAAAAAACGCGCGAAACGGGGTTTGCCATGTTTAGTAAAACCTTGATAACGATAGGTGATCTGTGTGCCTATCGTCGGTGGCCGCCGACGTAACTTATCACTGAGCCCCGACCCGACTTTAAACTCAATGCCTTGTGTATTGCGGACTTTGAGCGCCCCAACCATCCCTAGGTACTTCCCCTTTCCCGGTGTGTAACCAATAACAATAGCTTCAGCATCAATATAGGGTTTGTATTTGAGCACATTATCAGATCTACCCGCGCGGTGTACGGCACCTTTTCGGTGTAACATCACCCCCTCTCCACCGCGGGCCAATACTTTGTGATAATAGCCGTTCAGTTCTTTGTTACTTGTAAAGTCATACTGCTTGATGGCTTGCAGGTGGGCAGCAGAGATACGATTTAACTCATCTTGGTAACGTTGATAACGTTTAACAAAGGGCATGCTGGGATGTGGTGCATCAAATACTAAGTAACGCACTTTTTGCCAATCTTCGTCCGAACCTTGTTTGCTACGAACTAAGGCGCTTACAAATGCAAACGCTTGATATCCTGACCAAAGCTCACCATCAAGAGACATACTCCCAAGCGGTTGAGTGAACCACTTCGGAGCATTGATGCGAAACCCACCCCGAGTTAACAACTCAGAGCCGTTCCAAATGGCCCGTACACCATCAAACTTTTCGCTCACTAAATAGTGAGCAATAGGCGTGCTCTCATGATAGGTATTTGCTAACTCTACGCTGGGTGGGCTATGTGCTTTACTCGTGGATAGAATACATAGATGGCTTATAAATAATAGTATCCATACTTTCATTAAAAGGCTCCTTGCACTAGGTAATGAGCCTATAACTTTAGTATAACTATGCCATTATGCCAGTTGTAGTACTTGCCTCCAAGCAACTTGTAAATTGTCGGCTTGAAAGCTTGCGCGAGAAAAATCTTGCTGCTTCGAGTGATGGTTCGGCACCACAATAGTTCTTAAACCTGCGCCGCGCGCGGAACTCAAACCTGTATAAGTGTCTTCAATTGCAACAGCTTGATTGGCTTTGAGTGAAAGCTGTATAAGCGCCTTACAATATGGTTCTGGGTGAGGTTTAGCATGCACCACATCGTCTTTACAGATAAAATATTTAAAGAGCTGATCAAGCTTATAAAACTCTAACACTGGCAACGCTTCGGCACGAGTGCTGCCAGTTACCAACGCTAAGGTAAAGTGTTCACTCGCTTGATGTAAAACCTCTTGTGCATATGGCATCAGTTTAGGTTGCACAGTTCGTGCAACTTCAACGAAGAACTGATTCTTCTGATATGTTAAAGCTTCTGCGTGAACACTAAGCCCATGGCGTTGATTGAGCGTGTCAGCAGCCTGAAGTGTGGGTACACCTGAAAACTCTGAGCAAAATGATAGTTCATCATAGCTTACCCGCCAAGGCTCAAGCACACGCATCCAGCTTTGATAGTGGAGCGCTTCCGAATCCACTAAGGTTCCATCGAAATCAAATAAAATGGCCTGTAAACTCATCATTCGCTCCTTTTGATTAGGGCTTTATTCGCTTAACCCTGCTGGCGGCTCTGCACTGGCTTCTAACCCACTTTCCACTTCAACTAACTCATAGCCTCTAGGCTTTCTGACTACTTTTAACACGGGCTTATCAAACGCTGACTTTAAGCGTTCTGTATCGGCCTGTAACTCTTCGATGCTACGACCAAATGGCGCGGCTCCGGTTTCTGACCAGTTTGTAACTTTTCCGTTTAAGTTATATTCAACCTCATGAATTTGATAAAGCGCTTGCTCATCTTTAGTCGCTTCACAAAAAATCACTCGGTAATTCCAAAATCCAGACATCATCTTTCTCTCATTTCATACTTGGCTATGACTTTATCAGCTCTTGCCAAGCTTTTCATTACAGACAACAAAAAACCCGCTTGAAAGCGGGCTTTTCATCATTGTAAGTTACTGTGACGTTTAGAAGAAACGTACTTTAAACTCAGCACCTACATAACGTTCTTCGTTCAACATGCCTGTTAGGTTGTTGAAATCAACGCCACCAATCACCACTTGCTCATCAAACAAGTTGCGAACAAACGCTGATACTTCATATTCATTGTCGCCAGCGGCCCACATGTAACCAGTACGCACGCCCGCTTCAAACAATGCATCACCTCTGAACTCAACCGCTTCGTACAAGAAGAAGTCTATTTCACTGCGATAAGATACGTCACCATACACAAAGAATTCACCGCCTTCTAGCTCAGTGGTATAGCGTAGTGTCGCGTTTGCAATCCACTCAGGAGCGTGAGGTAAGCTATTGCCATCGATCATAGCAATCTCATCAAACCCATCGCCATCTGCAGCAAAAGGATTGGCAACTTGACGGTATGGGTCAGTGATTGTACACGCAGAACCACATGCACCCACTTCTAAGCCTGGAGAATCCAGCTCAGTTTTGTTGTAGCTTAGGTTAAACGTTGCATTTAATTCATCCGTTAACACCCACTCTGTATCTAATTCAAAACCATAGCCAGTTGTTTTATCTGCATTGATCAAACGGTTAAAGTTCGCTCCACCACCTACAGCTGTTAGCTGTTGGTCATCCATTTGGAAGTAGAATACCGTCGCGTTTACTCGGCCCTGACCATCAAGTACATCAGATTTAATACCGGCTTCAATTGAATTAATTGTCTCTGAATCAGCAACTGTTACGACGTCACCAAACAAGATACGACCCTGAACACTTGGCGCACGGAAACCATTTGCGATTCGAGCAAACAAGTTAATGTCATCGCTATATTTATAGGCTGCACTCAAATCCCAGCTTACATGGCTATCGCTAGGGTTCGCTGTTTTTTCTAACAGTGCAGCAGCTCCGATTGGGCTCATAGTACGTTTTGCATAAAACTCTTTTTCATCATCAGAATAACGTAGGCCCGCGGTGATTTTTAAATCATCAGTAAGCGTGTAGTCAACTGAACCAAATACCGCCCATGCAGATGTATCTTGGTTTTGAACTGCATAACCATTTTGCAAACCGTAGTTGTTCGCAGTTGGGTCATACGTCAACGTATCATATGAGAAGCTTTCAATCGTTAAATCTTCTTCGAATAGGAAAATACCAACTTGATAGTTAATATCACCAGAGAAGTTGCTTGATAGACGAAGTTCTTGCGTATATTGGTCGTGATCAGGAATTGCATCCGCAGTTTCTGATGGGAAAGGAATTAGACCTGGACCTTGGAAACCGATAAATGCTGCACCGTAACCACCGTCTACGTCAGCGCGAGAGTATATTTCAGCGCTTTCCCAAGCTGTAATTGATGTTACCGTGTGCTCAGCCAAGTCCCACTCTAATTTAAGGTTTAGACCTTGAGAGTCTACTTGCTGCGTAGAACGAGAAGCTGCATCATGATACACAACGTCATTATCATACAGAGGGTTAATGTTGTTTGAACCTTTTTCAATTAGGTTCGCACGAAACGCAATGGGACGACCATCTAAATCACGCACGTGGTAATTTAATAACCCCGTAAAGTCGTCGCCTTCATACAAGAATTGTACGCGCGCCGCTTTTTCGTTATAGCCACCTAGTGAGTCTTCTTTCTCAAAACCTGGTGCTTTAACGTCAATATAATCTTCTTTATCTTGCCAAAGTACTGACACACGAGTCGAAATACGATCCGTTAATCCAGTACCTACAGCACCTTCAAAGTCTACCGCGCCTTTGCTGCCATAAGATACTGCACCATAAGCATCAAAAGATTGACTTGGCTTAACAGAATCAAACTTCACGAGGCCAGCCGGCGTGTTACGACCAAACAATGTACCTTGTGGACCACGTAAAACTTCAACACGTGCGACATCAAATACAGGGAAACCTTTAAGGATTGGGTTTTCCTGTACAACTTCATCAACCACTAATGAAACCGGCTGTGACGCGTTTAGATCAAAATCGGTATTACCAAGACCACGAACATAAAAGCGCGGAAATGTACGACCAAAAGATGACTCTACAGACAAGCTTGGAATCTTCGCATTCATAAAACGAATATCCATACCCGCAGAGCTGTATGCATCCAAGCTGTCCCCTTGTAGTGCAGATACACTCACTGGTACTTCCTGAGCATTCTCAACACGCTTACGTGCTGTGATCTGGATTACTTCCAGTTGATTACTTTTTGCTTCAGGGGTTTGTTCAGCAGCGAGAGTAGAAAATGAAGTACCTGCTACAGCAGAGAACAACGTTGCATTGATTAAAGTTGCTAACGTAGATCTTTTCATTGCTTTCATGTTTGGGCTTAACCTTATATGTGCACTCTTTTTGTTCAACGGTATGTATGGTCGCCGTATCACGTTGGCGTGGTACGTTCAATTTTTCGCGCGTTTTTTCAATTTAGCGCGGACCTCACAACCGAGAGTGCAAAGCGAACCTGTGAGGCTGAACGCGACGCCCACAGTATAGCAGCTAAATAAAATATTACCGACACACTAACAACAAAAAATCGCCTTTTTTGATTTTTTCGCAACAAGAAGCCAGACGTTTACAACTTTTAGCTACCAAAAAGCCAAAAAATACGGACATATGTCCTTCCTTGACTTTCACTTGAAATGTAGGGGTTTGAGCTTTTTACCTCGACTGGAAACGTAAGCTTTACAAGCAGATAATTAAGGTCATGGCATTATGTTGCAAATATAGGTAAGAAAGTGCTCGAATAATTATAAAGAAGGTGAGTTCATACTCTTAAATACGCCTTGCTGTGTCACTTCATCATACTCAATCACAGCAATAGCCGCCGTATTAAAAATAGGTGAGTTACCGGGGCATAGCTGTTCTACTAAATAACTGACTATGGGCATATGCGCAACAACCAACCATACATCAAGATGTTCATTCAAACTAATGAGCGTTTCGAGATAATCGATGGCAAACGCAGCATTTCCCGCAGGGATTACATCTTTACAAATTTCCACATAACTGAAATCATTGATTGCTAGCACTTGTTGAGCGGTTTGCTGTGCTCTTGTATATGGACTGACTAATGCGGCTTGCGGTTTGAAGTGCCCTTTAAGCCACCAGGCCATTTCCTTTGCCTGCTTTATTCCTCGCTCCGTAAGAGGTCTAGCTTCATCATTAACTTGCATAGGGACAGCTTCACCGTGGCGCATAATTAAAATAGTTTTCATTGCACTCTCTAATGTTCTTTGTAAATTTGCCTGCTAACCTGTAGCTAATTACCTCGTTTGTTCGCTATATTAAAACAAACGACCCTATAAACATAAAGCAAAGTTCTTCATTTCGCATTGTAAGCTTTCTTTATTTACATTCTATGTATCGGCGGCAAAAATTTGAAAGTTAGTAATAATGATAATCGCAACTACCACCGGCTTACACTCGACAATGGTCTACAGGTTTTATTAGTCAGTGACTTATCCAGCGATAAGTCTGCCGCAGCGCTTACTGTCAATGCAGGACATTTCGATGACCCTGCTGATCGCCAAGGTATGGCACACTTCCTTGAACATATGTTATTTTTGGGTACAAAGCAACATCCTCAACCAGGTTACTTTTCTCAGTTTGTCAGTCAGGCTGGTGGGCAAAGCAATGCTTGGACTGGCACAGAACATAGCTGTTATTTTTTCGATTGTGCACCTCAGCAGTTTTACAATGCTTTATCATTGTTTGCGGAGTTTTTTATTGATCCACTGCTTGATGCGTCACAAACTGAAAACGAGCGTAACGCTATAGATGCCGAATTTAAAATGAAAATAAAAGACGATGGGCGTCGAATTTATCAGGTTCATAAAGAAACAGTTAACCCACTACACCCTTTTGCCAAATTCTCGGTGGGTAACAAAACCACTCTAGACAATCGGGAGGTGTGTATCGCGCAAGAAGTTCGCGACTTTTTTACCACACACTACCAAGCTCAATGGATGACCTTAGTTGTTGCAGGCCCTCACTCCGTTGAAGAGTTATCACAGCAAGTCGAACAATATTTTCGCCAAATTGCGGGGACACACCAAAACAAAGCAGAAATTAGTGAACCATTGTATCGTCCTCAGGATTTAGGTTTATTACTGCATATTGCGCCTCGCAAGCATATGCAGAAATTAATCGTCAGCTTTGCTATGAACGGCATTGATGACTTGTACAAGCATAAAAGCGTGAGTTTCTTAGCTCATTTATTAGGCTATGAAGGCGAAGGCTCTCTCTACTCTATCCTCAAAGAACAGGGTTGGATCAATGCACTTTCTGCTGGCGGAGGAATAAGCGGTAGTAACTTTAAAGACTTCAACGTTAGCTTTGCACTCACTGATGAAGGTATTGATTACTACGAGGATATCGTAGAAATGCTGTTTGAGTATATTGCGCTCATAAAGTCTCAACTGGCTGTATTACCAAGACTCTATCAAGATAAAAGAACTTTGCTCGATATTGCATTTAACAACCAAGAACCAAGCCGTTTGCTCGAATGGGCAAGCAGTATCAGTGTGAATATGCATCACTATGAGCCACAAGACTACCTGTATGGTGATTATGTGATGCAAGGCTTTGATGAACAGTTACACAAAAAATTGTGTAACTATCTGTCACCACACAACATGCGCATGGTACTAATACATCCAGATGTTGAACCTACCATGCAAGCCAAGTGGTACCATACACCGTATGACGTTGAGCAACTTAATCATGAATGGCTAAATGCGCTTGCCGCTATTGATACACCTTTGCCAGAGATGCAGCTTCCAAAAGTGAACCCTTACTTACAGGTAGATAATGTATTGTATGATGTGACTAATAAAAGTCGTACTCCAACTTTACTCAAAGACAAACCTGGGTTTGCATTTTGGTTCAAACAAGACGCCACCTTCCGAGTTACCAAGGGCCATTTTTATATTGAAATAGACTCTTTGCTTGGCATTAAAAGCGTTAAACATATGGCTCTGACAAGACTGTTCGCCGACTTACTAATGGACAGCATGGCTGAGCAATACTACCCTGCTGAACTTGCGGGCTTGAATTACCACATCAACTCCCATCAAGGTGGGCTTACTTTACACACAGCAGGACTATCCGGAAATCAAATCACTTTAGCTTTACAGCTACTAGAACACATGTTGCACGCCGTGATCAGTGCAACCCGCTTCGCTGAATATAAAAAGCAACTGATCAGACACTGGAAAAACCACAACCACAACAAACCAGTCAGTGAGCTATTCAGTGTTCTCGGCGCAAAGTTAATGCCTTGGAACCCAGAACCGATGGCTCTGGCACGTGCCTTGAAAACCATTAGCTTTAATGAGTTTTGTCAATTTAGAAATCAGTTTTTTGATTCTGTACATATAAAAGCGTTTTTACATGGTAACTGGCAAGAAACACATGCGCTAGCTATGCAAAAAAAGCTCAGACGCCTGTTTGAAAAAAGCGAAATCTTAGAAGATTTAAAGCGCCCCTTGGTGGTACTTGATAACTATCAACAACAACACATAGAAAAAAGTGGCAGTGAGCACGCGCTGGTTTATTATATTCAAGCCCAAACTGAAGATGTGTTTGAGAAAGTAGCACTGATGATGCTTAACCAACTTATTAGTCAACAATACTTCGAAACCTTAAGAACTCAACAGCAACTTGGCTATTTGGTCGGTGCTGGTTACGCACCATTTAACACCAGAGCCGGGATCGCCTTTTATATCCAATCTCCACAATACGACTCCAAAGAGTTACTCGCCAGACATGAGCAGTTTGTGACTGAATTTATTGACCGGCTGACAGACCTTGATGATACAACATGGCTAGAAGCCATTGGGGCATTGCGGTTACAAGTTGCAGAAAAGGACAAAAACTTAAGGCTTCGCGCCCAGCGTTTTTGGATAGCTATCACTAATGATGATCATAAGTTTAATATGCAACGACGACTTGTGGCACAAATTGATTCTATGGATAAAGACACGCTTATTGCATACATTAAAACGATTTTTTCTCCACTTCACCCAAAAGTAGCGCTTCTTTGTAACTAAAAAAGAAACTAATTTGCGCATTTCTCTTTGACTCCGACTCTTGCATCATTTAGATTAAAGCTCGCAATAAAGAGTTATGCATCTATGATACAGCGAACAATAACAAAAACCTCCATCATGATGCTGTTGTACTCCGTACTTAGCGCTCCCCTGCAAGCACTTAATTCCGGTCAACAGCTAGAACTCCTAGACCCAGTCTGGGCTGGGCTCTGCTTGACTTTTTTCCTAGCCACTAGCTATTTGCTAGTAATGAACAACAGGCTAAAAAAAGCACAATCAGTATTGCAGCTATCTGAACAGCGTTTAAAAAGCACCGTGGAAGGAAGCGGAGACACACTCTGGGATTGGAATATCGCGACCGGTGAAGTGGTGCGGATCAACGACAAGTATATGTTGCACAAAAGTAAATCTAGCCACTTTATTCCCAATGCAAATCGAATTCATCCTCAAGATCTACCATTGGTAGAAAAACTTCTTAAACAACACTTTTCAGAGAAAAGTGCTTTCTTTGAGGCCAGCTACCGACTAAAAGACAATCTTGAGCAATATCACTGGGTTTTGGATAGAGGTAAGATCATTGAGAAAGATAGTAACCTCAACCCACTTAGGATGACTGGGACAGTCCGTGATATCAGCCATCTAAAAAGCACCGAGGAACGCCTTAATCTATTCGCCAAATGCGTAGAATCCCTGACGGACGCGATTGCCATCTACGACGACCACTTTCGATTGGTCGATTTAAATCCCAGCTATCTGGTGCTGTTTGGAGGCAACCGACCTCAATATGTAGGTAAACCGTTTAATTTACCCGGTTACGATGAGCGCTATATCAATCAGGTTATCACCAGCCTTAAAGAAACCGAACACTGGCAAGAAGAGTTGCGACTTCGTAATCACAAAGATATTTTGTTGCCAATAGAAGTGACGATTGATGAAATCAAAAACAGTCACGGACAAGTAACAAACTATGTAGTGGTTTATTCCGACCTCACCGAACGTAAAAAAGCAGAATCACAGTTACATAATTTATCTAATCGAGATCGCACAACAGGATTGCCAAATCGCAATCTATTTTTTACCAATTTGAAAAAGTTGGCTCAACAGGACACACACCATGCTTTGCTGGTTTTCGATTTAGACAACTTTAAGAAAATCAATGACTCGCTTGGTCATCAATTAGGCGATAGCCTACTTGCCAAACTCGCCATGCGATTAAACAAACTCGCTCGTCAAAAAGATACCTTTTACCGATTAGGTGGAGATGAATTTGCTTTGGTCATGGCGGGAACCAACGACATTCATACCATTACTAGAACAGCCAAGCTGTTCCTCGCAGCGATTGCCACACCGTTTAAAATGGCAAACCATGAGCTGGTGATCACTTCATCTGTTGGTATCGTGCTGTTTCCAGAAGATGGTGCAACACCTGAAATTTTGCTTAAAAATGCCGACACAGCCATGTACCACGCAAAACAGCGAGGTAACCATTATTTGTTCTTCAATGACTCCATGAACGAACAAGCAGTAAAAAGATTACAGATTGAAAACCTGATGCGATTCGGTTTAAAAGAGGACCACTTTGTCGTTTACTACCAGCCAAAAATGGACATAAAAACTGGCCGCCTAGTGGGTATGGAGGCCTTGGTTCGATTCATCACCCCGAAAAAAGGGATCATCAGCCCGGGTATATTTATCCCCATCGCGGAAGAAACTGGGCAGATCATTGACATTGGTGAAGTCGTTCTAGATAAGGCATGTAAAGATGTAAAGCGCTGGATAGATCAAGGTTTATTTGATGGCCGCGTTGCGGTTAACTTATCAGCCAAGCAATTCAGTTTACCCGACTTAACAACCAGAATTGATATTATCTTGCAAAAAAACCAACTTCCTTCGTATTTTCTAGAGTTGGAGATCACCGAAGGCACTATCATGGATGACCCGCAAGAAGCCATTTCAATTATGCGCTCTCTCAGTGCTCGCGGCATACATTTGGCCATTGATGACTTTGGTACTGGTTACTCGTCACTAGCCTACCTGAAGCAATTTCCACTCAATACCTTGAAAGTGGACAAAGCCTTCGTAGATGACATGTCCTCCGAGAGAGGACGCAATATGGTTGACTCTATCGTCACTATCGCCCACAACCTAGACCTACACGTTGTGGCTGAAGGCGTCGAAAAAGCCGAGCAATTAAGTGCTTTGGAGCAACTAAATTGTCAGACCATTCAAGGTTACTTTTACTCTAAGCCACTTTGCGCCGATGACTTTACCACATTCTTGCGTGCACAAAAGCAAAGAGAAGCGCAACCTCAGCTCAAAGTTGTCAATTAACCGAAGCTAAGATTAAATCAGTCCTTAGGCACGCCACATACAGCATTGGTGTAATTGATTGCGCAACCAAGCCCGACGGTGATGAACTCTCAGTAAGCACCACGCACAAGGTCCACACATTATACCGGCAACCACCCACCGCTTAATAGGCATCCCCTTACGAACCGCTTCAACATAAAGTAATATTGCACCGAACAACGACAACACAATCCACACCATAAACCAGCTTAACTCACAACTCTAACTAAGGGCGCGAAGGGTACCAAAGTGCGCAGTATTTGTACAATTAAATATTAATTGTTGCAAAATATTGCATTATTTAATTTAATAGCAGCTCAGTTCGATGCAATATTAGCAATAAGATTGATGTTAATATAGTAGCTACTTGATTATTAAATAATTTATTTTCTAATCAACTAAACTGCATTGAAAATTGAAACTACGAGGTATGGTTTTCACCATTAGCAGCCTGATTTGGCAAGCGCTGGAGAGCGTTACATGCGTATCAGCAATAGCCGAGCCAACATCGCATAGTTCTTAACTCGTTCGAGTTAAAACGTGCATAAAGGGTCGAATATTATACGATTTAAACAACTAGTTAAGTACAAATTGTTGTTTTTTATATGTAATACTAAATTGGCCTATGTAAACAGAAGCTTTCAGGCCGTTTTATAAACAGGTAATTACAGTATTCTCATAATAGCTGCTAAAATTAAACCATGTTGTTTTAAATTATTTAGTTACGTCAAGGACACGATCATATGGATCAAAAAAGCGTACATGACTATTTGCAAAGTAAACCTGCGACGTTTATTACTCAGCCGTTTGCTCAAGATGTGGATGTCTACAAAGTGCAGCACAAAATGTTTGCTACTTTATCTGAGGGTAAAGAAGGTCAAGTAGATGCCAACGGTGAGCCGATTTGGTGGCTTAACTTGAAGTGCGATCCCGATGAAGCTTTGTTACTTCGAGATGAGTTTCCAGCCATCGTTCCGGGCTACCACATGAACAAGCGTTTATGGAATACGATCATTCTAGACGGCTCAGTGCCTGAAGAGAAAATTAAAGAAATGATCGATAATTCTTACAATATCGTTGTAGATAATTTGCCAACCGCACAAAAAGAAGAACTAGCAAAAATTGCAGCGTCTTTAAATAAGTAAATCTATTGGATTTGGCTCCCCTCGTGATCCTGCGAGGGCCATTTCCCTTTTCAACCTCCCCTTATTGATATACCTTTTCCCTTCTCAGCTTTTAAATAAGCTTGTATGCTAGCTGTGCAGCTTATGCGTTATCTATAATTACAGTTACAGTTCGATGAAGGATTAATTATGAAAAAGATCGCGGTTTTAACAAGTGGCGGTGACGCACCGGCTATGAATGCCGCAATTAGAGCAATTACTTTAAGCTGTAATTATCATCAACTACAATGTGTTGGCTTTTATCATGGCTACAATGGTTTAATTGATGATCAGTACGTCGAAATGGAGCATTTTGATGTCAACCCAACCTTGCAACAAGGTGGAACCATTTTAAAAAGTGCGCGCTGCCAAGCCATGCTAACTTCTGAGGGAGTTATACAGGCATGTAATACCCTAAGAAAACACGAAATTGACGCACTGATTGTGATAGGTGGAGATGGCTCTTTAAGAGGGCTACAGGCAATCAAACAACACTGGGAAAAGCAAGTCATAGGATTGCCCGGAACGATTGATAATGATCTCAGCGGAACGGACTGCACCATAGGCTTCGCAACGGCCGTCACCACGGCAACTCATGCTATTGATAAAATTCGCGATACAGCCAATGCATTCGAACGGATCTTTATTGTTGAAGTGATGGGTAGACACAGTGGCCATATTGCGTTTAACGTCGGCATAGCCACAGGTGCCGAAGCCATTATTTCATTTGAAAACTTCTCTGCCGACAGGGCACTGCAAAAGGTTACAGAGCTATTAAAAGCTATTGATAAGCAACAACACACACACGGTAGCTTTCTAATCGTACTAGCGGAAAATTTATGGCCTGGTGGCGCTCAGGCGCTCAAAGAAAGCTTAACCGAGCAAGGCAAAGTAGACAGTGCAATCTGTATTCTTGGACATATTCAACGAGGCGGTAGCCCAGTCCCTGAAGATAGAAACTTAGGAACAGAATTAGGCCTTGCAGCGGTTGATGCTATCATCACTGGACAAGATAATGTGATGATTGGCCGCGAAGCTGGTAAAGTCATTGCCACGCCTCTTGAACAAGTGATCAATACTGCAAAGCCTGTGAGCGCTCATTGGGTAAACGCTCACCAGCAACAATTAACTCATTACTTAAAATAACTCTGCATTGAGCCAGAGGTGCGTTAGTACACTGGCAACATACCCCAAGCCAATGACAGGTGCCCACTTCAAATGGCCAATAAATGTGTAATAACCACGAGCCTGACCCATCAAAGCGACCCCTGCAGCGGAGCCAATTGATAGCAAGCTGCCACCGACCCCTGCTGTAAGGGTGATTAATAACCATTGTCCGTGCGACATATCGGGTTGCATGGACAACACAGCAAACATCACCGGGATGTTATCTATGACAGATGATACGACTCCCAAAAAGACATTCGCTGCCGTTGCACTCCACTGCCCATACAGCACCTCCGACAACAGGCCCAAGTACCCCAGAAAACCAAGGCCGCCAACACACATCACGATGCCATAAAAAAATAGCAAGGTATCCCACTCAGCGCGCGCCACTTTATTGAAGACATCAAATGGCATAACACTCCCAAGCAGATCAATACGTCTTTTATCCCCAGCTTGTATTGCTTTGTCACGCCTTTTCTCGAGCGTGATACGTAAAAAGTAACCAAATAACTGTAGATAGCCTAAACCCATCATCATGCCCAGAACTGGCGGCATATGCAGTAAACTATGGCACAACACCGCGGTGAGAACAGTCAATAAAAATAATGCTAGAATGCGTCTAGCACCGCGCTTCATTTTAGTCGGCTCATAAAGCGCTGATGGCATTTTCTTCTCAACAAAAAAGCTCATTATGAATGCTGGTACCACATAGTTAACAAGCGATGGGAAAAATAGCACCAAAAACTCATTAAACTGCACCATTCCCGCCTGCCAAACCATCAACGTGGTAATATCACCAAATGGGCTGAATGCTCCTCCTGCGTTCGCTGCTATCACAATATTAATACAACTGAGATTAATAAATCGTTTGTCACCCTCGGCCACTTTCATCACCACAGCACACATTAACAATGCGGTGGTTAAGTTATCTGCGATGGGCGAAATAAAAAATGCTAAAAAGCCACTAATCCAAAACAAACTATTATAACTAAACCCTCTTTGGATCATCCAAGCCCGCAGCGCGTCAAATACTTTGCGCTCTTCCATCGCATTAATATATGTCATTGCCACGAGCAGGAATAACATTAGCTCAGCAAACTCTAGTAAATTATGCCTAAATGCCTCCTCGGTAACATAAGAGATATCATGAGTAACATAATAGGCGCTAATCACTATCCAAATTATGCCAGCGGCAACCAAAACCGGCTTGGACTTTCGCAAGTGAAGCTTTTCTTCAACCATGACCAATGCATAGGCAACAACGAAGACCAAGATACAAAACAGGCCTAATAAAGAGGATGTTAAATCCAACCGCTCGACACCTGCCTGGGCAGGAAAAGTCATACCTATCAACAGAAAAACCAATAAGCCTAACTTATAACTCACTGTACTCATGGATATATTTTGCCTTTTATTAACTGAACACAAAGGTGTGCAAAGATATTAAAATCACGGCGAATCACTCGTGAAATACATTAATACTTTTGTCGCTTATATGATCGCTTTTTTTGTCAAGATTAAAAATTACCCATTGGTATTAAAGTGCTTGTAGGAGTGGGTACATGCTGAAGAGTGTGGTCTATTTAATAATGCAAAGGCACAAGCGACCAACATAATATTATGTTGGTCGCTTAAAATTAATCATTGGTGAGCTTTTCAATCGCTAGAATCAGTAATAGTCCAGCCACTGCCAGCGCAATGCATATTCCAGTTTGCGGTGCCATACCAGTTACAGCAGCAAACTCCATTGGACTTACATTTTGCTGCAACAGGGGCTTTTCGATGCCACTGGAGTTGATGTAAGTTGATATCACTGTTTTCCAAGGCCAGAGTAAATTCAACGATCCCAATAAAAACCCTGCTAGCAATGAAAATGTTACCTGTTGGTACCTATCCAATAACCAAGATAGAAAACGAGAAAAAGCCATCAGCCCTACCACACACCCCATCAAGAATAGGCCCACCAACAGCAACTCTTTTTGTGTGACAGCTTTAAGCACATGCCCGTACATACCGAGAAGCAACAAAATAAAACTGCCCGAAATACCGGGTAAAATCATGGCGCACACCGCGATTGCACCAGCAACAAAAAACATCCACCAGTGGGGTTGAGCTTCACTTGGTGCCAGTGTCGTAATCACAAAAGCGATCACTGCTCCTAAAAAGCAACTTAGTATCGTTTGCCAACGCCAATGAGTGACTTGCTTAGCCACATGAATAAACGACGCCACGATCAACCCAAAGAAAAATGACCACACCAAGATCTGATGATTAGCTAACAAATACGTGATTAACTTTGCTAACGATGCTGCACTTGTTATTAAGCCAGCAAATACAGCCAACAGAAAAGAGCCGTCAATATGACGCCAGCACGCTTTTATACCATCGTTTTTAAGTATGCCCAGCGCGGCTAAATCCACGCTTTTTATGGCATGTAAAAAACGTGAATATATTCCAGTTATAAACGCGATAGTACCGCCGGACACACCTGGTACAACATCCGCAGCGCCCATTCCGGCCCCTTTCAAAAATAACCAAACATAGTCTCTTTTGGAATCACAATGCTTTGTCACTTATCTACTCCATCTTTAATTTGGGCTTAGTCTAACGGAAAATGATGCTAGCAAACAGCGCCATAAAGCGATGACTGCAATATTCAGAGTAAGGTAATTTGATTAAATAAAATCGCGCTGCTGCCGATACACTGATATGAGCCAATTTTCAAACACATTGTTATGAAGTTTATTTTGCTAGTTTTAAGCATAATCCTTGTAACGACAAGCAGTTATAGCCGCGCAGAATCTGCACAATTTATTATGCCACCGGCTCGAACCAACGTAGAGCAAGGTGACCTCAATAAATACTTTGCTAAGCAACTTATCGAGCTAGAAACTGATCAAGGCAAAGTACTAGCGTTATTTTCTCCCTATATGAGTGCGATAAAACGTGGTGTTGTTGTTATGCTGCCAGGCGCAGACCAAGGACCATTATCACCCCACGGTCTGGGCTACCTTTCTCAAGCCCTCACAGATGATGGCTTTGATACCTATGCAATTCAAACTCCAGAGCTGAATTGGCAGGCAGGGATGTTTACACCCGACGACAGTGCGCAGGGTAATACATCTGAATACCAAGGCCCTTGGTCAGAGGCGATGTTAGACGAATATAAAGAGCACTTGCTGGCAAGCTTTGAGGCGTTGCAGCAAACCCTAGATTTGAACTCTGAGCAACAATTTGTTGTTATTGCAGCCGGAACCAGTGCGGGGGTGTTTTCAGAACACTTAGCAGCTTTGCCAGACATTGAAATTGATGCCCTAATCACCCTTAGTGCACAACTCCCTAATATCAAAAGAAATAAACACTTGCCAGCGGTTCTTTCTTTGGTTGGTCCGCCACTTTTAGACATTGTCTATTCACAAGATAATCAGACCCTACTAGACAACGCACAGCAAAGAATGCGTTGGGTCAAACGCAATAACAAGTATGATTACCGCCAACGTGAACTCTTTGGCGCAAGCAATGAACCGATGCAGCACCAGCGTTTGAGAAAGGAGCTTAACGGTTTCTTACGACGCTTGTGATCAGCTTGCTTTTTTCAAGAACTCGTAAGCGGACTGAATATCTTGGCTTTTGCGTTTAGCCACCTCCATCATGTGCTCAGGTAAACCCTGTGACACCAATTTATCGGGGTGATGCTGAGCCATCAGCTTGCGGTACGCGCGCTTAATATCTTTTTCGGTCGCGTCATTTCCCAATCCCAATACCGCCAGTGCCTGAGATTTAGAAAAGGTGCCTTCATTGCTAGGGGGTTGTTTTTGCTGATAGTGACTCCGCTGTTGGCCATTTTGCTGGCTTTGTTCTTGGGCTCGCTGCTGACGAAAACTAAACTCTGCCTGATATCGCTTAAGGATAAACTGGAAATGCGTTACGGAGATCCCCAAATATTGACTCACTTTTTGCAACAACTGCTTTTCTTGAGCCGCTAAGTGGCCGTCTGAAAAGGCCATTTGAATTTGAATTTCTAAGAACAACTGCAATAAATCATAGCGACGTGCAAATACGTCTTTAAAGTCGCTGATTGCTTCTTTTAATTGGAAATCGGCGCTTTTACCCGCACGAAAAGCATTTTGAGCTTCTTGTCTATTTTCGCCATGTAGGCCCATTTCATCCATAAACGCCGATGCGGCCTGAATGTGAATTTCGCTCACCCGCCCATTTGACTTGGCAATATGCCCCATAACCGCAAAACAGCTAGAGAAAAATAGCGCTTGGCGTTGATGTAAATCATCACCACTAAAGAACCCTTGGAAACCACCTACCTTATCAAAATTTTGCTTTAAACTTTTGTCAAACATATGACCAAGCCAGAAGCCCAAAATCGCCCCTACCCAGCGTCCAAACATAAATCCAAAGCACGTACCAAGCAGTTTACCCCACATTATTGTTGCTCCCACATGCTATTAATTTCAGATAAACGCTCGGGTGTACCTATGTCACTCCATAGCCCTAAATAAAGCTCCGTTGATACATGCCCTTGCTCAAGTGCCTCTCTTAACACTGGCCCCAAAGGAGTAAAACCAGGTGCCAACTGCCTGAAAAAAGAGCTGTGATATAAGCCAATACCGGCAAAGGTGTAACGCTGCTCATTCAGTGGTTGATGAGCCAAACGAAAGTCACCTTGAGGATTATGTGCTGGATTCTCAACCAATACGATATGAGCCTCTTGCTCACCCAGCGCCAGTTGCGTTAAAGCGCTCACATCATAATCAGTAAATATATCGCCATTAATCACAATGAAAGTATCATCACATTCGCTTAATACATCTAGTGCATTGCGTATTCCACCGGCAGTTTCGAGCCCCTCTTGCGGTTCATAACTGTAGTGAATGTGTACACCAAATGCACTGCCATCACTAAAATGCTGAACGATTTTCTCACCTTGCCACGCGAGGTTGATCACTATCTGTGTAATGCCCGCATTACGTAGCCGCTCTATGTGATATTCGAGTAATGGGCGGCCTGCAACCGGCAACATTGGTTTGGGTAAATCAGCGGTCAATGGCATCATTCGCTTCCCGCGTCCAGCCGCAAGGATCATGGCTTTCATACTGTTTTATAACTCAACTTAGCTTCGACTTTTGGCATTATGTCATGCCGTAACCAAGTTGCAAGCCACTGAAACGACTCGTAACATTTCGCTACATCATGGATATATTGCAAGGTTGGAAGTATGTTTTGCAGATACCCGGCTTTGCCATCGCGTAACAGCAAACGGCAAAATATTCCTGCTGCTTTGAGGTGTCGCTGTATTCCTGTCATATCAAAGTATCTTTGGTACTGCTCAAATGTCATGTGTGGTAATAAGTTTGCCTCATCCAGCTTTGCAAAGCTGGCGCTTTGGAGCATGTTAAATTCAGCTTGTGGCAACTTAAAATAACAATCCCTAAGTAAGGATACTGCGTCATAAGTGACTGGCCCTTGCACTGCATCCTGATAGTCAATAAGTGCCCATTCTCCACTTACATTCATGATATTTCTGCTATGAAAGTCGCGATGCATAGTTACCTGAGGCTGTGCAAGCATCGCATCAATTAATTGCTTTTTCAGTGTCGTCCACTGCGTGACAGGCAAATTGCGCTCATCTAACTTCAACCAATCGCCAATCAACCACTGCCAGAAAATGTCTAATTCCATGTTGATAAATTGGCCATCATACGGCTTCATAAAATCAGAAGCCGGTGTACTGGCGATACGAGGAAGCAATGCAATTATTTCTTGATAGTCTTGCATTCGCGTCTGATCATCAAGCCTATCAGCTAGATGCTGCGAACCAAGATCTTCTAAAAGCATAAGGCCACTATCCATATCAATATGCAAAATATTTGGCACCTTTAGGCCAGCTTGCGTAAAGCAGCGATTCAACTCAACAAAAGGCCGATTGTCTAACTTATCAGGGTCTGAGTCCATTAAAATGTAACTGTGCTGTGCAGATACCACTCGGTGATAACAGCGAAAGCTTGCATCACTGGTAATTGCGCTGTATTGGTAACCACAATTACCAAAGTACGAGTTTAAAAAGCCTTCGTACAGGCTCTGTCTATTTTGCTTATTTGTCACAAAATTCCACTCTTAATTACTGTATTTCACTAAGTTTTACTTTATCATGTCTTGCTTAATATAAATAACGGCGTTCAAGGTTAATAAATGAGCAAAACATGGGCTGCAATCGTCTGCGTCGTATTGGCCAATGCCAATGCGGTGGCTGCATCAGAGTCTACATCACAATTATGTGGCCAATTTTTGCAACCGCAACCATGGCAACCACTGAGCTCATTACCAAACAATGCAATTGATATTCAAGCTGATGACGTCGAAATGCAAGGCAAAGAGAGCGCTGAGTTTTCGGGTAATGTGGTGATTAATACCAACAAGATGTCGTTATTTGCCAGCAGCGCACTCATTGATAAAAAACAAAGCCTACTCAATGCCACAGGCCCTCTGCGCTACCGAGACTCATTCACCGATGTAAAAGCCAACGCGCTATACGCAGATTTAAATGATAATGAAATTAGCTTACTTGGTGCTGACTACCAATTAACAAAACAACTTGGTCGTGGCGGGGCTGAAAAGTTCTCAGCCTCAGGCGAAAAAATTTCATTGTTCAATTCCAGTTTTACGACGTGTCCTTCTGATAAACCATTTTGGGCGCTTGAAGCCGATGACATCATCTTATCGAGACAAGATGGTTGGGGTGAGACACACAACGCAGTGCTAAAAATCCTTGATACACCAGTGTTATATATCCCCTATTTCACATTTCCCATAGACGATCGACGTAAATCAGGGCTATTGATGCCAAAAATTGCACCATCGAGCCGCTATGGGTTAGAGGTGGTACTACCTTATTACTGGAATATTGCGCCAAACTATGACGCCACCTTGTCGCCGAGATACATGTCAAATCAGGGTGTGCAGCTTATCAGTGAGTTTAGGTATTTAACCGAACATCACTCGGGTCTCCTCGGGATAGAATATCTTGAAAAGGATGATTCCGAGCCTACGCTTGGAGAGCGTTATTTGGTTCACTGGAACCAACAAAGCTATTTAAGTAACAACTGGCGCTTGAGCCTTGATATCACAAATGTCAGTGATGATAACTATCTGACCGACCTGACGTCAGACTATGCAAGTGAAACAGGGACTCAACTTGATAGAACCGGCATCCTGAGCTATCTCGGCGAGCAATGGCTCGCAGACATTAAATTACAGAATTTCGAAGTTTTAGGTGATCATACTGAATCGTATGCCGCCTTGCCGCAAATTAGTTGGCGAAATCGCTATGCTTACAACATGTTAGGCTTAGATTTTAATCTGCAAGGTGAGCTAAGTCACTTTCGTAACAAAACGCTTTTGATTGAACAAGCGACACGCTTTCATATCGAACCGAAAGCCAGTTATAAAATTAGCGATTACGCATGGTCATTACTTGGTGAAGTTAGCCTGTTACACACACGCTATAAGCAAGAAGGTGATTTACACAATACACAATTTGCAGGTGACGTCACGCGCACCTTGCCTAAAGTTAGGGTGCATACGCAACTTAATTTTGAACGTGACAGTATGCTTTTTGAAAATGGCACTCAAACCTTAGAGCCACAAATGCAGTATTTATATACCCCAGAGCGTGACCAACGGAGTATCGGCTTATATGATACCACCAAAACGCAGGATGACTTTTACGGTTTGTTCCGCGAACAACGGTTTTCTGGTGTAGACAGAATCGCGCAAGCCAACCAGATCACATTAGGTGCGACGACACGCTTGTTCGATGACAAGAATCTAGAGAGGTTCAATTTCAGCGCAGGACAAATTATCTATTTGGAAGATGATGTTAAGCCAAGCGCACAGAGCCTTGACGGTCAAACAAATTATAATGCCTTGTTTGCAGCCGAAACCATGATACATTGGCACAGACGTTGGTACTTCTCTGCAGGTATTCAGTACGACGCCGACGCAAAAGAACTCATTGAATCTCATACAACACTGGATTATAAAGGTGACAACAATAAGTTAGTTCAATTGAACCATCGTTATGCCAGTGATGTCTCAGGATATGAAATTGATCAAGCTGGTATGTTTGCTAGTTTACCAATAAATGACAATTGGCAGGTAGTTGCTAGCTATCACAGAGACTTAACCACCTCGCGTAGCGTTGAAGTGTTTGCTGGGATACGCTATGAAAGCTGTTGCTGGGCCGTTCAAATTACGGGTAAAAGGCAAATAGAAACAGATTTAAATCGCACAATTAATCAAAACGATGCGCAATTTGACTCAAGTATAGGTATTAGCTTTGTGCTTAAAGGCCTTGGCGGCAAGTCAAATTATGATATTGAACAAGTTCTGCAACAGGGACTATTTAATTATCGACGCCCTTATTTTTTAAATAATTAATAAATATTAGAACATTATGAATTTTAAAAAGCTGTTATTGGTTGCCCTATTCGGGATGAGCATCAACCAACACGCACTCGCTGAGCGAGTGCAAATTGATAAAGTAGTCGCTACCGTAAACGATGGTGTGATTCTACAAAGTGAAGTAGATCAGATTATCCAGCGAGTAAAAGAACAAGCGAAGCAACAAAACACCGAGCTTCCCTCAGATAAAACCTTACGTATTCAAGCCCTTGACCGTCTTGTCGATCAAACACTCATGCTTCAACTTGGAGAGCGAATGGGGATGGAAATCTCCGATGCGCAACTTGATCAAACGCTTGCTAGTATCGCGCAAGATCAAGGCGGAACCATTGCAGATTTAAGAAAAACAGTTGAAAGTAGTGGTGAAAACTTTCAAGAGTACCGTGAGCAAATTCGTAAAGAGATTACCATAGGCCAAGTACGAAGAGCGAACGTTGACCGTCGCATTTACATTAGCCCTCGCGAAATTGCTAACTTGCAAAAAATACTCTCTGAGCAAACCGGTAGCGCCGAGGAATTTGATTTGGGTCATATTTTGGTCAAGATCCCAAATAAAGCAACGCCGGAAGAAATCGAAGACGCGAGAACACGCGCAGACAAAGTTATTGAATTTCTTAATGAAGGTAGAGACTTTAAACGTATTGCTATTGCATCATCAAGTGGTCCAAAAGCACTTGAGGGCGGTCAGTTAGGATGGATGAGTATTAACGAAATGCCTTCTTTATTCGCCGAAGCAATCAAAGGTAAGAAAAAAGATGAAATCATCGGTCCTGTTCGCTCAGGCGCAGGGTTTCATATTTTGAAAGTGCAAGATATTCGTGGTCGTCAAGTTGTTGAAACAACAGAGGTTCGCTCTCGTCATATCTTGATTAAGCCATCTATCATTCTCAGTGAAGAAAAAGCAAAAGAGATGCTCTCAGGTTTTGTTACTGACATACGAGCGGGGAAAGCGGATTTTGCTGAATTAGCGAAAGAGCATTCAGAGGACCCAGGCTCAGCCCTTAAAGGGGGTGAATATGACTGGACAGACCCAACAACTTATGTGCCTGCATTTAGAGACACCCTATTATCGCTAGAAAAAGATGAAATCAGCGAACCTTTTAGAAGCTCATTTGGCTGGCACATCGTGCAGTTGCTTGATAAACGTGTAGCAGACAAAACCGAGCAGGCTAAACTGAACCGCGCTCATGGCTTGCTGTACAACCGTAAGTTCAAAGAAGAAGCATTCAAGTGGCAAAGCGAAATAAGAGAGCAAGCCCATATTGATATCTTCCCTGATGAGTAAGTAATTATGAGCTTAAGAATTGCGATCACACCGGGCGAACCCGCTGGAATTGGACCAGATCTAGTTATCAAGCTGGTACAAAAAAGCTGGCCCGTGCAACTGATTGCTGTAGTTGACAAAAGTTTGATGGAACAACGCGCCGCGCAACTTGGGCTATCAGTCAATATGATCGAATTTGACCCCAGCCAGCCTGCCACCCCGGCAGAGGCTGGCAGCTTGTACTACATGCAAGTTGATAAAGGTGGTGAGGTCACTCCGGGTGTGTTAGATGAGAAAAATGGCCTTTATGTTTTAGAAACACTGCGTCTGGCATCTGAAAAGAATATGGACGGTACATTTGATGCGGTAGTCACAGGCCCTGTTCATAAAGGCATTATCAACCGAGCGGGTATTTCTTTTAGTGGCCATACGGAGTACTTTGCACAACAGTCAGGCACCGCCGATGTGGTGATGATGTTGGCAACTGAAGGATTACGTGTAGCACTGGTCACAACACATATCCCGCTTGAGTATGTATCCAGAGCCGTTACTAAAGAACGCCTAGCCAAAGTTGCGTCTATTCTACATCACGATCTACAGAATAAGTTTGGCATTGAACAGCCTAAAGTGTTGGTATGTGGACTTAACCCCCATGCTGGTGAAGATGGCCATTTAGGCCGAGAAGAAATAGACACTATTTCGCCAACCCTGCAAATGCTGAACCAGCAAGGCATGAATTTTATCGGCCCATTACCTGCTGACACGCTATTTCAAGCGAAATATCTTGATAATGCAGATGCCGTGCTCGCTATGTATCACGATCAAGGCTTACCTGTGTTAAAATACAAAGGATTTGGTAATTCGGTTAATATCACTCTAGGATTACCCTTTATACGCACCTCTGTTGACCATGGTACGGCCCTAGATTTGGCCGCCACCAATAACATTGAGGTGGGTAGTTTTGACTTAGCGATCCGCGAAGCTATCAAGCTCGCCACTGAAAAAGCACAGAATTCATGACAGATAAAGTACATTTAGGGCACCGCGCCCGTAAACGTTTTGGCCAGAACTTTCTAAACGATGACATGATCATCGATAAAATCGTGACTGCCATCGACCCAAAGCCCACTGACAACCTAGTTGAAATAGGCCCTGGCCTTGGCGCAATTACAGAGCCAGTCGTTGATTTAAGTGGGCATTTAACTGTTGTGGAGCTTGATAAAGATCTTGCTGAGCGTTTGATTCACCATCCTTTTATGGGACCCAAGTTAACGGTGCATCAAGGTGATGCGATGAAATTTGATTTTTCAAGCCTTATCAAAAGCGATGAGAAATTAAAGATCTTCGGTAACTTGCCATATAACGTATCAACACCTTTGCTATTTCATTTATTTGAGTTTGCAGACCATGTTGAGCACATGCATTTTATGTTGCAAAAAGAAGTCGTTAAGCGCATGGTTGCCGGCCCAGACTCTAAAGCCTTCGGTCGCTTGAGCGTGATGACACAGTACTATTGCCATGCTATGCCGGTCATTGATGTACCACCTGAGTGTTTTAAGCCAGCACCTAAGGTTGATTCGGCGGTTATTCGCCTAATTCCCAAAAAGCCTGAGCAGCGCACTGCTAAGTCGACCAAAATACTAAACACCGTATGTTTAGAGGCATTTAATCAGCGTCGTAAAACACTACGTAATAGCTTATCAAACCTGTTAACCAGTGAAGAAATGGAACAATTAGGTATTGATGCCTCTAAACGTGCTGAAAATTTATCACTTGCACAATTTATTGATATAGCTAACTGGATATATGACAACAAGCAGTAATATAGGCTCACCGATTAAGGTTTCTGTAGAAACATTTTACGTAGAAGCCCAGTCGCAGCCCGAAAAAGACAAATACGTATTTGCCTATACCATTACAATTAAAAACCATAGCTTGTGTAATGCGAAGTTACACAGTCGCTATTGGCTTATCACCGATGCAAACGGTAAGGAAACCGAAGTAGAAGGTGAAGGTGTCGTAGGTGAAACACCCACCATTGGGCCTGGCGAAAGCTATAAATATACCAGCGGAGCTGTACTCGATACGCCGCTTGGTACAATGCAGGGCTACTATGTAATGCGTAACGAGTTTGGCAGCGAGTTCAAAGCACCTATTGAAGTGTTTCGTTTAGCCTGCCCCAATATTTTACATTAAATACGATGGCTCAATACGCGATTGGAGATATACAAGGTTGCTATAAACCTTTTATGCAACTGCTCGAAGTTGTCGACTTTAACCCCAGCCGAGATCATCTGTATCTGGTTGGGGATGTTATTGCTCGGGGTCAAGACTCGCAAGCCTGCTTAGACTTTCTTTATCATAATCAACATGCTGTTAGTATTACGCTTGGTAATCACGATTTGCACTTTTTGGCATGTGTAGCACTTAATAAAGACCCAAACCCAAAAGATAAACTTGAAAATGTATTTGTCAGCAATAAACTGCCACAATACGTTGCTTTATTGCGTGCTCAACCTCTTGCTGTATTTCTGCCTGAGTTTGACACTTTTATATCCCATGCTGGGATCCATCCGGATTGGAGCGTCCCACAAGCGATGGAGTACGCCCTGTTTGCGCAACAATGTTATCAGTCAGATGAAGCGCTATCGTACTATATAAATATGTATGGGCCGCACCCAAACCAAGCAATCAATAGACTGAATACACAGGATAAGTTTAAGGCCATCGTCAACGTTTTTACCCGTATGCGGTTTTTAGATGACAAGCTACAATTGAATTTAAACCACAAGGGCCCTACTCATTCTGCCAAAGTCCTCAGACCGTGGTTTAAGCATGAGCGCTTTAACAAAGATAAAACTCGTTATATCTTTGGTCACTGGGCAGCATTAGAAGGTAAAACTAATATGAATAATGTCGTTGCTTTGGATACAGGGTGCGTCTGGGGTGGCCCGATGACTATGATAGATCTACAAACAAGTGAGTATTTTTCAAGCAAATAAGGTATACTCGCCTAGTTTTACTGAATTTTTTAGTCGCTTCTGCTATAAAATACTTAACTTATCCTGAATGAAACCGATAAGTTATTCAATCCTATTAGTAAATTTATGGAATCTGTATGAACTTGACTGTTAGCCAAAGAATTTGGGGTGGCTTTATATTTATCACCCTTTTACTGCTGTTAATTGGCGGAAACTCCTTGCTAAGGATTGCAAACATCGATAACTCCACGCAACAAGTGAATCGATTATCGCTCCCCGCTCTTGATAAAAGCTCTGAGCTACAGGTTGAGTTTTCTTTAATGAGCAAAATGGCACAGGGAACTTTCTATGCGCAAACACAGCCTGAACTAGATACTCTAAAGTCACAGTTTGACAAAAGGCAGCAAACATTTGAAAAAACCTATGCTCAGTTGCAAGATGTTGTGCAGACCAACCCAAAGCTGTCGAACAGTGCACGAGATGTAGGCAAAAGCTTCAATACTTTCATTAAGTCTGTAACCAGCCTGCAAAAAGACAAAGCACTGGAACTAGAACTGCGTAAAACACTTAAAGTGCAGTTAGAAAATATTGAGCTCAATGCAGAAGATGCGACAACCGTAGTTCTGGACATCATCGATTTAGATGGCCTTAAAGAGCAGAATACCAGAGCGTATCAAGCGGCGACCAGTATGGAGAACAACTTCTCTTCTTTGGTAACAAACAGCACTGATATGCTTTCTATCGACAATTTAAATACCCTCTCAATTGTTAAAAACGACCAAAGCTACTTGGTAGAAGAGTTGGCTCGTAATATGGCCTTGATGGAAGGCCCTGTGAAAGCATTAGACGAAGATCTGTTTGCTGATCTTGAGTCGTACTATCAAGCATTGGACAAGCAAGTCAACGGAGCCCAAAGCTTATACGAAAATAAAAAGAACCTACTTAATGCGCTTGATATGACACGCAAAGAATTACAAGACTCAGAACAAGCAACACAAGGTGCTATCAAGCAGTTAGATGAGCTGTTAGATGAAGCAAGTCAAGTTGCATTCAATTTACAACAGGGTGTGCGTGAGGATGTGAACTCGGCAAACCTTTGGACTTGGGTGGGGATGATCGTTGCCACATTAATGGCTGTTGTCGTGGCTTATATTACAGTAAACCTGATCACGAAACCTCTAACAGAGGTAAACCGTGTGCTTACCATCGTTGCACGTGGAGATATGACACAGCGACTTGATGACTCTGCAAAAGATGAATTCGGCGAATTATCTCGCAGTTGTAATACCCTAATCACTAGTTTAAGAGAGCTAATCACGGGTATTGTTTCCCGCTCTACGCAACTTGCAGCGGCCTCAGAAGAAACTTCGGCAATCACCACAGAGTCAAGTCAGGCGATACGTAACCAACAGGCACAAGTTGAACAGGCTGCAACGGCAACAACACAAATGAGTAGCACATCACATGGTGTAAGCAACAGTGCCCATCAAGCGTTATTGGAAATTAAAAACGCCGACAAAGAAGCAGAACGCGTAAAAGGCATCTCTTATGAGAATAAGCACACCATTGAGCAACTGGCACGTGAAGTTGATGAAGCTTCCTCCGTTATCAATAAATTACATCAAGATAGCGCATCAATTGGCGGTATCTTAGATGTAATTCGTGGTATTGCGGAGCAGACCAACTTGTTAGCGCTAAATGCTGCGATTGAGGCTGCCAGAGCAGGTGAACAAGGCCGAGGTTTTGCTGTAGTAGCAGACGAAGTACGTTCACTGGCAAGTAAAACTCAAGAATCAACCCAAGAGATCCAATCCATGATTGAGTCGCTACAAGCTGGCGCTGAGGAAGCGGTAAGAGCCATGTCTAAGGGTAAACAGCAAGCTGAGTCTTGTGTTGAGCAAAGTGATTTGGCCAACGAGGCGCTCAACAGTATTACACTTGCTGTATCTCAGGCACATGACGTGAGTGAAGAGATTTCAAATGCGGCGAACGAGCAACAACAAGTCGCTCAGGAGATCAGTGAAAGACTTGAATCGATTGTATCTATTGCCGAGCAAACCGCTGAAGGCGCAAACCAAACGTCTATCTCAAGCAGCGAAGTAGCTAAGCTTGCTGAAGAGCTGAGACAATCGGTAGAACAATTTAAAGTATAAGATTATACAGACCATATAAAAAGCGCCCACATGGCGCTTTTTTATTGCTCATTTGCTAAATCCTACGCCTCCTTTCACTCGAAATGGCTTCACATTGGATAAAAAAACCCCGCAATTGCGGGGTTTTTATTTGTTTTATTTAGCAATTAAAACAGACTGTTTGCCTTGTTAACCACATTCTGTACTGTGAAGCCAAAGTGTTCAAACAGTTCGTTAGCTGGTGCCGACTCACCGAAGGTACTCATACCAACCACTGCGCCATTTAAGCCAACATATTTGTACCAGTAGTCTTCAATGCCCGCCTCAACAGCCACACGACGAGTTACTGAACTTGGTAATACGCTTTCTTTGTATTGTGCCGATTGAGCGTCAAATACATCCGTTGAAGGCATAGAAACAACACGTACTTTCTTGCCTGACTCACGCAGCTCTTTCGCTGCATCAACCGCAAGCTGTACTTCAGAGCCCGTGGCGATAAGGATTAGCTCAGGATTGCCATCACAACTGAGCACATAACCACCTTTCTTAATTGCCTGCACCTGCTGTTCATCACGTGCTTGTTGCTCAAGCCCTTGGCGCGTGAAAATCAACGATGTTGGACCATTCTTACGCTCAATGGCCTGTTGCCACGCTACCGCTGATTCAACCTGGTCACATGGACGCCAGTTAACAAGGTTTGGTGTTAAACGCATACTCGCAAGCTGCTCTACCGGCTGGTGTGTAGGGCCATCTTCGCCAAGACCAATTGAGTCGTGGGTATATACAAAAATGCTCGGTTGCTTCATCAATGCAGCCATACGCACAGCATTACGCGCATATTCCATAAACATTAGGAAGGTCGCGCCGTAAGGTACAAAGCCCTTATGCAATGCAATACCATTCATAATGGCAGACATACCAAATTCACGCACACCGTAGAAAATGTAGTTGCCTGATGCATCTTCCGCTGTCAGACCTTTTGAGCCTTCCCATAGCGTAAGGTTAGAGCCTGCTAGGTCGGCAGAGCCGCCCATAAACTCAGGTAAAATCGGGCCATAAGCGTTTAGCGCATTTTGCGATGCTTTACGCGTTGCTGGGTTTGCAGGATTCGCTTGCAAGTTTGCAATGTACGTTTCGGTATGCTCGCTCCAGTTCGCTGGTAAATCACCTTTCATACGGCGTTCAAATTCTGCAGCAAGCTCAGGGTATTCCATTTGATACTCTGTAAACTTAACTAGCCACTCGCTTTGTTGCTGCTGACCGCGTGCTGTAGCATCCCACTTCGCATACACATCTTCTGGCACTTCAAATGCACCGTGCTCCCAACCTAAGAACTCACGTGCAGCTTTAATTTCTTCATCTCCTAGCGGCGCACCGTGGCAATCATGGCTGCCAGATTTATTTGGAGAGCCATAACCGATCACTGTTTTACAACAGATCAGTGTTGGCTTGTCTGATTCAGCGCGAGCAGCCTCAATTGCAGCTTTAATTGCTTCACTGTCGTGACCATCAACATTTGCGATAACATGCCAGCCATATGCTTCGAAACGTTTTGGTGTATCGTCGCTAAACCAACCTTCTACTTCACCATCAATTGAAATGCCATTGTCATCCCAAAACGCAATAAGCTTACCTAGACCAAGTGTGCCTGCCAGTGAACACGCTTCATGAGAGATCCCTTCCATCAGGCAACCATCACCTAAAAACGCATACGTGTAGTGATCAACAATATTATGCTCGCCACGGTTAAACTGCGCCGCTAATGACTTTTCAGCAATCGCCATACCAACCGCATTGGTGATACCTTGGCCTAGAGGGCCTGTCGTTGTTTCGATACCTGGCGCATAACCATATTCAGGGTGGCCTGGGGTTTTTGAGTGCATCTGGCGGAAATTTTTCAGATCCTCAATCGATAACTCATATCCACTCAAGTGAAGCAAAGAATAAATTAGCATTGAGCCATGACCATTTGACAGAATAAATCTATCACGGTCAGCCCACTCTGGGTTACTCGGGTTATGCTTTAGATAGTCGCGCCAAAGCACTTCAGCGATGTCCGCCATGCCCATTGGGGCACCAGGGTGACCAGATTTGGCCTTTTGAACCGCGTCCATTGACAGAACACGGATTGCATTTGCAAGTTCTTTGCGAGATGGCATGAATTCTCCTACCTTTAAGTTTGTTATGCGCGGGTGTTGAAAGACCCCATTCTTACTTATTTTTGGGCCAAACTGCAACGGAAAATGCCAGAAAAAATTGCTTAGACCCGTGATTTTCGGGCCTTACAAGGCATTTTTATGAATTTGGACGTCTAGGCGTAAAAAAACTAGGCATGTGCTCAAAATTTCGTTAAAATACCCGCCTTATTTTTTTCGCGCTTATCCATGTTGTTTGTGAAGCGCAATGTTTATGAGCATAAATGAAATGGCAAAACACTTATTTACTTCTGAATCAGTTTCTGAAGGTCATCCGGATAAAATCGCCGATCAAATTTCTGATGCGGTACTTGATGCAATCTTAGAACAAGATCCAAAAGCACGTGTTGCGTGTGAAACTTACGTTAAAACCGGTATGGTTATGGTTGGCGGTGAAGTTACTACAAGCGCTTGGGTAGACATCGAAGAACTAACACGTAAAACTGTTCGTGAAATCGGTTATACACACTCAGACATGGGCTTTGATGCTGATTCATGTGCTATTTTAAATACCATTGGTAAGCAATCACCTGATATTAATCAAGGTGTTGACCGTGCCCGTCCTGAAGAACAAGGCGCTGGTGACCAAGGTCTAATGTTCGGTTACGCATGTAACGAAACTGATGTGTTGATGCCTGCCCCTATCACATATTCACACCGTTTAGTGCAACGCCAAGCTGAAGTTCGTAAAAGTGGTGAACTTAGCTGGTTGCGCCCAGATGCAAAGTCACAAGTTACTTTTGCATACGAAAACGGTAAAGCTGTAGGCATTGACGCGGTTGTACTTTCAACACAACACTGTGACACTATCTCACAAAGCGATTTAGTTGAAGCAGTCATGGAAACTATCATCAAGCCAGTACTTCCAGCTGAGCTTGTGACGCAAGCGACAAAGTTCTTCATTAATCCAACAGGTCGTTTCGTGATCGGTGGGCCTATGGGTGACTGTGGTTTAACTGGTCGTAAGATCATCGTTGACACGTACGGTGGTATGGCTCGTCACGGTGGTGGAGCTTTCTCTGGTAAAGATCCTTCGAAAGTCGATCGTTCAGCGGCATATGCTGCACGTTATGTTGCTAAAAACATCGTTGCTGCTGGCCTTGCTGATAAGTGTGAAATTCAAGTTTCTTATGCTATCGGTGTTGCAGAGCCAACATCTATCAGCGTTGAAACATTTGGTACTGGTAAACTTGAAGAAGCACGTTTGATCGAGATTATTCGTGATCACTTCGACCTACGCCCATACGGTATTTTAACCATGCTAGACCTAGAGCGTCCAATTTATCAGCCTACTGCTGCATATGGTCACTTCGGCCGTGATGAATTCCCTTGGGAGAAAACTGACAAAGCTGAGGCACTAAAAGCAGCAGCGGGTCTTTAAGCTTCAAACATACGTTCAAAAAAAAGGTGCCTAATGGCACCTTTTTTATTGCGCGCTTATCTCATATTTTGTAGCTTTTTGGCCACATATTCACTTGGAGATTGACCGTACCAACGCCGTACAGCGCGATTTAGAGAGGCCTGTTCGGCATAACCCAACAGCTCGCTCAAAGCCTGTTTGTTTAATACCTCACAGAACAAAGTAAATCTGCGTTTTCGTTCTTGCTCCACCAGCTTACTGAAACTCAATCCATGCAGCCTTAAATGCCGTTGCAACGTTCTTGCTGATGTGCCTGTCATATGCGCCAACTGCGACACCGACATGAGCTGTAAGTCACAGCTATGTAGGGTTGGTTGCAACTTAGCAAGCCAGCTTTGACCGCTATTGTAGGCGCGTTGTAAATCTTGGATCAGCGGATACAAATTAGCATTAACTAGTTCATTTTTAGTTAGAATGGGTAAATTTAAAAACTCACTGTCAAAGGTAATTGCATTACGGATAGCCTTGTCGCTCACCTTGCAGCCGAACCAAGGTACTAAACGCTGTAATTGTGTATCTGTACAGTGGCTGGTGAGTTCAACATGATGAGGGGAAAGAGTTTTTCCGGTGATCTTGCGTACCATCGCCACCCAACCGGTCATGTTTCGCAAAATCGCATGGCGATTGTTTTCATAAGGTTGCCATACAATACAGCCGTGACTGTTTGCTTGACTAAATTGACACACTCCAATATCTGCCACTGTTTTATCAAACATTAGCAATGCATCTAATGCTTCAAATAGCGTAGATGAAGACTCAACTAAATATCCCAGCAAACCATAATGTGCACTATCGACTTGTTTACCCAGCTCAAAGCCCCATAGGGGATCACCGTGCTGCACTGCCCCTTTATCTAGGGCTGTAAAATATTGCCACATGGGAATTCGGCTTTGTTCCAACACTTTTGTTGGTAGGTATTCAGCGATGACTTGGCAGTATTGCCGACAAACATCAAACATAGTGGCGCAAAATGACAAAAATAAAATAATTAAGGTCAAGTATGCCGCCTATTTCCAAGTTACGCTAGTACAAGGATTTCATAATAATGCCAGAAGGTTATGAGACTGCTCGATATATTTATTACCTTACCTTTGGATAGCCAGCTCACTTTATCCCAGTTTTGTGACTCAAAAACCTTAGCCAAAATTTTTAACGGTACATTTCAAGCCTTGCCTAGTATTAACCAGCAAACAAGGCGGCAGGTAACAATGCGGGGTCACTCCTTCGTTGAAGTTATCACACATTCAAGTGCACAGCGTCTGTGCTATCAAATTGAAGGCCATGGACCCATTAAACATCACCTAGGCGTGATTTCATTAACCAAAATGAATACCCATCTGAGGCTCAGATATCAGATATTTGGGCTCAGCAATACACTGCTGCCCAATTGGTTACTGAAATTGATACTACTTTATGACTTCAAAGCAGCAATGCGCCGCTTAAGGAAACTCAATCATGCAAGCTGAGTATATCCTTCTGGCACTTGGTCCTGTGTTTGCGATGGCAATCTTATTGGAATATCACAAAGCACAAGCCGGTTATACGTTCAAAGAGCTTATATTAAATGCGAGCTTGGCTTTGTCGCATCAGGCAACAGATCTACTCTCTCTCACCTTACTCATGCCATTTTTTCATTGGCTTTACCAACACGGAGCCATCTTTACATTTGAGCTCAACGGTTACACCATACTTGCAGCGTTTATCTTACAAGACTTTTTATACTATTGGTTTCACCGAGCAAGCCACCACTGTAACTGGCTATGGGCAGCTCACGTTGTACACCATAGCTCTATCAACATGAATTTCTCGACCGCAATGCGGCAAAGCCTTTTTTATCCCATGGTGGGTATGTGGCTATTTTGGTTACCTTTGATTTTGCTGGGCTATTCACCCGAACTGGTTATGACCATCGTCGCACTCAACCTCGCTTATCAATTTTTTGTACATACAGAACATGCACCAGAGCTGAAGTGGTTTGGAAAAATTTTTAACACTCCCACTCACCATTGTTTACACCATGCCCATAACGCCTGTTATGTAGATAAAAATTTTGCTGGAGTATTGATCATTTGGGATAAGTTGTTTGGCACATTCGTCCAACCCAAGTCCTCACACCCTCCTAAATACGGCGTTACCGACCGGTTATACAGCCTTTCATTTGTCGATGTGGTTTTCACGCCTTGGCTGGTACTCATACGAAATATGCAAAATCAGCCGCGACTAAGAGATAAATTAAACCTATTAATAAGCAGTCCCAAAAAGCTTGGCTAGGGCCTGTGGAATGGCCATTCCGTGAGGACCCTAGCTGCGCTATGAATTAAATGATGGTTTTTCTGGTTCGCAGATGATTGTAGTCGTCTTTAATGTAGGACTTTTTAATCTCTACCAATCGCTCGTAGTTTTGTTGAAAGTAAACCGGTGTTGGAATGGATGCGTCCTTAAAGCTGATAAATGCGCCATATGCACCATCTATTTCAGTACTTCGGCTCGCTGCTATCCAATCCATCGCTCGGTTCGTGTCAACATAAACCGTATTGTTTTGTAGCTCTAGTTTGTCTTTAACACTTTCATTCCACCAAGTTTGATATTGAATGGTATACAAGCAATCACGGTACGGAAACGATACACCAAGTGCTTTACTCTCTTCTTTAAGGTTGTTGTAGAAATCTCCTACTATCGCGCCCAAAGTCACATAGCTAAACAACCCAACGGAAGGGTTGTCGGCTTGAAGGAGTGGAGATGTTAAGGACATCAGCAACTGCTGATACCCCTTATCACTGAGCCCTTTATGCTCAACCAGCTTAGAGGTGATTTTGTGCGGTGCGGGCGCGTCATAATCCGGTGTAAACGCTTGCTTATGCTGTTGTAAATCTTGATGTAAAGGCACATCTTGATCTGCAAGGCTCTCTCTTGCCCAATTACTAAGTAGCGTATGATCATAACTATACATAGGTGTACTACTGGCTTTTGCTTTTCCTTTGGGCTTCACTTTGCCACCTACCTTGGTGCATGTGATCTTTGGCTTAGCAACATTACTCTTAGTAGGCCCAAATGCCTGATCAATAAAGTCTCGCATAGCCTGCTCTGTTCCCTGCCAATAACCATACATAGTGCATGGATGGTGCAATTCATCATATGGCAGCGCTGAGTTTTCAGCGTTTTTTGCAATCGCGTTAATCTTCAAGTTTGTGCCCAACAGATCAGGTGTATCAGTCGCCTCAATGACCTCTTCCCACGCTTTGAGTATTTCTAGCGTCGGCTTTTGACATAAAGGTGCATAACGACCTTTTTTAGGCTTTGACAATGCATTCCAAACAACTTCAAAGCGATGTATTTCATCAGGTAATTCGAATGTTTTCACTTGTAACTCGGTGACAATCCCCCAACTCATGCCACCGCCGCCACGCAGTGCCCAGAGAATATCAGGTTCGCAGCTTTCGCTCACTTCTACTACTTCACCATTGCCGAGCACCACAGTCGCGGCAACTAAGTACTCACAGCACATACCATATTTGCGTGTCCATGGACCCCAGCCTCCACCTTGAATGTAACCCGTTAAACCAACCGTGGCGCACGTTCCATGGGCTATCATACGCCCACATTCAGCCAGCTTAGGCGTTAATTGATAAAACCGATACCCTGCACCGATTGTTGCCACTTCCGTAGAAGAGTCGTAGCTGAAGTGTTTGATGCGACTCACATCAATTAATATGGTATTGCTGCCACTACACTCCCCTTCGTGATCATGACCACCGGCTCGCACTCTGATGGGCAAATTATATTTTATCGCTAACTTATAGATAAATTGCACTTCAAGCGTCGACTCACACAATGCGATTGCAAAAGGGTGCTGTTGAAAACGCGTATTGAAGATCATGGCTTCAGTTTGATAATTGTTCAGCCCAGCAACATCACTCAAGCCATTAAGCAGCTGAGTGAGCAGACGTGACTGACTAAAGCCACCTTCAATGGCGGCTTGATAGAACAACTTAAAGTTATTCACCGTCTCAGCGTATACAGCTTGCACTTCACGCCGCTGATTATGTGGGTCTGGTGAGTCTTGTGAGGCTCTTTGGGTTAGGTGCTCCGTTAATCCAACAACAACATCTTGTATCCGTGATTGTTCACTATGCATGCTTATGTATCCTTGTACTTATAGCTGAGATCAGCATTTAAGTATTATGGATTTTCAGAAGATGTCCTATTACAAAACATTACATCAAACACAACCTTAATAACCTCAGGTTTTAAGCCCACCGAATAACTAACCTGAACTCGGGATAATAGATATGAGAAAACCAATTAAATCAATGCACTGTGTGAAAAAGGCATACAGTACTGTATTTTTTGTGTAGTTCAAGGCGAGTTCGTGTATGTAATAGCGAATTCAACGCAGAAATATGCAAAAAGCACAGTGCTGTATCATGTAGCTTATCCCGAGTTCAGGTTAACTTGTTACCACGCTTACTGTTGATGAGGTAAACGGCCATGAGAGCGAGTATTGCGCCGACTAACACCGGTGGCGAGAGTGGCTCAGAAAAGTACCATGCCGATAGCCCCATTGCCGATGCGGGAACCACAAAGATAAATGAGCTAGAGCGGTTAGAACCTAATTGCTGATTTGCTAAAAAGAACACACTGGTTGCGACACTCACAACAATCACAGACAAAAACAACATATGCTGCCAATAAAAAGTCGAATACTGAGTCACACTACGAAGCGGAGAATAGTCAAATGCAAAACCATAGCTCACAAGCGTGGCACTGGCATACATCAACGTACTAAACAGTAAAAAATCTGCAAAACGAGTACCTTGCTGGCTCACCAAGGTTAAAATAGCCCAAGTAAACGAGGCCATAATAAAATAGGCGTTGCCTGTGGCGATAAGCTGCTGGTAGTTGAACTGCCAAATTTCAATCATACACAACCCACCAGCAAGACCGAGCGCTAAGCCGAGCGCCTGTCGCTTTTTGATGGTTTGCTTAAACACTAAAATGGTCAACAAAAAGGTCAATACCGGATTGGTAGTGGTAACCAGCATGCCTCCTTTGCCCGGCAAACCATCATGTAACCCTAAAAAGAACAATTGGTTGTACAGCGCTAAGATAATGCCTGCTGGTACTGACCACAGTAATGCTTTACGTGAGAACCTTAAGCGCACTAACTTAAAATGATTAACCAGCCAAAGGATGGGGATCATACCCAACGTCGCCATGCCTAGCCGATAAAAGACTGTTACGGGGGCAGGTGCAAGGTCAGCAATATATTTACCAGAGATCCAGCTGGCACCCCATATCAACATTGCCGTTACTAGCATCAAAATGATGGGAGAATCTGAGGGACGTTCCGCCTGAATTGATGTGTTCATACTGCTCCTTAAAGGTGAAAAGCGCACGCTTTTTAACAATGTGTTGTACAGACTAATCTGCGTTAAGAAAACGTTTTTTATTACCTATTCCATTAAAGATTATCGTTATTGCACCTTGAGCTCATTAAATGCCTCACAATTGCCCGCAACAAAAGCGCTGGGTGATGACTGGTACTTTGCATCTGATATCAACTCTTTTAACGCAATAAAGCTACTACGAATATTTTTTAACGCGGTTTTGTTCGCCAACCAATGCGGTATTGCACCATTTGGGTCAGCATAAATATGGTGCTCGATATTAAGTCCCAGCTCGGTTTGCGTCAGCAACCAATAGCCACGCACGGGCTCAACCCGTATCGCTTTGCTTTTTGGACCTTCAAGCGAGCTATTAACAATATCTAATCGGAACTGGGTATCGCTCAGTTGCGATAAACACGAATGCGTGACCATATCTCGGTTACTAACGGGCCATGGAGAATCAAAATAAGTGTACACTACAGCTTGTGCTAAATTTGGTCGGGCTAACACCTCAACGTAAGATACACTGCTTAGCCATTGTGGTGTCGATTTTGTGTCATTCATGATATTGAGTAATGAATCAACACTGCCCCCCGCATAAAAGGCATTCACTTTTACATAGTTAATGCCGCTTTCATGGGGCATAAAGGCTATTTTTAAGTCATCACTTTTATGCCAAATTCGCCATTGTGTGGCTGAGCAAGAGAAAGTGCTCATTGCAATTGTCACGATTACAATGAGCTTTAACATTTCAAATTAGCGCCAGTATGGAAAGCTTTTAAAAGACACGCTGCGACTTTGCTCCATCGCATCCACCAAGAAGTCAGCCTTTTTCTCAAGCCAAACTTGAATATCTTCCAGACTTTCTGACTCCTGCCCTTGGCATAATTGCATCAAATACGACAAGGTGTCCAACTCGTAAATACCATATACGATGTCAATCCACGGCGTTCTAAACTCTTGTCTCGCCTCTTTGTCGTACAATTCACCCAAACAGTTACCATTGAGTAATGTATTCTCTAATCGGGCTCGAAGGTGCAAGTAATCGGCTTTGGTCAGTACCTTTCCTTCAGGAAGCAAGTCATGCAATTCCTGCCAATCTCGGTCAAATAATTCTCTAGCTACATCGCTTAGTGGCATTTGAGCCCCATTGAGCGCTGTTTGATCCCAGTTTTGACGCCACCCTTTGTCCAACAACCAACGCGTTAAAGATAAAATCAAACGGTTATAGCGGGCACAATGGAATAAATCTTCGATGTCTGTGGCAGTCGGCTGAACTTCTTTCAGGTCATCTATGACCTGAGCCAACTCAGGGGCATTACTGATTTTCTTGTAATAAGCATGGCGCTTGGAGGTATAGGTTTTCAGGTGAATGGCATTTTCAACCCACTCAAGCTCACTGAGAAGCCATTTGAGTTCACTGCGCAAGTGCTCTGTCGACGACTTATCGACGATAGCACTGAACAATCTAAAGCTGTGACGAATTAAGGTAATGCCATCAATCACGCGCTTAAGCGTTTTTAGGCTCGGCTTATCGAAGTAGCACTGTTCATGTTTTTGCACAAACTGAATGCAATAATTAATGGTGGCAATAAATGCCTGCTCTTGCGTCGTACCATGTTCTAAAGGCACAAAACCAATGAACTTGTTGGGCTTAAGTGGATTATTATCTGCCAAACGATAGCCCCGAGCCGCTTTTGAATACAACCCCAAGCGCATCCCAGATAAATTAATCAAATGATCTGCCAATAAAAACAGATCATTGCGCTGCCCTTCTACCAACTCAATTTCGAGTTCTGAAATCGCTTCTACTTGACCTTGAGCAACGATTTCACCTTTGTCCAAAACGACTTCTATCTTGCTACCTTGCTCTGTCTCTATGAGCCAAGTGCGACGGATGAAATTAGTACTGAAGATCGGGAATAAATTTTCATTAATAACATCTACTTGCATACCATGTGGCCAAATACCCACATCGAATGCAAGCAAGTTAGGACGGCCAGAGTCTAACGGTAGATTATATTCTGGGCGCTGGTGCAACCCTCCCACAACTTCTCCCGCCAACTTGATGGTTTGCTCACATTCTTCATCACAACAGCGTGTACGTAAGCCAATATCTAAGGCGCGTAGCTCTCGGCTAGGTGTGTCGAAATATGCATTTTGAAGGTTCTTTGCGGGTTTATTAACAACAGTTTTCGCAAACTGCGTGATGAGTCCTGGGATCAGAGGAACTTCATTGTCTGAAAGTAAAAACTTCAGTTCTATTTCAGTGTCCATTTGGGCAAGTTAATACCTATATAGTTATTGAACGCTCAAAATATACAATGATAGGCTTGTTTGCAAACTTTTTACCGCAAGTTCAGTGAAGTTTCATCGCCGACTTGCTATTAACGAGTTAAATCCATACTATTTCTACAAACTATCAAAAACTTGGGTCTACCTATGTTAAACAGAATTGTTTTACCAACGCTGCTGGTATTATGCTCACATTTGGCTATCGCAGAAGTCGCAGAGACAGATGAAACACGCTCAACGGTCGAAGAGACAACGACAACTGCACCTATCCAAGCCGGTGATGCCGCCTACATTGTCGATAACTTGTTTATTTATATACATTCAGGCCCAGGGAAAAACTACCGAATTCTAGGTTCAGTAGACGCGGGTACGGCTATTTCAGTTATTTCTAATGAACAGAACGACTTTGTGCAAATTGTCGATGACAAAGGCCGTGAAGCTTGGGTTGAATCAAAGTTTGTATCTAGAGAGCCGGGATTAAGCCAACAGCTAACCCAAGCTAAAGAAGCTTTGGAAAATAGCCAAAGCGAAATTAATTCTTTACGCGATGAATTACCGACCCTACAGCAGGCCAATAACGATTTAAGAGCTGAAAACCAACGTCTTCAACAAAGCATTACCGAGTTACAAACAGCGTTGACGCAAGAGAAGCAAGCCAATATCAACAAAAAGCAAAAAGCGCAGCATTTACTGCTGTCATACGGAGCCGCCATCGCACTGGTGGGTTTACTGTTTGGCGTTATACTCACGTTATTGCTGTCACGTCGCAAACGTTACGATGGCTGGTAATAGCCGCATAAAAAAGGTCGCTGATTGCGACCTTTTTTATTACAAGTTCAGCACCTCTACACCCATATCAGATTTGATATGTTCTATCACCATATAAGTGTGATTGGTGCCAACACCTGGAATTTCGACAATTTGACCTAGTACTTCACGATACTGACGCATATCCTGTACACGAATTTTCAACAAATAATCAAACCCGCCCGCCACCATATCGCAAGAGACCACATTAGGTAGATCTGCAATGTGCTGTTTAAACGTATCAAACACAGATTCTGTGGAACTTTTTAACGTGATCTCAACGTGAGCCACCAGATGTTGCCCCAGCTTCATCGGGTTCAATCTTGCGGTATAACCCTCTATATATCCCTCTGACTCAAGTTTTTTCACTCTGTCCAGACATGGACTGGGGCTTAAATTAACCGCTTTGGCTAAATTTACGTTCGATATTCGGCCATTTTTCTGTAAGACATCTAAAATAGCTAAATCAATGCGATCAAGTACGCGAGTTTTGATTGAAGTAGTCATTCAGCATTTTATTCTGTGAGAGTTAATAATCTCCCGCTAATTTACCGTAATCGGAAAAAATAAGACAGCATATACTGCTGTATTTTGGATAGAATGGCCGCGAAAACTGATATACAACACAATGCGTGATGGCGATATTTTAAACACTGAAATCATTATGATATGGTGCACTCAACACACTGCATTAAATTTGTCGTAATTAAAAAGGCCATGGGCCTGCTGCACTACACCAAGGGTGCAGGCGCTAATTACATGTATTTTTGACTCTACACTATTGAGGGTTGCTTATGCTTTATAACGGCGATTTGACAACTAGCTGTCCTATCCGACAAAAAATCCGTGACTTCTACCGTATTGATGAAAATGAAGTTATCGATCATATTTTGCCACTTGCTGAGGTAGGCGTTACAGCTCGAAGCCGAGCATGGGAGCGTGCACGTCAACTGGTTTTAAACATTCGTAAAGACCAAGACGGCCAAAATGGCGTTGATGCGCTATTGAACGAGTTCTCACTTTCTACCGAAGAAGGTGTGGTACTGATGTGCTTGGCGGAAGCGTTATTACGAGTGCCAGACAAGGAAACTCAAGATAACCTGATCCGCGATAAGTTAGCCAAAGGTGACTGGAGTTCTCATTTAGGTAGCAGTGATTCTTTATTCGTAAATGCCTCAAGCTGGGGCCTGTTAGTTACTGGTAAAATGGTTAACTACACAGATAAGAACAAAGAACAACAGTTCGGCGTATTGAAAAAAACCATTGGCCGCTTAGGCGAGCCTGTGATCCGCAAGTCTGTAAACTTTGCGATGAAGATCATGGGTAAGCAGTTCGTAATGGGTCAAGATATTGATGAAGCTATCGAACGTGCTGCTGAAAAAGAGCAAAAAGGCTACGTATATTCATACGATATGCTAGGTGAAGGCGCGCGTACAATGGCTGATGCCGATCGTTACTTCAAAAGCTACATGAACGCCATCCATGCAATTGGTAAAGCAGCAAATGGCCGAGGCCCAATTAAAAGCCCTGGTATCTCAGTTAAGCTATCTGCGATTCATCCTCGTTACGAGTTTAGTCACCGTGAGCGTGTGATGAGCGAAATCGTGCCAAAACTCAAAGAACTGGCATTGGCTGCAAAACAGTATGATATTGGTTTTACCGTTGATGCTGAAGAAGCAGACCGTCTAGATATTTCTCTGGATATCATTGAAGCCGTATTTTCTGACGATGAACTAGGCGATTGGCAAGGGTTTGGTCTGGCAGTTCAAGCATATCAAAAGCGCGCTATTTTCGTTGTTGAATGGTTAGCGGATCTTGCTCGTCGAGTAGGCCGTCGTTTAATGGTACGTCTAGTTAAAGGCGCATACTGGGATACCGAAATCAAAACCACGCAACAAGATGGTTTAAACCATTTCCCTGTGTTTACTCGTAAAGCAACTACGGATGTATCGTACAAAGCATGTGCCATTAAATTACTTGAAGCACGTGATGTGCTCTTCCCGCAGTTTGCAACACATAACGCCTACACCGCAGCAACGATATTAGAGGTTGCTAAGGGCGATAATCAAGGCTTTGAATTCCAGCGTCTGCACGGTATGGGTGAGTCTTTATTCGATCAGATCGTTGAAAATGATAAAATTCAGTGTCGTGTCTATGCGCCAGTTGGTCAACACGAAGACTTGCTAGCCTACCTCGTACGTCGATTACTAGAAAATGGCGCGAACTCGTCATTCGTCAATGCCATTGTTGATACCTCTAAACCAGTTGAATCACTACTGCCAGATCCTGTTGAAACGCTGCAAGGTCTTCGTAATAAGTTCAACAAGCAGATCAAGCTACCAATCGAGTTATATGGTGACGAGCGACCTAACTCAAAAGGCTTGGACTTGACTGATATCAATGTGCTTACGCCATTCAAAGAAAACCTTGATACTTGGCTCAACGAGCACCTTATCGACGAAAGCACAGTAAAAGAAGGTTACTTAGCAGTTCGCAACCCAGCCAACCACAAAGAAGTGGTCGGTCAGGTACGCGTACACCAAAGTGATGACATGAGAGCTATGGTGGAAAATGCCGACAAAGCATTTGCAGATTGGTCACAAACACCAGTAAAAGAGCGTGCAGATTTATTACGTCGTGTCGCTGACATTCTGGAGCGTCACCATGATGAGCTGGTTGCTATCTGTATCAAAGAAGCAGGTAAAGTAGCACAAGATAGTATCGATGAAGTACGTGAAGCCGTTGATTTCTGTCGCTACTACGCAGCTCGCGCGGAAGAGCTGGCGCAAGATGAACGTTTTGAAGCACGTGGTGTGATCTTGTGTATCAGCCCTTGGAACTTCCCACTGGCTATCTTCTTAGGTCAGGTTGCAGCTGCAATCGTCACTGGTAACACCGTAATTGCCAAGCCAGCTGAGCAAACTAGCTATGTCGCACTACGTTGTATCGAGCTAATGCACACGGTAGGTTTACCTGAGCATGTAGTGCAACCTGTTGTTGCGCGTGGTAGCGAAGTTGGTAAGCATATCCTACCCGATGAGCGTATTCAGGCGGTGATGTTCACCGGTTCCACTGAGACGGGTACGTTAATTTCGCAAATTCTTGCTGAACGTAATGATATTCAAGTGCCTTTGATTGCTGAAACGGGCGGTCAGAACTGTATGATAGTGGACTCAACGGCACTGCCTGAGCAAGTAGTTGATGATGTGATTTCATCAGGTTTCCAAAGTGCGGGCCAACGTTGTTCTGCACTGCGCGTATTGTTCATACAAGATGATGTGGCCGATGGCATTATTACGATGTTAAAAGGTGCACTGCAAGAACTACATGTTGGCGACCCGTCTTTACTGTCGACTGACGTAGGTCCGGTAATCGATGAAAAAGCGCTGAATACCCTAACAGCACACGTTGAATACTTAAAGAGCAACGGTAAATTGTTGTTTGAATCTAAGATCCCAGATAACAGTGAAAATGGTGCTTACTTCTTTGCACCACGTTTATACGAAATTGCTGATTTATCCGTGCTTAAGCGTGAAGTATTTGGTCCAATCGTTCATATCGTACGCTACAAAGCAAACGATTTAGACAAGGTCATTGACCAGATCAACAACACAGGTTACGGCTTAACCATGGGCGTTCACTCTCGTATTGAAGAGCGTTGCCAGTATTTAGCTAAAATGTCTCGCGCGGGCAACGTGTATGTTAACCGCAACATGATCGGTGCCATTGTCGGTGTGCAACCGTTCGGTGGCCGTGGTTTATCTGGTACAGGTCCAAAAGCAGGTGGTCCTAATTACTTGTATCGTTTGGTGAAAGAGAAAGCCTCACCAGAGAACGTGCAAATGACTAACTTAACATCTGATGAACTTGAGACCCATGATTTCCCTGGCGCTGCAGAGCAGGTTGACTTACTGATGAGTAACTCGCTGCGTGATGAGAAGATTTGGCGCAACACCGCACTAAATGACCGTGTATCCGCTGTTCGTCAGTTGCTTGCTAAGATAGCAACTGTTGAGATCATCGATGAGTTGGCTGACGACTTAGCAAAAACGCTCGCTGATGCTCGTGCGCAGTTGAATAGACTCGAAAAACGTATGCGTACATTTACAACATTGCCGGGTCCAACGGGTGAATCAAATACCCTACACCTTGAGCCACGCGGTTGTGTGGTATGTTATGCGGATAAGAGTACCTCGTTTAACTTCTGGGCGATTTCTATTATCACAGCACTTGCTGCGGGTAACACAGTAATTACCGTGGCATCAGAGCTGTTCTACGAAGAAGCACAAGCATTTAGAGACAAGTTTATCTCGACAGGTATTGCCGAAGGGGTATTCCAAGTTGCTAAGCCAAACCAGTTACAGGCTATTTTGGCACACCCACATCTTTCAGGTGCGGTCGTTGCAGCTCGCTCTTCGCGTTTAGGTTACTTCAGTCAGCAACTCGCTGCACGCTCAGGTGCAATTCTGCCTGTGATCAGTGCTGAGTACTATGACACGCTAATCAATCGCCTTGTTACTGAAAAGACAATCAGTATTGATACCACTGCTTCTGGTGGTAATACCTCACTGATGACCTTGGTTGAAGACGAAGAATAAATCTCTTATCAACAATGAAAAAGCCAGCACGTATGCTGGCTTTTTTTTCCTTCGCGATACTGTGACTTAATAGATCTCTTTCCTAAAATCTCATCATAATTTGTTCTTACTTGGCTTTTATTTGAAGGATTCTTTGCTAACCTTAAATTACCTGTCACTTGTAAGATAAAACCGTGAAAACCATAGATATCAGTGAGTTAAAACCAGGGATGTTCGTAGTTGGCGTGACCAAGCAGACTGGTCATGTAAAAGTTAAGAACCAAGGCTGGGTGAAAACACAAGATGGTATCCAACACCTACTCAAGTCGGGTGTGATGGCAGTAGAAATAGACCCCGATAAGACACTCAGCGCAAGCCAAGAAGCAAGCTCTCAAGCTGAAGAGTCAGTAAGTGGTGAGCCTGAACAAGTTTTAGCTCCTCAAAAAGCAGCTCAAAAGGCCCGTGACCCTTGGCATAAATCTACCTCAATAGAGAGTGAGCTGGACAAAGCAAATGAACTCTACCAACAGGCTAAAGCCCTACAGCAAAAAACTTTCTCTGATTTAAAAGAAGGCAAGCAGCTAGATTTATCACCGTTTCAGGATACCGCAAGTGGTTTGATTGATTCGGTATTTAGAAACCAAGACGCGTTGGCATGTATTGCACAAATCAAAGAAAAAGACGCGTATCTGTTAGAGCACTCAATCAATGTGGCGATTTTAGTCAGTATCTTAGCCAAACACCTTTCATTTGAGAGAGACATTATTGAACAAGTCACTACGGGGGCATTGCTACATGACATCGGGAAAATTCAGGTGCCAGATGAGATTCTACATAAACCAGGTGCACTGAGCCCTGATGAATATGAACAGATGAAACTACATGCCCACTATAGTTATGAGATTGTTTCCGGTGCCAAGTTGGGTAAAATCGCAACTGAAATTGCAGGATTTCATCACGAGCGTTTAGATGGCAGCGGCTACCCATTTGCAAAAGCAGCCGACGAGCTTTCTCAGTATGCACGTATGGTCGCAATCGTCGACAGCTATGATGCCATCACCGCGGATCGCGTTTATAAAACGGGTAAAACTCCCGTCGCCGCATTTAAAATCTTGCGCGAGCATGTTCCCCACCACTATGATGAATCGCTTTTCAATGCTTTTATTCAGTGTATTGGCGTATTTCCTGTGGGCACGTTGGTTAAGTTAAAGAGTCAACGCGTTGGAATCATTAGCCAAAGTAACCCGGAGACACCGCTACAACCTGTGGTGAAGGTTTTTTATCACGCCAAGAACATGCACTATACTGAGGTGCGAGATATAGACCTATCCAGTAAACGGGTTGAAGATGAGATTGAAGCTGCTATTAAACCTGAGGAGTTCAGCCTCAATCTAATGAAGTTCTTTAAACATTCAATGCTGCCATAACACCTATGGCAGCCAATCTTGCATTGCTTTCATGCTGAATTCATAACCATCAAAGTTAAACAAGGCCTGCTCTGGCGTGATCTCTAGCAACTTGAGAGCCCCGATGTTATCTCCTTCATATAACTCCCGATTGTTTAGCTTAATCCAGCGCTTTTCTGGGTCCGTTGCGTAAATATGAGCCTGATAACGCAATGTTGGCAGTGACTGCTGCAATGCGTCTGGTAACAATTCAACAGGTGTTGCCCGTGCAGAGTCTTTACTGCTGGCGGTAACGTTATGTGGCTGGGCATTTTCTGTGTCAGCTACCGCTTGCGCGAACGCCTCTTGCAACTCTTTTGATACGCCAGCCAACTCAGGGTCTTGAGTGGCTTGCTCTAGTGGTTGGTTCAGTGGTTTACCCAACACTCTATATTGACTGAGATCCTCCGTCGCACCTTGTACTGTTGACGGCGCTTGCACTGAAGCCTGCGACTGTGGCCAAGCCTGTGGCGCTGCTTGCTGTGGTGGCGCATTGACTACCTGTTGGTTCATCACGGGCACTAATTGCTGCCTATATACAGGTTGACCGCTGGCATCCACTCCTATTTGCACCGACATCCATTGATATTGCACCTGTGGGTTCATAACCGCGTTATTTACCATCGCAGGAGTCACAGGTTGTGCTTGCACAGGTAAAGCGGTATTAACCGTTACCGGTTGTGATGAGGGTATTTGGGGGGTTGCAGCCGTCACGGGAGCATTGGCAACATCCCTTTGAGCAGCCTCACTTTTACCTTCACTTGGTTTCTCAGCGCTTTGCTCAACCTTGGCGAGTTCCGGCTCAGCTGGTTGTGCCAGCGAGGATTGCAGGTAGTGTCCACTTAGGTAGCCTACAAAAGCAAAGCCACCGACAAGCACCACCGCTGATAAGCCTAGTATCATGGTGCGATAGAGTTTAAGTTGTTTTTGGTGCTGGTAAGCTAAATGATCCTGCTCACTATGCCCTGCTTGCTGTGATTGCTTTAATGCATTAACTAAATACGACATAACTCACCAATTAAAAAATGAATGAAAGGACAAAACCAAGCGCAAAGCTCGCGAACGCAGCTGATGACAACCACCAAACTTTAGGCTGGACTGGTCTGGACTTTTCAGGTACTAAATTAAGAGGCAACGCTTCTTTGGCCGCCTGCATCGCAATCTTTTTATCCACCACTTGCTGCTGCGCCGAGTAAGCGCCCAACAAACACCTATCAGCAAGCAAGTTCAAAAGTCTAGGGATCCCAGCGGTCACTTTATGCATATACGCAATCGCATCATGATCAAAAATCATGGTTTGACTGCCAGCCTTTTGTAGTCGGTGTTGGATATACGCATACACTTGTGACTGAGTTAACGGCAGTAAGTGATAGCGAGCGGTGATCCTTTGTGCCAACTGGCGCAACTCATTACGCTGCAACAGGTGTTGCAGCTCGGGCTGGCCTACCAACACAATTTGCAGCAACTTTTTATGGTCAGTTTCTAAGTTAGTCAACAAACGTAGTTGCTCTAAAACCTCAGCAGCAAGGTGCTGTGCCTCATCAATGATCAACATGGTGTGACCACCAAGAGCATGGTTCTCAAGTAGTCTGGCCTTAATTAAATCAGTCAACACTTTCAAGCTTGCTTGCTCAGCCGGATAGTCGATTTTCAACTCGTCACAAATACTGGCGAGCAGCTCTATCTCCGACAGCGCCGGGTTTAAAATAAATGCTACCTGAGTTGTTTCTGGTAACTGTGCTAGCATACTACGAGTTACGGTGGTTTTTCCTGTGCCCACTTCACCCGTTAACAATACAAAGCCCCCTGCATCCCCCAAGCCGTATGTTAAATGTGCGAGTGCCTCTTTGTGTCTATCACTTAGAAATAAATATTCAGGATTAGGTGCAATGGAAAACGGTTTTTCGCTTAGTCCAAAATAGCGTAAATACACGATGCGTCTCTTTATTGTTATGATGGTGCCTATAATGGCAAAAAAACACGGTAAGTTAAAACCCTGTTTCTTATTTTGCGTAATTTGTTTATTTGAGGCTAAGATGCAAGTGTATTTAGTTGGCGGCGCTGTACGTGATGAATTACTACAACGTCCTATTACAGAAAGAGATTATGTGGTGGTTGGCGCCACGCCTGAGCAAATGCTGGCGCTTGGCTATAGCCAAGTCGGAAAAGACTTCCCCGTTTTTTTACATCCAAAAACCAAAGAAGAATATGCACTAGCCAGAACGGAACGTAAACAAGGTCAAGGCTATGGTGGGTTTATTTGTGATTTTTCGCCTTCCATCACACTTGAGCAAGACTTATACCGTCGAGATTTAACCGTCAATGCAATCGCCAAAGATGAGCAAGGCAATTTAATTGACCCTTACGGTGGGCAGCAAGATATAGCCAACCGTGTCTTGCGCCATGTCAGCGAGGCATTTAGTGAAGACCCCCTTCGCGTGCTACGGGTCGCCCGTTTTGGGGCTCGATACCACTACCTTAGGTTTAGTATCGCACCTGAAACCCAACAGCTAATGGCAAAAATGGTGGCAAACCAAGAGCTGGCAACACTTACCAAAGAGCGTGTTTGGATGGAGATTGAAAAAAGTCTAAGTGATGGCCAAATTGATGTGTTTAGTAATATCTTACACGAGCTAGGTGCGCTGACCTTAATCATGCCAATGCTCACTTACTGGAACCAAAAACATGCTAGGCAATTAGCAAGCGCCATCCAATCTCTTGACGACACTTTGCTAAACTACAAGCTTATTCAATTTAGCCTGTGGCTTGCGCCAAGTTCACTAGATGCGTTGCAGGGAATTGAACAACAACTAAAGATCCCTAATAAATACGCGCAAAGTGCACGAGATTACTGTCAACATCAATCACTGTTGTCACACAATCAAGTTACAACACAAACTGCACTGGCTATGTTTAATCGGTTAGACATTTGGCGTCGCCCCGAACGTTTTGAGCTGTTATGCCAAGTTGCCAAAGCAGACAAGCAGATAAACAACCAAGTGATCGATACACTAAAACAAGCGGCTCAAGCTGCACTGGCCGTTGCGCCGCAAAGTATCATCGAACAAGGATTTAAGGGAGCAGAAATAAAGCATCAATTAGCATTAGCTAGAGAAGAGGCTATTGCATTGGCATTAAAATAAAAAAGCCCGCATCGTTTGATGCGGGCCCGGTTAAACGATAGGTATTACCAGAGCAAGAAAGCAAACAATGCGCCACCGAGCAATAACCGGTAGATCACAAATGGCATCATTCCCATGCGTTCAATGACTTTTAAGAAAAAGTGAATACATGCGTAGGCAGTAATAAATGACAATACTGACCCGAGCACAATCGCATTCCAGTTAATAATTTCTTCACCGCTTGAAAGCTTATATACGTAATATGACCCCGCAGCTGCTATCACAGGGATAGACATTAAAAATGAAAAGCGTGCTGCGCTTTGTTTATTTAGTCCAAGCAACAAGCCGACAGTCATGGTGATCCCAGAACGTGAAGTGCCAGGAAATATCATCGCAACCACCTGAGATAGTCCAATCAGTAACGCGCTGAGCCAATTAAGTTGATAGATGGTCTTAATTTGCTTTGCGCTTTTATCCGCATACCATAGCAGTAAACCAAACACCACCGTAGTAGTGGCAATGATCCAGGCATTGCGTGAGTATATCTCAACAAAGTCTTTCACTAAGTAGCCAATAACTAACGATGGAATGGTCGCAAGCAAAATCCACCACCCTAGTTGACTATCATCACTTTTCCCCTGCGTACCAAAGGAGCTAAACCATGCACCCAGAATGTCTGTAACTTCTTTACGAAAATAAATCACGACTGCCAGTAACGTTCCCACGTGTACCGCCACATCAAAAGCGGTTCCTTGGTCAGCCCAGCCTAAGATCTGCGATGGCAAAATAAGATGCGCAGAACTCGATATAGGTAAAAACTCGGTTAATCCTTGAACTAACGCCAAAACGATAATTTCAATAATACTCACGGCAACGAAAACTCCACTTTCCACAATTTTTGATTAGGGTTGTTATAAGCTTGCCAAATATCGGCAATACTTCTTTGACACACGGGATGAATATGTTCCGGCGCAATTTCAAAGAGCGGCAACAACACAAAGGCATTTTTGGTTATTTCATCTCTAGGCAATTGGGCTGGCTGCTCACAAATCACATCATCATAAAATAGTAAATCTAGGTCTAAAGTTCGTGGGCTAAACTTTTTATCCTGACGCGTACGACCATTATCCAGCTCAATTTGTTTGAGCAACACGTATACTTGCTCTAAAGAAAGGTCTGTTGAGGCACCAAGCACCGAGTTATAAAAGTTACTGCCGTTAAAACCAACCGCTTCACTTTCGTAAACGCTAGAATGTGTATAGTGAGGAAAGTGCTCTATCAGTGCTATAAGGCCCGCCTTTAAATTATGTTCACGATTTACGTTTGAACCGAGGCTTATATAAATCTGTGCCATAACTAACTTTTCACTCTGGTGATTTCAACACCAACTGTTTTTGCCGCAGGCACCGCTGCAGGTTTACTCACTTTTATTGTTACTTGTTGAGTATTAAATTCGGCCAAGATTATGGCGGCCAGTTGCTCTAACAAAGTTTCTAGTAGCTCTACAGGTTTAGCTGTCGCGTGCTCAATCACCCGCTCACTGACTTTGGCATAATCAAGCGCAAAATTTATGTCATCACTTTGGGCTGCAGCCGAAATGTCGGTCAACATCTCAATATCAAAGTACAAGCTTTGTTTACTTTCCTTCTCAAAGTCGTAAACTCCTATTATAGTTTCGACGTGTAGTTGTGAGATATAGACCTTATCCATTGATACTCCACTGATTGCATAACTGGGTTCTGTGACTACTTATTAAGTTATCCACAGTCGGCATAGAAACGCCGATCATAGCCGAAAACGTCACAAGACAAAATAAGGAAAAACGTGTTAGTTAGTTTAATCTGTCTGTGTGCCTATTTAATTGGTTCTATTTCGTCAGCCGTGTTGGTTTGCCGTATGTTCGGCTTGCCTGATCCTCGCTTTGCAGGGTCACATAATCCTGGCGCAACCAATGTACTGCGGTTGGGTGGTAAGTTGCCTGCTGTGCTGGTATTAGTATTCGACATACTCAAAGGCACAATCCCAGTGTGGGGGGCATATTTCTTACAGATTGAACCTATTTGGCTTGGCGCTGTTGCCGTGGCTGCATGTTTAGGCCACATTTATCCAATATTTTTTCACTTCAATGGTGGTAAGGCAGTTGCAACTGCATTTGGTGCGCTGCTACCAATAGGCTTATCGCTCGGCGGGTTACTTATCGGTACTTGGCTAGTAGTTTTATGGATCACTCGCTACTCATCCTTGGCTGCCATCACAGCCGTGACGCTGGCACCACTGTATACTTGGTGGATTAAACCAATTTACACGTTACCAGTGAGTTTCCTAACCATAGTGATTATCTTCAGACATAGAGAGAATATCAAAAGGCTCCTGCAAGGTAAGGAGCCCAAAGTAGGACAAAAAAAGACCTAAAGCGGTTTTAAACTATCCAATGGCCAACGCGGTTGCGTTTTCATATCAAGCGGTGCATATTGCTTGGCCTTTAAACGCTGCATCCCAGCAAACGCAATCATCGCACCATTGTCAGTACAAAACTCGGTACGTGGGTAATACACCTTCCCCTGCATTCCTTGCATTACACGCTCAAGTTTGTTTCTTAGCTCAATATTAGCACTCACGCCGCCGGCGATAACAAGACGTTTAATGTTTGTCTCTTTTAAGGCTCTTTTACACTTTATGGCCAGTGTATCGATGACTGCTGTTTGAAAAGCATGGGCGATATCCGCTTTAGTTTGCTCATCATCCCCCGCTGAACGAATGGTATTTGCCGCTGCCGTTTTCAAGCCACTGAAACTAAAATCAAGACCCGGTCTGTCGGTCATCGGTCTTGGAAACACAAAGCGTTTTGCAACACCTTGCTGAGCCATTTTAGCCAGTAATGGTCCACCTGGATAATCTAAACCGAGTAGTTTTGCCGTTTTATCAAACGCTTCACCTGCGGCATCATCCACTGACTCACCTAGCACTTCGTATTCACCAATACCTTCAACCTTCACCATCATAGTGTGGCCACCAGATACCAACAGCGCAATAAAGGGAAACTCTGGGCGGTCGTCTTCAAGCATAGGTGCCAACAAGTGACCTTCCATATGGTGAACAGCGACAGCTGGAATATTCCAGCCAAAAGCCAAAGAGCGACCAATTGACGTGCCCACCAATAATGCACCAACTAAGCCTGGTCCCGCTGTATACGCTACACCGTCAAGAGACTCTGGACCACATCCAGCCTGTGCAAAAGCGGCTTCAATCAAGGGAATGGTTTTACGCACATGATCGCGAGATGCCAATTCAGGCACCACGCCACCGTAATCTGCATGGACTTTTACCTGACTGTACAGTTGGTGCGCAAGTAGGCCTTGCTCATCATCATAAATCGCAATACCGGTTTCATCACACGATGATTCTATGCCTAAAATTCGCACACAGATTCTCCCAAGACTTGATTAAAAGGCGAGTATTTTACCTGCTGCTACTTTCGTAGGGCAAGCGAATCCCCTCGAATTTGCGCTTAAATGGCCAAACCTATGTTCGTTTGGCCATCAGCAATAGCGAGTTGTTTAAGCTCTTTGACGTTATCTGAGCCGATACGTCCCATATTCTCAACAAAATCAATAAGCTCAGATAAAACTTCTATCTCGTACTGCATCACAGGATGATCTCGAACTAATTTATTGTCCGGTTCAATGTCTTCGTTAAGCAATATAAACTCAACATAACGAGCAACCGTCGCCTGAGATATCTTAGCGATACTGATAAACTCCTGCTCATCCTTAGCCATCAGACCATGCATTAACCCCAACAATGCGGTTGCCGCATCAATTGCGGGATAAGTACCAAACATATCGAATTCAGCAAGTTCAGGTACATTAGGTTCAACTTTTTCTATCTGCTTTTCGAGACTAATCTTACTTTTCGGTAACAATAGTTTCTCCCAACAGACATTCAGTGCATTTCTCAGGGCTGATTCATCACCAAACCCCGTTGCTTCACTAAATAGTCCATAATTAGGCAACATTCTTTCGATAATAGCCGCTGCTAACACAGCCTGTTGTAAATAGTTAAGTTCTCTGATGCGCTGGAAATTATTCGCTTTGGTCATTTTGTTTTCCACATTGCCAGCAATATTGAAATGCTGGTCCGTTCAATTCTGTACAATGGTTGCAACGCCAGTCTGAGGTAAGTTGCTTTTGCGCGTAGTCTACCAATATTTTTTGTGCTGCGCGTACTTTTATCTCATAAACCATTAAACTCAATTTTGCCTGATCAGCGGGTATTTCACCAATCCCTCCCAGTAAAGGTTCACCATCCACACGAGAGTCAATTCTAGCTTGGCTTAACAAACCTTTTACGATATGCGCTTCAAGCAGGCTATCTGTTGTAAATACGCATCGCCATTTAAAGCTATTATCTGTCATAATTATTACTCAATCTTGATTATTGAAGAGGCTCAAATGACGCTAACCACTCCTGGACTTTTATTTCCTGCGATATCACTACTTTTATTGGCTTACACAAATCGATTTTTAGTTTTGGCACAACTCATCAGGGAGCTAAATGCCCGTGAAGGTGACAGTATCCGCCCATTAGTTCGAGCACAGATTGATAACTTGAGAAGACGCATTAAGTTAATTCGCTTCATGCAAGTATGGGGCGTGGTCGCATTTTTACTGTGTACTCTATCAATGTTTGCACTGTTCATCGATGTCGCGATGACCGGCATCATTCTGTTTGGCACCAGTTTATGCTGCCTCATCGTGTCACTGATTATCTCTTTGTATGAGATACATATTTCGTGTGATGCCATAGAAATAGAATTGCAAAATATCGAGAAAAAGCCAACTTCTTGATTAAGCAGATGCTGACTTTAATGACTATACTGACAAAGTAAACAGTCATTAAAGGGCCAGCGAGTGAGCAGTTTTCTTTTCTCTGATGATTCTATTGAAGAACCAACGACCCCACAATTAAAGTCTGAATACTGGGACATTCTGATTGTTGATGACGAGGAGGATATTCACCAAGTTACAAAACTAGTTCTGTCTGGTTTTGAATTTGAAAAAAAACCATTACGTTTTCACCATGCTTATTCTGCAAAAGAAGCCAAAACAATACTCGAAAAAGAGCAGCTCATTTCGGTAGGTTTGGTAGATGTAGTCATGGAGACCAGCCATGCTGGGCTCGATCTGATAAAATATATTCGTAACGATTTAGCCAATCATGATGTGAGGCTTATTCTACGCACAGGTCAACCTGGGGAAGCACCTGAAGAATCTGTGATCAGAGACTACGATATTAACGACTACAAGAATAAAACTGAGTTAACCGCAGTTAAATTGAAAACGTTACTCTACTCAGCATTACGTGCTCATCGAGACATTCAAACCATTGAAAAACACAAACGAGGATTAGAACAAATAATTAATGCTTCATCCTCTTTTTTGAAATGCAACAGTGTCAGGGAGTTCGCTTCCACTATTTTGGCACATGTGTCTAACGTGATGGGGCTCAGTGATAACGATATTTATTGTGCTGCCGCCATTAATAACCGTAAAGAGTCAGGTTCACACTTCAAGCTATTAGCTGCATCAGGTGAAGGCGTAGAACCAAATTCATCCGTAATACCCGACCATGTTAAAGAGCTATTCATCGAATCTCATAACCTCAAGGCATCTCGATCTACAGAGACGGAATACGTCGGCTACTTTCCTTCCGCTGGTGGCGGTGAAACCATGCTGTATGTTGGCAAAGACTCGCAAATGAAAAGCACTGACAGACAGCTGCTGGAGTTTTTTGCCAACAACATCGCGTTGGCCTACGACAATATTAAATTAAGAGAAACGGTAAAAGATTCACAAAAAGAACTCTCCTATATTCTTGGTGAGGCCGTTGAGCGTCGCTCTAAAGAGACTGGTTCACACGTCAAAAGGGTCGCTCACTACAGTATGCTAATGGCGCAACTGTACGGCTTGTCTGATTATTACGCCGAGATCATCAAGCTCGCTTCGCCACTACACGATATTGGAAAAATCAGCATACCAGATGAAATTTTAAATAAACCAGACAAACTGAACGATGCTGAATGGGAAATTATGAAGACCCACGCTCAGACTGGTTACGAAATTTTACAACATTCTTCTAACGAAATTTTACAATGTGGCGCTACAATAGCGCATCAGCATCATGAAAAGTGGGATGGTTCTGGCTACCCCAGAGGTCTCAAAGGTGAACAAATCGATATTGTTGGCCGTATCACAGCTTTGGCTGATGTGTTTGACGCATTAGGTAGCGATCGATGTTATAAACCTTCATGGCCTTTAGAAAAAGTGTTAGCGCTGATACAATCTGAGAAAGGGAAGCAGTTTGAACCAAAGCTTGTTGATCTGTTTATAAACAACTTAGATCAGTTTATTGCAATTAGAGATAGCTACCCCGATTGACTTTTGTAAGCAGAATGTAAAATTTTCACTTTCAATCTTCCATTACTTGTATTAGTATTAGGAAAATACACAATACCGTTGTGTCACTTGTAGAAATTAAAAGGAATTTCGAATGAGATTTGAACAACTAGAACAGTTTGTCGCTTTAGGTAACTTGCGCCACTTTAGACAAGCTGCTGAACAAACAAAGATTAGTACATCAGCTTTGACTAGAAGCATTCAAACGCTTGAAGATGAAATTGGATGCGAACTTGTTAAGCGTTCAACACGCTCTGTGAGGCTTACAGAACAGGGCGAAATGTTTTTAAGTTACTGTAAAACAACGCTGTCAGAGTTAGAAATGACCAAGAAAACTATCAAACAAAGCCTGTTTGGTAGAGATCAACAGAAGTTGGTCATTGGTTACACCAACGACGCTAGCTCTATTGTACCTATGTCATGTGGTCAGTTCCTTGCTGATTACCCAAACATTAAAATTGAGATGCAGTTGCAAGACGAGCATGAGTTAACCCGTAAGTTGCAGCTTGGGGAAATTGATATTAGTGTCTATTTGCAAAGTGCTAGCAATGTTGTCAGTGATATTTACCTTCCTGACCAACTTATTCTGTTTGTTGCAAAACACCACCCGCTTGCTAGTAAAGACTCACTACGTAAAGAAGAGCTGTACGATTACCCTATGTTCGGCTGTTTTTCACAATCCAAGCAAGTACAAACAATGCTCAATGAAGCTGTTGATGGGCTTAATAAAAGTAGCAGTATGAAGATTGGTAACATTGATCAAGTCATGGATGGCCTAAAACAATCGAATCACTTCGCTATAGCCAGCATTGAGCATGCTAATACTATCGCACAGGATCCAAGTTTAGTGATTTTGAAAACAAATAAGGATATCAACCACGAGCAGTTAGTTGTGCAAACTAACCATCACGTTAACAGAGATGGTCACATCAAACATTTACTTGGTTTGATAGAAAACTCAGCGAAAGCCAAAGCTTGCGCATCAAATATATAAATATTTTCATATTTTTGAAAAAGGATGCTTAAGGCATCCTTTTTTTAAAAATTCTGGTTTATATATAACTCAGCGCGATACCAACAAATATTACCAAACCAACCCGATTGTTGCGCAAAAATGAGTTAAAGCAGTGGTCTCTGTCACGAGTGTGTATGGCTATTTGAAGTTTCACCAATAATGCTACGGCCACAACTAATCCAGCAAAATAGTACCCAGCTAACGACAGCTGCATACCCACATAAGCAAGTAATGACACAAACGCAATATTAAGCAAAGCTATCCAATGCCTATCATAACAACCAAATAAAATAGCCGTTGATTTAACGCCTATTTTTAAATCGTCATCCCTATCCACCATGGCATACATAGTGTCATAGGCCACAGTCCATAAAACGTTTGCTAAAAACAACCACCACGCGTGCACAGGTACAGTATTGTTACTGGCCATAAACGCCATTGGAATTGAAAAGCTATACGCCATTCCCAAAACAACTTGAGGTAAATGGGTGTAGCGTTTCATAAACGGATAACAGGCCGCAAGCACAAGTGCAGCGATAGACAGTAAAATAGTCTGCCAGTTAAGCGTCAGTACCAGCACAAATGCACACAAAATTAGTACGATGAACAAACTTAGCGCTTCACCCGGTTGTACTTCCCCCAAGGCTAATGGTCGATTTGAGGTTCTTTTGACTGCACCGTCTACCTTTCGGTCAGCAAAATCGTTGATCACACAACCAGCGCTGCGCATGATGAAAACACCGCAACTAAATACCAACAATAAATGCATCGGTGGTACACCTGCATTTGCTATCCATAACGCCCAATAAGTTGGCCATAGTAATAACAAAGTGCCTATCGGCCTATCTGTTCTCATCAGCCGAAAATAAGCGGGTAAATGCGACCTACTTAGCAAGTTGAGCTGCATAATTCACCTTAGGTAAAAATACTTCACAGACCATGATCTTGGCCTCTCGGTTGGTAAACACACGACGCCTCGCGTACATGCTTTGTAGAGGTAATTGCAAGTCATTCAATAAAGCGTCGTATCCTGAAAGATTGTTAACGCACGCAACTTCTAATTCTGAGCGCTGCCATGATTCATCTTGAAACAAAACCTCTCCCAAGGGTCGAGATCCGAGTTGACGCACACCTAAATCAGAGGCCTGTGTACTAATCCAGCTTTGCGCATAAACCCGAGCTACATCGTCGCAAACGAGTAGCACCTCACGACATTGTATCTGTCTACATTGCTCACCAAGTAAGTCTTTATGTAAAACATTACTTGCCAACCACTGCTCACGCAACACATCGACTCTAAATTGGTCACTTTGGCTTTTCAGTAATGCAGTTAACGAGCCTTCATTCAAGATCATCGAAGCATCAGGATTAGGCAGGTACGAGCATTCGCGTGCGGAATGCCATTCAAAATCAATGGTAAATGGGGTTATTAACAAAACAATATCTGCTATCAAATAAACTCGCGTATATCATAGCACTCCCCCGCTCTTGGCAAAAGTTCACTGATATTTTAATAGGATATACACTTCAAATATGTAAATTAATTACATTTACGTATACACTTAGCCTTGCAAACTATACCGTTGAACCAATGGGAATTCTAATTGTTATGAATAAGCCTTACTATCTACTTGTCGCAATTCTTATGCTAGCTGTGAGCAGCTTTGGAGCACGAGCGAATTCCAATGTAGGCTACTTTGGTTTTGAGCCAGATATCATTACCAATTACATTGGTCAATCAAATAAAAAACTTGGTTATGTGCGCGTAACAGTAGATTTGATGCTAGATGATGTTGGCAATATAGGTGTTGTTGAGCATCACACTCCCTTGCTTAGAGATGCAATAGTACAAATTCTAAGCAAAGAGCCTGAAGAAACCATCAAGTCACTTACAGGCCGTGAAGAAATTCGTCGACGCTGTGCAGATAGACTTAAAAACCTATTAAAAGAAGAAACAGGTGAAGAAATTATCCGTGACGTACTATTCACCAAGTATTTATATCACTAGGCTGTTTTTCGCCTAGGTTGTATGAATGCGATTAACATACCACTGAGCAAGCCAAACAAATGCGCCCAATTTGCCATGCTGATAAAAAATAGCTCGGTAAAGCCAAAAATCATCCATAACAGCATAAACCCAACAATTGGTTTACCAACAATGGGCTCTTGTGTTGGGTGTTTTACGCTGTAAATCCAAGCGAAGCCAAGCAGCGCATAGACCACCCCACTTAACCCGCCAAAGCGACTATCGACCATCAAAAATTGAGCCCAATTGCTAACGAGACTACTGACTATAAAGAGCACAAAAAGGTAGCGCGCACCAGTACGCTGAACTATTTGATGGCCGAGATGCAACCACCAACTGAGGTTGAATACCAGATGTAAAGCACCAAAGTGTAACAGCGCGGGCGTTATCCAGCTCAATGGCGCGTCGGGTTTAAACTGTAGATTGGCGAAAATAGCGTTCGCATCAAATAAATAAAAGCTGCTGAATACGATTAAGCACAATACAAAAATCAGTTTCAAAAACCAATGCAAAGCACTAAAGCGCTGCCAAATATTGAGCTCACTACCGCTGTAGATCAATGCTGAGTTGGTTTGTCCGCTTTGCCACGAAGCGTCTGCATACTTGCGATCATGTGGGTTAGTAACAAAATCCTGCCAAAGAGTTTCGGCTTTTTCCTGATAGGCTTCTGGGACCCACACTTCAACATTAACACCATCGCTGGAGCGCAAACTCACAGATATGCCCTGTGTTTTGAAATAATCAACAGCCCCTTGGACTGCACGAGGATTATTATGCGTCCCTAGTAAAATCATTTGCTTATAAAGTCCGGTAACTCTGAAGCCCACTGAGTAAAGCCACCATCCATGCTATAAACATCTTCAAAGCCTTGCTCAATCAAATAGTTCGCGGCACCTTGAGAGCTGATCCCGTGATAACAGACCACGATGATAGGCTGATCAAACTCTTTTTCTTGCATAAAATGCGCGATATTCGCATTAGATAGGTGCTCCGCGCCGGGAATATGCCCTTGCGAAAAACTGTTCTCATCACGGATATCCGCAATCACAACATCATCACGCTCTAAGAATTGTTTGGTCTGTGCGACAGAAATGTGTTTCATTGACATAAAGTTTACTACTCATAAAATGCAAAAAGGCGACCGATGTCGCCTTTGATATGTAAAATACGGCTACTAATCCCAGTTTAAGATCACTTTGCCTGATTGACCAGAGATCATGGTATCAAAACCAGTCTGGAAATCATCGATATGGAATTGATGGGTAATAATTGGCTCAAGGTTTAACCCTGATTGAATTAAGCTTGCCATCTTATACCAAGTCTCAAACATTTCGCGACCATAAATCCCCTTGATCACTAACCCTTTGAAAATAACTTGGTTCCAATCAACCGCCATATCAGAAGGTGGAATACCTAACATGGCAACCTTACCGCCGTGATTCATGTTATTGAGCATGCTATTGAACGCCACAGGGACACCTGACATTTCTAGGCCGATATCAAACCCTTCGGTCATTCCCAGCTCTTTCATTACATCTTCAAGCTTTTCGTTAGCGACATTAACGGCACGCGTTGCGCCCATTTTGCGCGCCAACTCAAGGCGGTACTCATTCACATCGGTGATCACCACATGACGTGCACCCACATGCTGTGCAACAGCAGCGGCCATGATACCGATTGGACCGGCACCTGTGATTAATACATCCTCACCCACTAAGTCAAACGACAAAGCAGTGTGAACAGCATTACCAAATGGGTCAAAGATTGAAGCCAGTTCATCAGAAATGTTATCTGGGATCTTGAACGCGTTAAAGGCTGGGATCACTAAGTATTCTGCAAACGACCCTTCTCGGTTAACACCAACACCCGTCGTATTACGACATAAATGTACGCGACCTGCTCGACAGTTACGACAGTGACCACACGTGATATGCCCTTCACCAGAGACCCTATCACCAATGTTAAAGCCACGTACTTCTTGGCCCATATCAACCACTTCACCCACATATTCATGACCTACAACCATAGGCGTTGGAATGGTGTTTTGTGCCCATTCATCCCACTTGTAGATATGTACATCGGTGCCACAAATTGCAGTTTTGCGGATTTTAATCAACAGATCGTTGTGCCCTACTTCCGGTTTAGGCGCATCCGTCATCCAAATCCCTGGTTCGGCTTTTAACTTAGATAAAGCTTTCATAATCGTTACTCAAAACAAGGAAGCCACCGCTTCGCTTTAAAATTAAATAATACCCAACTCTTTGCCAATACGAGTGAAGGCAGCAATCGCTTTATCAAGCTGCTCTTGTGTGTGTGCAGCTGAAATTTGAGTACGAATTCTCGCTTGCCCCTTTGGTACGACAGGGAATGAGAAGCCAGTCACGTAAATGCCCTCTGCCAGTAATTTATCAGCCATTTGCGCAGCAACCTTAGCATCACCCAACATCACAGGAATAATAGCGTGATCTTTACCCGCACATGTGAAACCAGCCGCTTCCATATTTTCACGGAAGTACGCGGCATTACGCCACAAGGTATCACGTAACTCTTTACCTTCTTTTAGCATATCTAATACGGCGATTGAGGCTGTGACAATTGATGGTGCCAATGAGTTTGAGAACAAGTACGGACGTGAGCGCTGGCGCAACCAATCAATCACTTCTTTTTTACCTGATGTATAACCACCTGAAGCGCCACCAAGCGCTTTGCCTAAGGTACCCGTGATGATATCAACGCGGTCCATAACACCACAGTATTCAGGTGTACCGCGTCCATTTTCACCTACAAAGCCAACCGCGTGAGAGTCATCAACCATCACCAATGCATCATATTTGTCAGCCAAGTCACATACCGCTTCCAAATTACAGATAACCCCATCCATTGAGAACACGCCATCTGTAGCAATCAGTTTAGTTTTAGCACCTGCTTGTGTTGCAGCAATCAACTGTTGCTCCAAATCAGCCATATCGTTATTAGCATAGCGGAAACGTTTAGCTTTACATAGGCGAACACCATCAATGATAGAGGCATGGTTTAGCGCATCTGAGATGATTGCATCATCAGGGCCTAAAATCGTTTCAAACAAACCCGTATTGGCATCAAAACATGACGAGTACAAGATAGTGTCTTCTGTTTGCAAAAACTCACTGATTTTTGCTTCTAAAGTTTTGTGAATGTTTTGCGTACCACAAATAAAACGAACCGATGCAACACCAAAACCGTGCGCGTCCAAGCCTTGCTTGGCAGCAGCAATAAGGCTTGGATGATTTGCTAATCCCAAATAGTTGTTTGCGCAGAAGTTAATTACTGATTCGCCGCTTTCAACTGCGATTTGCGCTTGTTGAGAAGAAGTGATCACGCGTTCATTTTTATACAAACCTTCAGCTTTTACTTCTTCAAGCTGTTGCTGTAGCTGGCTATAAAAGGCCGATGCTCTCATTTGGAGTCTCCATTATTTGCACGGGTCCCAATGTACACGCCATTTTACCATCACGTGAGAGTGCCTAAGCGTGTACTGGGTCAATCAAACTGGGTTGCTATTGTAAAAGGTTCAACCCGTAAATGCACGGGTTGTGATTATGGTGTGCTAAGTCTTAAAGTAAATACTTATGAGACAAGCGGTAATAACGCCGGGACTTGGCTTAAAGAGGTACACACATGATCAGCTTGACGCTTTGCTTCATCACTGAAGGATTGGCCAGACTCTACCAAAATCGCAAGATTAACTCCCGCGGCTCTGGCAGCTTCAATATCCGACAGCTTATCACCGACCATCACACTTTCACTGACATCAATATCAAACTCAGCGATTGCCTCATTGAGCATACCTGGGCTAGGTTTTCGACAGTCACATTCTTTTTGAAATTCAGGGAGTGCTTTTTCAGGGTGATGCGGACAGTAATAGACCTTACTGATTGTGACTTGATGTTTTGCAAACTCACCACACATCCACTCACTCAATGTGGCAAACTGCTGCTGGTCATAATACCCACGGCCAATGCCTGATTGGTTGGTCACCACAACGATAATATAACCTTGGGCAATAAACTGCTGACAGGCTTCGAATACACCATCAATAAACTCAAAATCTTCGACCTTGTGAACATAGGCATGATCAACATTAATCACGCCATCTCGGTCTAAAAAAATCGCTTTGTTTTGCTGCTTGCTCATAGCTTTTCTGTCTCTACTACATGGTCAAACATTTCAATAACTTGCTCGGTTTGAATTTGCTGCATCAAGTCATCCCCTTTCACGCGTACGCCCCATGGTAATTGCTGCGCCGTTTTGCCTTTTTGCTTGAGCAAGTTTTGATGATACACCTCAACCACATAGTCCTGATACAGATAAGGCCCAGTGCGTTTCGGGTTTGAATGAGCATACAAGCCAATGACTGGCGTACCAACCGTTACAGCCATATGTGCAGGCCCTGTATCAGGCGCTAATACTAAACTTGCCTGTTTTAAAACACACAGTAATACCTTTAACTGGGTTTTGCCCACTAAGTTGGTGATATCACATTGTGCCTGTTGGCAAATCGCGTTGGCCAGCTCTTGCTCTAAGGATGTAGGTCCACCGGTGATCACCACTGAAAACCCTTGTGCAGCCGCATGCTCAGCAACGGCTGCATAGCGCTCACTTAACCAATTGCGCGCCGCTTTACTAGCCGCAGGTGATATCACCAAGACTCTATCATTACACTGTGCCAACAAAGCCGATGCTTGGCGTTCGTCATCTGCAGATACAGGCATATGCCAACTTGGCGTGTCGCATTGAACACCAATGGTGCGAGCAAACTGCTGAAAGCCTTCCAGCACATGCGGCTCGTTTTGTGGCGCAATACGCTTATTGATAAATAAGGAATGCAGCTCTTTGCTACGGCCCTTATCAAAACCAATTTTAAGCTTGGCAGGAATGCATCGAGCGGCAAGGTTAGCACGCAGCGCTACTTGCATGTGTAGCAACACATCAAATTTGCGCCCCTTAAAGGTGCTTTTCAAATTTTGATAAGCCGCTTTACCCTGTTTTTTGTCAAAAACAACAAACTCAACCCCTGGTAAGTCTGCCAATAACATTGCTTCTACTTTGCCTATCACCCAAGTGATCGCAGCATCAGGATAACGCGCTTGAATGGCTTGTACCGCTGCAACAGCATGACATACATCACCTATCGCGGAGAGCCTGAGAATACAAATAGAACGAGGAGGCTGAGACACAAATTTCCTACTTATCAAAAATATTTGCGCCAGATCTTAAATTAATCAATTTGCTTTGCAAGTTTATGGTCAACAAAAAACACGTTACACTTGCAGCAACTTTTAGCCGAATTAACCTGTCGATGAAGATCACCACGACCAACAATCACTACTTATTAACGCCAGATATAAACAAAGATACAATCGATCTAAACTGGTTTGATGCACAATTTTGGCAAGCAAAAAATGCCATTGTTGCCACCAAAGAAGGTCGTTCCACTGCATGGTTTTTTGAGCATCATCAAAAAGTTAATGTACTAAAACACTACTGGCGTGGTGGTTTAGTCGGTAAATTATTATCTGATCAATACCTATATACCGGTTTAAAAAACACCCGTGTGTATCAAGAGTTTGCACTGCTTTGTCAGCTTGAAAAGCTCGGCTTACCTATCTCAAAGCCAGTGGCGGCCAAAATATCTCGAACAGGGCTGGTCTATCGTGGCAGCCTCATTACCGAAGCAGTAAAGGGCGCGCAGAGTCTTTGTGAGCGCTTACGAGCCGAACCTGCCAACCATCTAGCGCTGAAAAAAGTTGCCCAAACGGTTGCGCGCTTTCATCAAGCTGGTGTCTATCATGCTGATTTAAATATTAATAATATTTTGTTTGATGAGTGTGATGAAGTCTATCTCATTGACTTTGACCGAGGCGAGTTAAAAACACCAAGCAGAACATGGCAGCAGGCTAACCTTAGCCGTTTGGAGCGCTCATTCAATAAAGAGGCCGGCAAATGGCCGACCTTTTATTTTACACAAGACGATTGGCTGCTATTACAGCAATCTTATTGGCAAGCGCTACAAAGCTAAGACTTAGCGGTTTTACCAAGCTTGGCTTTTTCTATAATACCAGAGGTTGAACAGCCATCTAAAAAGGCTAACACTTCAACCTGCCCGCCCTGAGCCAACACATGATCGGCTCCTGCAATTTCTGATACTTTATAGTCACCGCCCTTAACTAGGATATCTGGGCTTATCTGCTCAATCAGCTTCGCAGGGGTGTCGTTTTCAGCCTCGCTTCCAAATGGGATCACCCAATCCACTGACGCCAAAGCGCTCAACACCATAGCGCGCTCTTTTAACGCGTTGATGGGTCTTTGTGGACCCTTTAAGCGCGTGATTGACTCATCATTATTCAGGCCAACCACAAGTCTGTCGCCCATGCTTTTGGCTTGAGCTAAATAACGAACATGACCTGCATGTAAAATATCGAAGCAACCATTGGTAAATACTATCTTCTCACCGTTTTGCTTGGCAAATGCAATGTGTTTGAATACATCATCAAACGGGGTTTGATAATGCTCACCGGTTTGACGTAGATACTGCCCCATTTTACGGCTTAGCTCTTCGGGTGATACGGTTGCAGCACCTAGCTTACTTACCGCAATGCCCGCTGCGATATTAGCCACTTCAACAGCATCTTTAGGGGCCATTCCCGCGCCTAGCATAGTCGTCAGCGTTGCAATAACGGTATCTCCCGCACCTGTCACATCGCTCACTTCGAGTACCTGCGCTGGAAAGTCGTGCTTCTGCGTTGCACAAATAAGTGACATGCCCTGCTCAGATCGAGTTAAGAGCATAGCACCAATACCATGCTCGGCAATGAGTTGTCGCGCGCTGTCTGTTAATTCTTGCTCGCTACCAACCTTGCCACCGGCTAATTTAAATTCGTTGAGGTTTGGCGTTATATAATCCGCTCCACGATACAACGATAAATCACTAGACTTAGGGTCAATTAAAACCGTTTTACCCGCAGCCTTTGCTAATGCGATCATGTCTTTAATCGCACTCAAAGCACCTTTGTTATAATCTGAAAACAAAACAAAATCATAATCATCAAGCACTTGCTCTAAGCGCGCTAGCAATAGACGGCTGTGTTGTTCACTGAACGTTTCTTCTAAATCTAAACGCACAACCTGCTGATGGCGGCTGATGACACGCATTTTGGCAATGGTCGGTAATTCTTCGACCGTTACTAACTGTGAAGCAATCTTCTCGCTTTCTAAGATCCTAGTCAGCGATACGCCATTGTCGTCTTCACCAATCAGTCCTAACAAGCCCACCTGACCATCCAAATGAGCAATGTTCTTCGCAACGTTTGCTGCACCACCCGCTTTGTCTTCCAAGCTACTTACCTTAACCACAGGCACAGGCGCTTCGGGTGAAATCCGCCCAGTATCACCATGCCAGTAGCGGTCCAGCATCACGTCGCCAACCACCAAAATCCGTGCTTGGTTTAGCTTTTGTAAACGAGAAAACTCCATTACTGTTGCTCCGCTACCAACATATCTACCGCTTCACACAGCCAGTGTCCAATAAACATGTGTGCTTCTTGGATACGCGCTGTTTCATCGTTTTTAATGATGATGGGTAATTTAGCGATATTTTTAACTTCACCGCCATCACGGCCGGTCAATGCGACAGTATTCGCGCCAATTTCGTTTGCAGCTGTCAAAGCAAGATTAATGTTGGCGCTGGTGCCTGAGGTAGTCAGACCAATGACTAAATCTTCAGGTTTACATAATGCCTGCACTTGTCGCTCAAATACCGTATCAAAGTGATAGTCATTACTATGTGCGGTCAAAATAGAGGTATCCGTTGTCAACGCAATGGACGCAAGCGGCCCACGTTCCAGTTTATATCGCACCACAAACTCAGCAGCCAAATGCTGAGCGTCAGCTGCGCTGCCACCATTACCAAACCAGATCACCTTGCCGCCTTTGGCCAAAGTACTGTGACAAGCTTCTAACAGTCTTAGGCATTCTTCATGGTAATTTGCCATGGTTTCAAATAATGTCTGATGGCGCTCAAGACTCGCTAAATAACTCTGTTGAATGTGTTCATTTTGCGACATATTCATTCCTATATTACCGCTTTTGGGTATAACTTCTTAAACTTAATCGTATTTTACCAGTATACATTGAGCGACAGCCAAGTATAACTTTCACCGAATACATCTTTACCAACACTTAATGTGGTTTCAACGTGGCGACCTTCAATAATTTGGCTGTTACTGAGCTCAAGCGCACGCGCTTGTTCGTAGTCTGCCCCAACTTGGTCAAACTCATTCACATAGCCGCTCTGGTTATCTATCTGCGTATATTTCAGGCGCCACATACTGCTGTGATCGCTACTGTACGTCGCCTCGAGTGTATGTACTTTGCTTGGAGCTGCATCACCAAATACCCGTTGATCCGCTGCAAAATGACCCACCACAAAGCCTTTGTTAGTGTTGCCCGCTGTGGGATATATCTCATTCACGTACCATAAGCTGTGCATATTGGTATATTCGTAGCGTAACGTTGTAGCCTGAGTTAACTGAGGTAGGTACACCCCAAAGCTTGCTGCAGTATTACCAAACTGAACGTTGCTGTGGTTTTTAGTATCTTCGCCACCGTATTCAAAATACCACTCAATGGGGGTATAAAAATTGGTTTGTAATGTGCTGGTGAGCGTTGCCCACTGGTCTCCCAACTCATCATCTTGGCTCAAGCCATTCCCTTTGTTGTCATTCCCAGAGGGGTCAAAATAGGCTTTAAGTACATCACTTGTGCCAACTTCACGTGGGCCACCACCAAATTGCATCATACGGTTCAAACCGATTGTCCAGCCTTCAATGGGCTCAATGCTAAAATGGGTTCCCGCAAGTTTAGGCGAACCATCGTGCAATTGACCTTGGTAGACGATGCCCTGCTCTTGGCGGTCTAGCTCTGAATAAAACAACTCAAAGTCAAAGTTCCACCAATTTTTAAGTGGTGCAATCAAACCCAGCGATACCGACGCCGAAGGCTTTGCATTGTTCGAGTATACTTGTGCAAAGCTCTTAAATGGTGAAAACCAATGCTCCTTGTAGCCTAGGTTTAGCTGAAAAGTGTCTCCCGCCAAAGCATAAAATGTGTTGTATGGTACTAAATCCCCTTGGCGTACTCGATAATCCATACCAACTTGTAACAAGGAGTTGCTGCTACCACGCCATACGCCATCAAGTGACAGTTCCGCGTATTCACCCGAAATGTTACCTCTATCGTTCGCCAATTTCACTTGTGTGCCAGAGTCGTATCTAAGTTTAACGCCCTGTCTGACGATCTCGTCTTGTCCTTGGAATTTTTTTAACCGTTCGCGAATATGGCGATAAAGCGGTTCGTCAATTCTGCGCAGCTTTTGAAGCGCAATATTTACCTCGCTGATCCGATAGGGCTTTGCCATTGGCACGCCATTGGTCAGCGCAAACATACGGTCTATCTGATATTCTAATAACGTGTCTTTTGAGATAGGTAAATAGGCAGTTGGTGCACTATAACTAAAACACGAAAACACCAGCGCGAACGCTGCGACACAGGACGAGAGTTTTAACGACATAAAATAACAGCTGTTAAGTGGATAAAAGTGAAAGCATGTTAGCAAATAACTGTGCTACTCGCACGGTCTCAAATGTGTAATTTTGTTATAGTATTTCACTATATGCGCTGAACAGGCTAAAATGGCGTTTTAAATCGCTACCAAGGTGCTATGACCCGTTTACTTTACTCTCTTACGCTCGCGTTATTGAGCCCGCTTATTTTACTGTATCTATATGTTGTTCGTGGTAAGAAAAATACTGGCTATAAGCAACACTTTGCAGAACGTTTGGGCATATATGATACCCAGCGAGTAGTAAAGCAACCTGTGGTGTTTCATTGCGCCTCTGTGGGCGAAGTCCTCGCCGCTACGCCGCTGATAAAAAGGTTTATCCAGACCCATCCAAGCGAGTCAGTGATGGTCACGTGTAACACGCCCACCGGCCGAGCACAAATTTCACAAAGTATTGGCCACGACATAGCTATATGTTACTTGCCCATCGACTTTTACTTTGCCAGCAAGCGATTTATAAAACGTTTTCAGCCCAAGTTGTTGGTTGTATTAGAAACGGAGCTGTGGCCAAATGTGTTCACCCATGCCAAGCAAGCAAATTGTTCCGTGTGCGTTATCAATGCACGACTCTCCGAAAAGTCTTTTCGCGGCTATCAAAAGTTCCCAAACATAAGCCGCTGGATAATGGCATCGATTGACGCGCTTGCCAGCCACAATGAGCAAGATGCACAGCGCTTTATCGCATTGGGACTGACTGAAGAAAAAGTTACAGTAACGGGCTCTATCAAGTTTGATATTCAGCCCAATGACGCAGATATTAAAGCAGCAAAGCAGCTCAAGGCTGAATTTTCTGGCCGCCCAATTTGGGTGGCAGGCTCCACACACCCCAATGAACATGAGCACGTTTTGGCTGCCCACAAACAGGTATTGCAATCTCATCCCGACGCCTTACTGATCATAGCGCCACGTCACCCCGAGCAATTTGATAAGGTTGCAGCCCTACTCGCCAGTTCCGGTCTAACTTACTGTCGTCGCAGCCAAACATTTGACCGCCAAAGTCAGGTGCTGCTCGCTGATACGCTAGGTGAGCTTAAGATGTTATTTGGCTGTGCTGACATTGCTTATATTGGCGGCAGTTTAATAGCACGCGGTGGCCATAACCCACTTGAAGCCGCTGCATTCGCAGTGCCAGTGCTAAGTGGTCCACATACCTATAACTTTGCACATATTTACCCAGAGCTACTAACGTTAAAAGGTGCTACCACAGTGGCGAGTCAAGAACAACTAGCACAGCGCGTGTGTGCGCTATTAACAGACGAGTCTCAACGTCAAAAGCAAGGCCAACTGGCGCTACAGTGCCTCAAGCAAAACCAAGGCGCGGTTGAGAAAACATTAGACTTATTAAACAGGCAACTAAACTAGAGCGATATCGACCATGACAACATCTTCTTTAAGCCCGCAGCAAATCATGCAAAATTGGGTCAGCTCAGTCATTGTGAAATTTAACTTTTGCCCGTTTGCACGCCAAGAAGTGGAGCAAAACGCGATTCATTATCGCGTTTCAACGGCTGTCAGCCATGACGATGCTGTGATGGACATGTTAGACGAATGTGCAGCCATGAATGACGACACAGGCAAAGAAACCGCTTTACTGATTTTTACTGAAGGTTTTGGAGAGTTTGACGACTTTTTGGATTTAGTCGATTTGGCCAATGCCATGATTGCAGTACAAGGTTATGAAGGCACTTATCAAATCGCAAACTTCCACCCAGACTACGTATTTGCCGACAGTGACGAAGACGACGCGGCAAACTATACCAATAGAGCGCCCTATCCAACATTGCATATCATTCGTGAACAAAGCATGGCCGAGGCATTAGACAGTTACGATGAACCTGAGAGTATTCCCGAGCACAATATTCGTCTGGCAAGACGAAAAGGTGAAGCTTTTTGGCAGCAATTACTGAGAAATTGCTATAAAAAATAACAATGGACGTTATGCTAACACGACACAAATGATTTAAAAGAAGATAACGGGGCATTGCTTTGCCCCGTTAGTGAGCCTTTACTTTTTCACCCAGCTGCCATTCACTTTAACATAGTGCCCTTTAGCCGTTTTCTCGATGGCTTTTTTACCCGCCAGTGCCTCCACCTGAGACAAACTGATGCCGTTTTTCTTCGCCAATTGTTGATACTTGGCTTTACGCTTGGCGTTTACATCATCTATCAGGGCCTGTACCTGAGCATTGCTGCTAACCGCAGCTAAGTAGCCACTTGCCGTTTCACCAACCAGACCTTGGTTTTTCGCGCTGTCTAAGCTCAGTGCCCAAGCCGAAAACGCCATACTAAGGGCTGTGAATGTCACTAATAATTTGCTCGCTTTCATGTTTCTCTCCCTTAGAATAGTTCGCTGTCATCGCTGAATAAATCATCAAGTTCTTTGTCAACTTTAACGCGGATCTCATGATCCACTTTGACGTTCAAATTGATTGTGATTGGCTCTTTGGTCTCAACCTGTACCTTGTGAGTACAGGCGCTTAGACACAAAAAGCTCACCAGTATTAGGGTCCATTTCATGGGCTTTGCTCCTGTTTAGTTAAAGCGTCTTCCACTTTTTGGGTTATCTCGTCGCTCAGCCGCAACGCCCTAAAAAGCGTAAATATGTTCTCTTGGTGTGTGTAGTTAAAGTTCACAGGCTGTGCCTGGGCTTTGTTCTCACCGACAATCTGTACCCCCAAGGTCAACCAACCATCGGAGGTTAGCACCACATCGCTACTCAGCGTATCTATTGTGAGGTCATCCAAAACCCCAATGACCGACTCAAGGCTTGGTTGCTGCGTTTTAAGTGCTTCAATTGAAGCATTTTGTGCAACCTTGAGATTGCCAACCCCAGCATTGAACAGTTTGCCCTGCTCAATGCTCACGGTTCCATTTTCAATACTTACCGGAAATATCCCTGATACTCTACCACTGAGTTCAACACCTGCATCTCTTCCTGCTTGCGCGAGTAATGCTAAATCAAGCGCCTGAGCCTTGAGCTGTAACTGCTGCGGTGCACTCGATAGCTTAAGCAACGCTAAGTGAACTTGACCATCAAACACCTGCGCAGTTAGGTCATGTAATTGCGCTAAGTTGTCCTCTACTTGCAACTGTGCAGACACATTCGTGAGCACCACACCTGAGCGTACCTGCCCTACGGTCACCTTAGAGTCCGCTATATTAATCTTACCTGAACTAAACTGACCACTAATTTGTGTATTAATATCATCAATATAATGAGTGTCATACAGAGCTGATACCGCGTCGAACTGTGCTTTAAAGTCACCGGTTTGTAGGTTTAAATCCCCATTCGCCACAATGCTTACATTCCCTTCACTCAGCTGAAGCTGAGGGATAAGTTGCGCTAATATCGGTTGTAGCTTAGTCACAGGCTTAGCACTTACCACTAACTGATAAGGGTGCGCTTGTGGCGAATACTGGTGTTTTAAAACTCCCTCCATACCCGCAGCTTGGATATAATGCTCAAACGCGCCGCCACGACTTTGCTGTACCTTGCTATCAATGTGAATATCGTTTATTGCGAGTTTAGGTAACTGTAACTGTGCCAACCTTGTTTGCCCCGAGAGCGCAGAGAAGATTTCACCATGTGTTAAATCACTACTCACGGTAAATTTGGATGTAAGCCCGCTCAGCTGTTTGTCGGTGTGAGTGACCTTATCTACGTTAAGCTCACTGTCTAACGTCAATTGCTGATCCGCGCTAAGTTTTGCATTCACTTCAAGCCGATTATGCTTGCTATGACCGTCCGTAAATTTAAGCTCCGGTGCGGTTATCTTTGCCCTTGCCTCACCACTTAGCGTATCAGTAAAGTCAAGCGCGCCTTCAATATCTAACTGACCTGAACTTATTTCAACCCCACTCACTGACGCGCTTTCAATACCGCCCTTAGCCACCAGTGACAATGTGCGAACAGCAGACCCCATCACAAGTTTAACGCTACCCTCAAGCTGGCTGTTTTGGTGTTCAAACGCCACAAAAGGTAAATGCTCACTTTGGTACATTAGCTGGCTATCTACGTACAATTCGCTATTTTGATAGCGCAATGTACCATCAAGTGACGCCTTCCCGAGTAGCTTAGTGTTGTGAGCAAATGTTAATTCGCTTTTAAATTGCTTATCCTGTATTTGTGCTTGTAACTTTTGTAACACCAACACACTACTTTGCGCGTTAGTGCGTAAAAGAACTTCTTGTGTTTCGATGCGACCATCCTGAAAATTAATCGGCGTAGGCAAAGCCAACGTCCATGGCTCACCCACCAGCACTTCAAACTGCTCTCTATAATTTTTTGGCAACAGGGTATCGCACTCCTGTGGGGTAAAAGTAGTAGTTAAACCCGAAGCATCGGTGATAACTTTTTGGCTGTTGAGCGCCACATTCAGTTGGATTGTTCCTGTACTTTGCAGCGGCAACTGGCAGCCTTGGTTGGGAATATTAGCAGCCAGTTTTGGCGCGACACTTACCGTTGCATGCTCTCCTTGAAATACCACATCTGCATCACCGGTAAACGAGGTAACAAAATCAGGCAAGAGTCCTTGCAGCACAGGGCTTTGTAAATCAACGTTGGCCTGAACTTCACTGGGTTGAACATGTACATCGGCAATAACATCCCCCAACAGCGAAAAGTGATTCGCTTTACGCTCTGTTAAAGAAGCGTTGATTTGTCCACCCCACGGAGCGCCTTCAATACTGATATGCTCGATATGAAGCAAAGGTCTGTTTGGCAAAGGCAGAGCAAGGGGTGTAAAACGCATCGGTTGCTGTGATTGCTGTGTCTGTTTTAACCGAGCGTCTAGCTGAGAAATATAAACATCAGAGCGTGTCGCATTAATATCGCGCAAATTAACCGCAAAAGTCTCTGCGGTTAAACACAATGATTCAATATGGATTGCACGCCAACTGCCGAATGACCAATCTAAACAACTCAATTGCAAGTTGTATGGTTGCAAATAATGGTTAGCAAGCTTAGTGCTCAATGGTTGTCGTGCAATGTACAGGCTTAAAAGTAAGCCACACACCACCACGAACAGCCATTTTAACCACCTAAAGATCATATAGTTGCAATCCAAACATCATTAATTTCATGTGCTAATAATAAAGGAAAATGCCACCGCTGTGGCAAACTAATTGTAATAAGTTGTAGCTGCTTATGAGTCTGGAATATCGTATTACATAGTCAAGCAGATAAAAGAATAATGCTTTATACTAGCCTAATACTTAAGCACCGACAGGTGCATTTTCTAATACGAAACGGCCTACGCCACCAACATATATCCTTGCTATGATGATGAACAAAACAATACTGACCCTCTTACTTTCTCTGATAACTTTGTGTGTACACGCTAAAGAAGAGCAAGAGCCACCTCCGCTCAATCCCGCATATTATGGGGAGCACCCTATGGTTTTAATTAATCAGGGCGCGGGAATTTATGCCCTGAACCTACCACGCTATCAATTTCCAAATAATGTCCAGGTGGTATATAAAATTGAAACCCCAGGGGTGGCATTTCTTAGCTTGGTGCGAGATGCTGAACTGGTCACCATTAAACCTAAAAAGTTTAATATTGAACGCTTAATGCGTGGTGAGGAGTTAGAAGTAAAAGCGGATGTTTACAGCGGCCACTTTGCCGACGGTGGCAGCCAAATGCATGAGAATTTTCCGATTGTATTTAGTAAAAAGCTTTACTCCCGCGTACTCACGGATTTAACCCCCTCGTCGCAATGGCAAGAATACGACGCCATCCCGATATCTGAAGATGGCAATATGTATATTCATAAAATTCAACAGTCTCCGAGCTTCAACCACCTTATTTATGTGGATCTGACCAGCGCCTGTATGCAAAAGTTTCGCACTTCAAAGCGCGTGCCCCCGCACAGTGAGCTGACCTTAAAGTTCGTCAACTGTGGCTCGCTCAAACCATTGTTTTACGATACGCAGGGGTTGGAATAACCTCGCTTACGAACCGAGCCACTTAAGCGCTTCATCCAAAGCTGTTTTTGCTCGGTTTGGTAAGCTTTTTTTGCTGTGCATCACAACATAAATAGGCTCACTCACCGCCACATTGAGGTGATGAGCCTTAATGGCATGTTCCGCGTTAAATGCCTCAACCGCATACGCTGGCAATACACTAAAGCCTAAACCTCTACTGACAGGCTCCAATATCAGACTGATTTGATTGGAAAACCCCTTCCTGTGTAATAAATCGCTATGTTGAAATTGCTGAAAATTGGCACTGAGCAACAAATCGGCGTGATGCGCCCCATCTGGGTGATCGATAAACCCCAGCTCAGTTAGCCCTTGCCACGAAACAGTGCGCATATCAGCAGGGGTCACCAGCAATAACGGTTCACTGGCAAGCAACTCGCCACGTACATCGGGTGAGGTTGGCTTGATGCTCATAAAACCAAAATCTATTTGTGACTCGCCTACCGCTTTTTGAATATCTGCATTGGGCGCAAAGCGATAATCAATACTTAAGCGTGGGTAGCGCGCTTGCAGGGCTAGCAATTTGGGGTATAGCTTTAAACCAACACTGCCCGGTGACATCACCTTCACAACCCCTTCGTAGGGGTCATCCCGTGTCACCTCACGCTCAATGTTTACCATTGCAGTTAACAAGGGTTTACCTTGCTCATACAGCCGCTGGCCCGCATCCGACAAAGAAAACTGCTTACCCTCTCTTATCAGTAGCTCCGTATTTAACCAAGTCAGATTAATCATTACAAAACATTCTCATTTTTATGGTTAATGATAATTTTACTTAATTAACTATCGTTTGTAACCTGCCCGCTCACACTATTTAGGAGTGCAATTTATGAACAACACCTATCCACGGAACTTTTCTCATATTGGTATTTCGGTGCCTGATTTAAATAAAGCGGTTGAGTTTTACACGCAAGTGTTGGGCTGGTATCTCATTATGGAGCCCACAGAAATCACAGAAGATAACAGCGCGATTGGGCAAATGTGTACCGATGTATTTGGTGCCGGTTGGCAAAACTTTCGTATCGCCCACCTATCAACAGGGGACAGAATTGGTGTAGAACTCTTTCAATTTAACAACCAAAGCAACCCCGAAAATAACTTTGAATACTGGAAAACGGGCATCTTTCACTTTTGTGTGCAAGACCCAAATGTGGAAGCGTTGGCAGAGCGAATCGTGGCAGCTGGGGGCAAAAAACGCATGGCACAACCGCGTTATTATTACCCCGGCGAAAAGCCATACCGCATGATTTATATGGAAGACCCCTTTGGCAACATCCTAGAGATATACAGCCACAGCTACGAGCTAATTTATAGCGAAGGGGCTTACTAAACAACAACAGGGCGAGCTTAAGCTGCGTTTGTTTATTGATAGAAAGATGTTAAAGACACGGTGAGTGGGTATGTAACCCGTAGGTCGGATAAGCGTAGCGCCATCCGACGTTGTAACGCTTGCGTTGGATGGCGGTGCTTCGCACCTAATCCAACCTACTTGCTAAACAACAATAGGACGAGCTTAAAGCGCCTTTTATATTTGTTTTTATGAGCGCTTAAGCTGCGTTTGTTTACAGCAGATGTTAAAGACACGGTGAGTGGGTTTGTAACCCGTAGGTCGGATAAGCGTAGCGCCATCCGACATTGTAACGCTTGCGTTGGATGGCGGTGCTTCGCACCTAATCCAACCTACTTGCTCGTTATGTAATTTTATTCAGCTTCAATTAAGTAAATTATCGGTTATAGACTAGTCTAAACAATAGTAATTCCTTGTAGCTATGTGTAAGTGACTAATAATTAGAGTATTAAACATCGTATTTTGATAATTCTGGCAATAGATATATTGAGTGTTAACAGAAATTCACGGTAAGACGCTGTTAGCTTTCAGGAGTAATATGAACATTTTAGAGGCTGACTATGGCTTTGGTCCACTAGTCGATGTAGAGGAAACGATCCAAGCTGGTCTCGCAAAGCTGTTCGAGAGAAACCGCACTGAACCTTGGTTCGATGGATTGTGGATGAATGAGTACGGTGAAGTCCTTTATGGCTCTTTGCTGGTTTCAGCACAAGCTTATTGTGTTGGTAGCTTGCGGGATATTAACGAGATCCGAGCTAGTCTGGGGGTTAATAAATTAACCAAAGAGAAAGCATATAAGAGTCATCGTATAAAAGTTCAGGGTTATTCGTTAATAGAGCTGGTTAATTGTGCAGCTAATTATTTCAAGCATCGAGATGAGTGGAGCGATACTTGGCCTGATAATTACACCACACGTGTTCTAACAGCATTCTCAATGGACGGTGAGTTTCTGATTAATGAAATTCAAGGGGTTATTGACTCAGAGTATGGCTACAAAACACTTTCCGACCTAGTGTCTGAGTGGAGAAGTGACTTAATTGAACAATCAAAAAATGAAAGCTAACAAGCAATTTAAGAGGGATTCTCAACGCTTGGTATTTTTGCTTCTACTTCAAATTTAGTGTTTATGGCACAATACTTTAGGTTGGGTGATAGCGTTGCTCACATCACACCTGAATGCGGCGTAATACCACAATCAATCACCTAACCTTTTCGTCGCTTTACGGTAAACATCACTACGTTCGCGTTTTCCAACTGCTAATACGGTTACAATGATGACATCATCTTCAACTTTGTAGACGAGACGGTAGCCCGATTGACGCAGCTTAATTTTATACATGTTGTCAGATCCAGAAAGTTTTGAAGCCGGAACATGCGGGTTCTCTAAGCGCTCGATTAGCTTTTCCTTAAATTGTTGAAGCGCTGAGCCAAGTTTTCCACTCTTTGAGTGCGCTCTTTTTAAAGTCGAGTTTATAGGTCATCAATATTTACCGAAATACTCTCTTCAGATTCACGCTCTTTCGCAATAGCTAGTAGTTCAAGATCTTCGAGTCTATCCATCATCATTTCATACGCTTCAGCAGGTACGCATAAAATGCGGGCTCATTTCGGTTCAATACAGCAACAGGTTCACCGTCGGCACTCGTTGCAACTTTCATAGGGTTAGCTTTCAACTCAGTAATGCTTGCGGCAACATCGGCTAAAATTCTAGTAATCATATAATCGGTCTCTTAAGCGGTATAACAAGTTGCTTAAGAGTGGTTCTAACGCGTGGCATTTCTACAGTTGAAAAGGACAGGCACACAAACTTGTCTTTAAAACAGGTGTGGCTCACGCTTTTAAAGTGGTTGTACTGTTAACCCTTGTAGCTTATTTTATCTAACCGACCTGCTGAGCATTGCTGCCAATAGCCCACAGCAAAAAGGCCGCCAATAAACACACAGATACCTGAGCTTACTAACCAGAATGTTAGGCTATTTTCTGGGAACATTGGCATGAGTCCCACAAAACAAACGCCACGAAGTAAAAATACACAGGCTATCAGCAGCAGCGCTAGTTTGGTAAAGGGTAGGCGTTTAATTACCCCCGCCCCCGACAAGCCATAAAGCCCCCAAATCGAAAGCAGTAAGGCTATGGCTGTGGTCACAATAGTAGGATACCAAAGCCCCTGCTCTGCCATTAGCGCCATCTGTTCACCAGCACCAAAAAATCGATACCAATCACCGCCAAATACAATACAGCCCACATGTGCCAGCGCAGCAACAAAACAGGCGATTGCCGCTGTGACAAGATACTTATTACCCGTAGAATTCATTTTGCCTCCTGAATGTGTCCGTTATGGTTAAATTTATACACTCCCCTCAGACTCAACCACTAAAATACGTGCTTCTCCTTGCGGGTGGGCCACGTGTTCAGTCCCTACACTTGCGTAGAAAATATCACCAACGTTGAGTAACGTGGATTTTTCTTGGCCCTGCTCTTTGTAACGCATCTCAACACAGCCATCTAACACCACAAATACCTCTTCTCCATCATTGATATGCCACTTGTATGGCTCGTTGGTCCAATGTAAGCGTGTGGTGATGCCATTCATATTGGCGATATCCAATGCGCCCCATGCGCGTTGCGCTGTAAATTCTTTTGTGCGAATAACTTTCATTGTTTTGGCTCATTTCATCAGCTGTATCAAACAAAAAAGCCGCTGGGTAGTGATATACGCAGCGGCTTTTTTATTACACTTATCGAGTGATTAACCCACGTTCTTACGTGCGTTACGGAACATACGCATCCATGGGCTGTCCTCTTGCCACTCATCTGGGTGCCAAGAGTTCGCCACAGCGCGGAATACACGCTCAGGGTGTGGCATCATCACCGTTGCACGGCCATCCGTTGAGGTAATACCCGTGATCCCTTCTGGTGAACCGTTCGGGTTATTTGGATATTGCGTGGTCGGGTTGCCGTAGTTGTCTACAAACTTAACCGCTACCGTGCCTGAGTCAAGCGCCGCTTGTACTGCACCAGCATTGGCAAATTCGGCATGACCTTCACCGTGTGATACCGCAATTGGCATACGAGAGCCTGCCATACCATCAAAGAATACCGACGGGCTGCTTTGTACTTCAACCAAGCTGAAACGTGCTTCAAAACGCTCAGATTTGTTGGTTACAAAACGCGGCCAGTGTTCAGTGCCCGGAATAAGCTCTCTGAGTGTCGACATCATTTGACAGCCGTTACATACACCTAAACTGAAGGTATCTTGACGCTCGAAGAAGTTTTTAAACTGCTCACGTGCCATGTCGTTAAATAGGATAGACTTCGCCCAGCCCTCACCAGCACCCAATACGTCACCGTATGAGAAGCCACCACACGCCACTAACCCTTTAAACTGTTCAAGCGTTAAACGCCCTTCCAAAATGTCACTCATATGCACGTCAACCGCTGCAAACCCTGCACGGTTAAATGCTGCTGCCATTTCAAGATGAGAGTTAACACCCTGCTCGCGCAAGATAGCCATCTTAGGCTTAGCGCCTGTGGCAATGTAAGGCGCAGCGATATCTTCGTTGATATCAAAACTGAGTTTTACATTTAGGCCAGGGTCTTTTGCATCGAACTTGGCATCAAATTCTTGTTTTGCACACTCAGGGTTATCACGCAGCGCTTGCATCTGGTACGTAGTTTCAGCCCAGATAGTACGTAGTTCCGTACGTGTGTTGCTCAATACTGCGTTACCAGCACGGTTAAATACGATGCTATCGTCGCTGTTGAGCGTACCAATTGGGTGACTAACTGCTGCTAAGCCGTGTTGTGCTAATACGGCATTGACTGCGCTTAAATCTTCATTGCGAACCTGAATAACCGCACCAAGTTCTTCGTTATAAAGTACTTCGATGTCGCTGCCTGCAAGGGCATCAAGCTCTACAGTTACACCCGTGTGGCCTGCAAACGCCATTTCAGTAACGGTTGTGAATAAACCACCGTCTGAACGGTCATGGTAGGCCAATAGCTTTTCATCAGCGACTAAGCTTTGCATCGCGTCATAGAAGCCTTTTAGCAATTCAGGGCTGTCTACATCTGGCGTTTTATCACCCAATTGTTTGTAAACCTGCGCAAGACTTGATGCGCCCATACGGTTTTGCCCTGCACCTAAGTCAACCAAGATAAGCGATGTTTCGCCTTTATCTGTGCGAAGCTGTGGGGTAACCGTTTTGCGGATGTCTTCGACACGGCCAAATGCGGTGATGATAAGCGACAACGGTGCCGTTACCGACTTTTCTTCGCCGTTATCTTGCCATGTGGTTTTCATCGACATTGAGTCTTTACCCACTGGGATGGTTAAACCAAGCGCAGGACAAAGCTCTTCACCTACCGCTTTAACCGCTTCGTAAAGACCCGCGTCTTCACCCGGGTGACCCGCAGCGGCCATCCAGTTTGCAGATAGCTTAATGTTCTCTAAACCACCTATGTTTGCGCCCGCAATGTTAGTCAAAGACTCAGCCACCGCAAGACGTGCCGACGCACCGTAGTTGAGCAGCGCCGCAGGGGTGCGCTCACCCATTGACATTGCTTCACCGTGGTAGGTGTCAAACGCCGCAGCAGTCACTGCACAGTTTGCAACTGGCACCTGCCAAGGGCCAACCATCTGGTCGCGTGCAACTAAACCTGTAACCGTTCTATCGCCGATGGTGATCAAGAACGTCTTTTCAGCAATTGCAGGTAGGCGTAATAAACGCTTTGCCGCATCTTGCACATCAATGCTTTGGGTATCTAACGCGCTGCCTTGAGCGCGTTGTGATGTCACATCACGGTGCATTTTTGGTGCTTTACCCAAAAGTACATCCAAAGGTAAATCCACTGGATTGTTATCAAAGTGACTATCAGCAACCGTTAGATGACGCTCTTGCGTTGCTTCACCAATCACAGCGTATTGCGCACGTTCACGCTTACAAATGGCTTCAAAACGTGCAAAATCTTCTGCAGCTACTGCAAGTACATAACGCTCTTGAGATTCGTTACACCAAATCTCATGAGGTGCCATGCCCGGCTCATCGTTTGGAATGTTACGCAGTTGGAACTTACCACCACGGCCACCATCATCCACAAGCTCAGGGAAAGCATTTGATAAACCACCGGCGCCCACATCGTGAATGAACGCGATTGGGTTTGCATCACCTAGTTGCCAACATTTGTCGATCACTTCCTGACAACGGCGTTCCATTTCAGGGTTTTCACGCTGCACAGAAGCAAAGTCTAAATCTTCGTTTGATTGGCCTGATGCCATTGACGAGGCAGCACCACCACCAAGACCGATGTTCATCGCAGGGCCACCTAACACAACGAGTTTTGCACCAACTGGGATCTCACCTTTTTGCACATGCTCGTTGCGGATATTACCTAGACCGCCCGCCAACATGATTGGCTTGTGATAACCACGCACCTCTTCACCGTTGTGGCTATTTACTTTCTCTTCATAGGTACGGAAATAACCCAGCAGGTTTGGACGACCAAACTCGTTGTTAAACGCCGCGCCACCTAGCGGGCCTTCAGTCATAATATTCAGCGCATTAACGATACGACCTGGCTTACCAAAGTCGCTTTCCCACGGCTGTTCAAACCCAGGAATACGTAAGTTTGATACCGTAAAGCCAACCAAGCCCGCTTTAGGCTTAGAACCACGGCCCGTTGCGCCTTCATCACGAATTTCACCACCAGAGCCCGTTGACGCACCTGAGAATGGAGCAATCGCCGTTGGGTGGTTGTGTGTTTCAACCTTCATCAGAATTTCAATGTCTTCCTGATGATAGGCATATTCACCCTCTTGATTTGGGAAGAAACGACCCGCTTTAGAGCCTTTCATTACCGCCGCGTTATCTTTATAAGCAGACAATACGTTTTCAGGGTGTGTTTCATAGGTGTTTTTAATCATCTTGAACAGTGACTTTGGCTGTTGTTGCCCGTCAATGGTCCAATCTGCATTAAATATTTTGTGACGACAGTGCTCTGAGTTTGCTTGGGCAAACATAAATAATTCGATGTCGTTCGGGTTACGCCCTAACTTTTGGAAGTTTTCTACCAGATAGTCAATTTCATCTTCTGCAAGCGCAAAACCTTGTTCAATGTTTGCGTTAACCAACGCTTCACGGCCACCACCTAAAATATCAACCGATGACATTGGGCGCGGTTCATCTACTTTGAATAGTAAAGCTGCGTCTTCTAGTTGGCTATGCGTCGCTTCAGTCATGCGATCATGTAATAACGCCGCAACCTGTGCTAGTTGCTCAGCATTCAGTTCGCCTTCAACGTAATAGGCTATACCACGCTCAACACGGTGAACCTGACTCAAACCACAGTTATTTGCGATATCGGTCGCTTTTGATGCCCAAGGAGAAATGGTACCAGGACGAGGAGTGACTAAAATCAACTGCCCTTGCGGTTCGTGTTCCGCAATCGTTGGACCATATTTTAATAGCTTGTTTAACTTAACCAGTTCAGCCTCGCTAAGCTCAGCGGTTAAATCAACAAAATGCATAAATTCGGCATACACACCTGAAACAGGTAAGTTTGCATCCGCGCAGTTTTTAAGGACTTTTTGAACTCTAAAATCAGACAGTGCAGGCGCACCACGTAGGATCAACATAGGTATTTTCATCCGGGGTTAGGGATTGAACGATATTTAGGGTCGCTATTATAGTAGAAATGTTGGCTGGGTTTAACACTAATAATGCCAAAACTCGCAAAAATACCTCTTTTTGATGTAAATCCAGATAGTTATACGTTATTAAAACGCCAGCGACGGATAAATTTTGCGTTCGCAAGCAAAGTTAGCTAACGTGAAATACAAGGCTACCCCCCAATCAGGAGAACGAATGCAAGCAATTAAGTGGCTACTGGCCATTATTATGTTCGCTATCCTGTGTGGGTGCGAAAAGACGCCAAAAAACCAGCTTGAACAGATTAAGCAAAAGCAAGTGATCCGCGTAGGCACTTTGGCAGGCCCCGGTAATTATTTTCAGGCTCGCAATGGTGAGCAAGGCTACGAATACGAACTCAGCGCCGAATTTGCCGACTACTTGGGCGTACAACTACAAATGGTGCCATTTTTCAGCTTGCCAGAGATGTTTGCACGATTAAATAAAGGCGACTTGGATTTAATCGCCTCTGGTTTGAGCTATCACCCAAACAGAACGCAACTATATCGTTTCGGTCCAAGTTATCGTTCGGTCAGCCAAAAGTTGGTATTTAAGCAAGGTCGAACACGCCCTCGAAGCATCGAAGACATAGATAAACCCATTACGGTGTTAGCCGGTTCTAGCCACGTGTTGACCTTACAAGCACTTAAACAACAGCATCCATCTTTAGATTGGCTCGCCATCAGCGACATGGACGAAGAAGAGCTATTGCTTGCAATTATCGATGAGCAAATAGATTACACCATAGCCGACTCGCATACACTCGCCTTGTTTCGCCGCTATCACCCCACGGTGAGTATCGGCTTTTCAATTACCCGTGGCGACCCCATTTCATGGGTGCTGCGTAATGACGACGATGATTCGCTATATGCCCTGTTGCTGCCCTTTTTTGCTCAGTTAAAGCAAACTGATGTACTGTATACACTTGAAGAAAAATATTACGGCCATATATCTTCATTTAACTATGTTAATGCACTGGCATTTGTTGAGGCTGCACATGAGGTGTTACCCACCTATCAAGCATGGTTTAAACAATATGCGAGAAATATAGATTGGCGATTGCTTGCAGCATTGAGTTATCAAGAATCTATGTGGGACCCTAGAGCCAAATCACCGACCGGGGTACGTGGCATAATGATGCTGACGCAACCTACAGCAAAGCAAGTTGGCGTGACGAATCGACTCGAACCTGAGCAAAACATTCGCGGTGGTGCCGATTATTTAGCAAAATTATTAAAACGTATTCCGAAAAGAATTGCCTACCCAGACAGAACGTGGTTTGCATTAGCATCGTATAATGTTGGATGGGGGCATGTGAATGATGCAAGGATCATCACCCAGCAACAAGGGGCCGATCCTGACAGTTGGGCCGATGTAAAAAAACGACTACCGCTGTTAATTAAAAAGCGCTACTATCGAAAGACCAAATATGGATATGCACGCGGAGATGTTGCGGTACAGTATGTTGACAACATCCGACGCTACTACGACGCATTAGTCTGGTTAGACGAAAATAATGCGCTCGATGTAACTTCTGGCAAGTAGCTTGCAACCTAATTATGAAGTGTCATTAAACTGCAATGTATAGTTGTAATGCTGCCAGCGTGCTTTTCTCTCACACATATAAGGAGGTTCAGATGCTAAAAAGACGTCGAACTCATCAATTTAAACGCAATACACGACATACCTCACCAAACAGACGTCGTGTCATGCTCAAAAACGCACACAAAAAAGTGCTACTACGAAGAAAATTATTTGCCTTATTGCAAATGGAAGAAATGGCGGCTCAACCTTGAGCCGCTTTTTTTTGCTTTTTTGCCGCCTTGATTTCTTTACGGCGACGTTTAAAAAAGGCTGAGAGCTTTTCACTACATTGTTCTGCAAGTATGCCTTCAGTAACCTCTAACTGATGGTTTAGCCTAGGTTCTTTGACGATATTCATGATTGACCCAGCTGCCCCTGTTTTTGCATCTTTGGCACCGAACACTACTCGTTTTAGACGACTGTGCACCAACAATCCAGCGCACATAGGGCAAGGCTCTAGCGTCACGTACAACGTACAATCGACCAAACGGTAGTTTTCCAACACCTTACCTGCTTCACGAATAGCTAGCATTTCTGCATGAGCTGAAGGGTCATGCTGACAAATAGACTGGTTCCACCCTGCAGCAATTAACTGGTTGTCTTTTACCACCACCGCACCAACGGGGATTTCATCTTGTTGCTCGGCTTTGTCCGCATAGGCCAATGCCTGTGACATCCAGTATTGATCTTGTTCGTGCTCGTTCATGAAGGTTAAATTTAGTGACAATATCGCGCTTAGTATATCGTGAACACCCCATGCGATAAACCTGCGCGCTTTATTCAATCAAGCGAATGAGCAAGCGACTCGCAAAAATTAACCACTTTAGGTAAATCCATCTAAAAAATTGGCTATTTTTCGTCATATTAGTGTAATCATCCTAGAAAATCACAAAATCACGTGGCCCTGAAGGCTACACTTAAGCTATAATTCGCCGCTTTTTTTATTTCCTGAGCTCAACACACACGGGTAAAACATGAAATTTCCGGGACGCCGTAGGCATAAGCATTATTTTCCAGTGGAAGATAAAGACCCACTAATCAACCAGTTAGGCAATGATAACGGTTTAAAGCGCAGTTACATCTGTGGTATCGACCAGATCGTTGTTGATATCGAAGCCAAAGTTGACCAAGCCTTTTTAGATGAGTTTGGTCTGCAACGTGGCATGTCGCAAGTCATAGAAAGTGACATCACCAACGCACTTTACGAGCGTTTGAAACGCGACAATATGATTGATTACGAGTTTGCCGGCGGCACCATAGGCAACACCATGCACAATTACTCAGTGTTAGCTGATGACCGCTCGGTGCTACTCGGGGTAATGAGTGAAAACATCAAAGTTGGCAGCTATGCCTATAAGTTTTTGTGTAACACCTCAAGCCGAGTGGATTTGAATTATCTACAACCTGTAGATGGCCCTATCGGTCGCTGTTTTACGCTCATAGATGACAGTGGTGAACGTACTTTCGCGATTAGCGCAGGACTGATGAATCATTTACGTCCTGAGTCTATCTCTCAATCTTTAATTGAAAATGCTTCTGCGCTTGTGATCAGTGCTTATCTTATGCGTACCACCGCAGATGAAACGATGACACAAGCGACCATGCAGGCGGTCAAATATGCAAACCAAGCTGGTGTGCCTGTGGTATTAACCTTAGGCACTAAGTTTTTGATCGAACAAGACCCACAATGGTGGGCCGAGTTTGTTGAGAAGCATGTAGATATTCTCGCGATGAATGAAGAGGAAGGCGAAGCCATCACAGGCTTTAATGATCCATTACTTGCCGCAGACAAAGCTTTGGATTGGGTAGACCTTGTAATTTGTACTGCAGGCCCTAGAGGGCTGTTTATGGCAGGTTACATCGATGACGACTTTAAGCGCGAAACGGAGTACCCATTGCTACCGGGTGCAATTGCTGAGTTTAATCGCTACGAATTTTCTCGTGGTATGCGCAAAGCCGATTGTAAAAACCCCATTCGAGCCTATAGCCACACTGCTCCGTACATGGGTGGCCCAGATACCATTAAAAACACCAATGGCGCTGGCGACTGTGCTTTGGCCGCCGTTCTACATGACCTCTCGGCCAATGAGTACCATAAATTAAACGTACCAAACTCAGCGAAACATGAACAACAGGCTATGACCTATTCTTCTTTAGCGCAAATCAGTAAATATGCTAACCGAGCAAGCTATGAGGTGCTGGTTCAGCACTCTCCTCGTCTGTCTCGCGGCCTGCCTGAGCGAGAAGACTCATTAGAACAATCTTATTGGGATAAGTAAGCTAATCTTATCCACTTCCACGCTAAGTTAGCGTGAGTCAAAAATAAAAAAGCCCCTAATGGGGCTTTCTTATTCAATCACATTTTAGAATCGATATTGTAGACTCAAAGCGATTTCATCTATGTCGTTTTTAGAAACGAAATAGTAGCTATAGTCTAAACCCACAGTAACGTTATTAGAGACCGTGTAATAGAGCCCGCCACCAAGATAGGCACTTGTACCACTGTCTTCATATCTTTGTGATGAACTGCCGTCACGGATACTGTCAATCTCATACTCCCAATTGAAAGCACCGAAAAAGACTTTACCTTCAAAGTGATTTGCTAAGCTCTTAGCGTAATCGGCTTGAATTGCAATCCCCTCTGGCAATACGGGGGCAACATCTGCCAGCGCGCTGTGTACCTGACTAGGATCGTTGACCGTGCCAGTAAAGCTCACACTACCCTCACCTAGATTGATATACCTAACGCCCGCATACCAATGTGGCGCAACATTATAAAACGCCCCAAAAGACCAACTGGTGTCTTTGTCATCAACTTTTAACGTCGTTAAGTCAGCTTGTGCCGTGTTTGCATCTGCACTTGCCTGACCGAGCGAAGCGGTTATTTTCCAATCCGATGCATGTGCCTGCGTGCCGACCAAACACGCAGTACTCACAATTGCAAATGCCGGTAATAAAGACTTTCTGCGGCGTATAAACATTGCTGAAGTTAGTAACACTAGTAGCCCTCCAAATGAGCCTGATGAACTGTTCGTAATGGTTGTAGTTTGCTGACTGTTAACGGTCACAGTCACAGTACCTTGCGATGTCGCGCCATACTCATCACGCACCACATAAGTGATGGTATCTGTACCGTTAAAGCCTGATTGTGGGGTGTAACTCAGCATGTTATCCGAATTCACGACAACACTACCATGCTCAGCGGTTGCCGATACCAAGTGTAACGCTGTACCTTCTGGGTCACTGTCATTGGCAAGCACATCAATAACCAATGCTGAACCATTAGATACCGCGGTGTCATTCACCGTCACAGGCGCTTTATTGGTGATGATCGAAACAGTCGCGGTGCTGTGCGAAGTTCCGCCATTACCATCGGTAATGCTGTACTGAATCAGGGCTTCACCAACAAACATGGCCGGTGGGGTATAGTGCAATTTATTATCTTGCACAACCACAGTACCAAAGTCGACCGTTGCGCCCGTGATAGAGAGGATATCTCCATCCGCATCACTATCGTTGCCTAGTGCATCAATGATAATGGTCTGCCCTGACACAATTTCCACCGAGTCTGCGGTTGCAATCGGTAGTGTATTGTCAGTAATAGGCACTGCGATACCGCCTGGATCAACTATTACGCCGTTGGCAACACCATCGTCGTCATTCGGTCCACCGTCAACAATATTAAGCTGAATACACCAACTACCTTCAATCAAACCAACAGTCCACTGGTTGTCACCAGGTGGTGGACAGAAGCCCGGCTCACCCTGTGCGCTCAATACTTGGTTGCCATCTTCAATTACAAAGTTATGCCACTGACCGTCTTTTAGTTTTCTATAGACGGACCCTGCTGGTACGGGCACACGTTGAGGGAGTACGATACTATACGTGTCGCCCTCTTGCGGCAAACCAGTCGCGATGTAATCAAACAAACCACCTATGTTTAGCGCATCTGGGTCACTTGGTAGCTCTTCAGTGAGTAGCTCAATACCACCTGTTTGGTTTTGTACAACTGTTGCCCCTTTGCGTAAACAAACGCCTGGGTCACCTTCAACCAGATATTGAGTGGCTTGTAGCGCTCGTTCCTGCATCACATTACAATCCGAAATCGCATCTTGATAATCAGGAATACCATCACCATCAGAGTCTGTGTACCCTTCTTGTGAGTCTGGAATTAAATCGCCATCAGAATCCGTATCTCCAAGCGGCGCGAGCGACTCGATGACCTCAATGTAGACGTCTTTCTGTGTGGATAAATTCGGCGTACCATTGTCTGTTGCGGTAACTTTCACTTTGTATATACCCGGCGCGACATCCAGTGGGTTAAATACAAACAGCTCTGGCACAACAGAAAGATTCAATAACGGAGCAGAGGTTTGCCACGAAACACTGACTTGGTCGTTAGGGTTCGCATCCGCCACGGTTGCCGTAATCGTCACTTCATTGTCTGTTGAAGTAACCAGCTCTCGCTCTTGCGCTTCTTGGACTACTTTCGTGCTCAGTGTCGGTGCAATATTCGCTTCAGAGATTGTCACCGTTGATGAACCTCGCGTGCCGATATTCAGGCTGCTGTCTAAGGTTATAACAATGGTTTCATTGCCTTCAATGTCACTATCAGCAAATGTTTCAAACTCAATGCTGGTTTGGAAACCAGAGTTGATAACAACCTCACCCGATAATAGGTCATGATCCGCGCTATCCGATGTACCCGATACGGTGTATGGAATTGTTACCGGATAATTTGGAGAACGACCATTTAGGTAAACCACCACACTGTGTTTGTTACCCTCAGCTATGCGACTATTCTTCTGAAGCGATACCAGAGGGTTCACATTCACATTTTGGCTCACAGTAGCTTGCAACCCTTGTCCGTCGACTGCTTGCCAGTACGCAATGTTTTGACCAGGCGCAAATAGTGGGAAGCCATTCAACAACGATACTGGAAGCGTATTGCCCTGAGAGTCAGTTGCCACCGCGGTGCCCAATTCTACTTTGGTGTACAAGCCTGTTGCGTTCACGGTCACATCACTTGGTGCAGTGATAGTCGGCGCTTGGCCACCTCCAGCATTGGTAATCGTTACCATGGCTTTGGCTGAGGCACGCGCTTTGCCTTGGTCTTCAATCACATAATCAACAACGATTGGGCCTTGTGCATTTGGTACCGCTTGGTAAGTCAAGGTATCGCCATTGATACTGACACTACCCAAGGATGCTTTTGCACCGATAATGCTAAGCACACCACCATCTGGGTCCGAGTCATTATCCAGTACCGGCAGTGTATATTGATTAGCAGGCACGGATGTGAAGGTAAATGCATCATCCAATGCAATCGGTAGATCATTAATAGACACAACATTAATGCTCACTGTTGCCACATCGGATTGCAACACGCCATCTGATGCAAGGTAGCTAAAGCTATCTGTGCCATTGAAGTTTGGCAGCGGTGTATAGGTTAAGACCGTACCTTGCACTGAGGCGACACCATTTTGTGGTATGTCTTGCAGTGTTAAGGTTAGCGCATCGCCATCAGCATCGCTTACATCCGCAACAAAGCTGGTGGTGCCATCTTCATTCACACTGCGCTGCATGTTGTTGGCAACTGGCGCAGCATTGATAGCGACGACTGTGATATCAAATGCATCAAGACTGGCTTGCAGCTCACCATCGCTGACAGAAATAATAATGCCAGAGTATACACCAACATCATTAATGTCAGGAGTGCCCGTCAATGCCCCCGTTGCGGTATCAAAAATAGCCCAACTTGGCACGTTTTCAATGCTAAACGTTAAGGTCTGGGAGTCGACATCCGTAGCCTGCGGGGTAAAGCTATATGCTTCATCTTGATTCACCGATGTGGCAGGCGTGCCAGAAATTTCTGGCGCATCATTTACCGCATTCACTACAATTGCGAACGCGGCAAGTGAGGTGGTGCTTTGCTCATCACTGACCGATACCACAATACCAGAGTAAGTACCTTGCTGCCCCTCAACTGGGGTGCCAGATACCTCGCCCGTTGTGGTATCAAAGCTTGCCCAGATAGGTAGATTAGTGACGCTAAAGGTAAGTGTATCGCCGTCGGCATCGCTGGCCGTTGGCACGAAGCTATACGCTTCATCCTCATTGACCGTCGTAGCTGGTGTGCCCGAGATAATCGGCGCATCATTCACAGAACTCACGGTGATAGTCACTGTCGCTTGATTGGACGTCAGCCCCTCGGTGTCTTGAACGGTGTATGTAAAGCTGTCACCGCCGAAGAAATTAGCATTCGGCGTATAGAGAATACTGCCTGATGCTTGTACCTGAGTACTTCCTCCTTGCGCAGCAGTCACAACGGTCACGCTTGAGCTATTAATCTGGCTATCAACGTCAGTATCATTACCCAACACGTTGATTTCGATAGAGCCATCTTCAGCCAATTGCGCGGTGTTATCAACCGCAACAGGTGCATCGTTGACTGCTGTAATGTTCACGGTAACGGTTGCTGGGTCTGAACGTAGACCGTCACTGTCTTCAACCGTGTACGTGAAGGTAAGCACCCCATTTTGATCCTGATTCGGTGCAATCGTTAATACCCCATCTGTAGCAACCGAAACATTCGCGAGGCTGTACACGCCAGCACCACTGCCTTGATCTTCCAGCGCAATATCAGCACCAACGAAGCCGCTATCTTCAACATCTGAATCATTGTTTAGAATAGCCAACGTTGTTGCCGTGTCTTCGTTGGTGGTCGTAGAGTCATCTCCCGCAACGGGGCGATCGTTCACAGCACCAATGTTAACTGAAATGGTCGCGATATTTGACTGACCACCTTCACTATCAAGGATTGAGTAGGTGAAGCTATCAGTTCCTGTTTCATTAGCATCAGGCGTGTAAGTGAGTGTTCCAGCTGTTTGGTCAATGCTAGCACTTCCTTTGCTCGGTTGTGTTTCAAGCGTAATATCACCCGTTGGATTGGTATCTTCCACATCCGTTGCGCTGCTCCTGATTGTAAGAGCTGACGTCGATGTATCTTCGTCAATATTGGGTGTAAAGTCTGCCGCAACAGGCGAGTCATTTACCGCCGTAATGGTAACGCTCACTGTTGCTTCATTTGATTCAGCTTGGGTTGAGTCTTTCACTGTGTAAGTGAATGAGTCAGACCCATTGACATTCGCATTTGGAGTATACGTTATCGTGCCATTGCTTACCGATACCTGCCCAAGAGTCGGTGATGTTTTCACAACCACCGATGATGCAACCATATTATCTTCAGGGTCGCTGTCGTTTGACAGAACATTGAGCGAATTAGCGGTATCTTCAAGCGTTGTCAGGGTGTCATTTACCGCTGTAGGCGCATCTTCCACTGCATTCATATTGATAGTCACAGTATAAACAGGCGAGCTGGCATTGCTGCTGTCTTCAACGTGGTAAGTGAAGCTATCCGTGTGATTTTCACTGCCACCATGCACGTAGCTAAAGCTGCCATCGCTACTGAGCGTAAGCGTGCCATATTGAGGGTCGCTGTCTTTCACTATGGTTAAACTATCACTGGAGTCTAAATCATCGTCATCAGCCAGACTCAATAAACCATTACTACTATCGGCGGATGCTGTGCCTCCCTCATCAATGGTATAGCTAGTATCTTGCCCTGTTGGCGCATCATTGGTGTTAACAACTTCAACGCTAAAGGCGCTAAGACTTCCCGAATCTGAGCCGTCACTTACCGATATTTGGATATTAGAGGTCGTGCCCACATGGCTGTCATCTGGCGTACCAGTCAACGCCCCCGTACTAGTATCAAAACTTGCCCAAGCAGGTTGGTTGGTAATACTAAAGGTGTGCGTATCACCTGAATCTGAATCCGTTAATGTAGGTGTAAAGCTGTAAGCACTGTCTTCATCCACACTACTTGCGGGCGTACCAGAGAGCACAGGCACATCGTTATACTGTTTGGTTACGGTATCCGTAAACGCTGAGCTTGGGTTGCCTGCCGTATCAGTCACCGTCACAGAAAGTGTGAGCGTTCCCTCATCAAGGTTTGTGACGTCAATTGAAGTAACTTGCGCAGATGAGCTAGAAATGGTTGTAGCACTTGCGCTGCTAACGGAGTTAGTACCATCAGAAATCTCATAGGTGAAGCTACCAGATCCCTCTAAGCCAGATAATGTAAAGCTCATTGCCGCTTCATTATCTGCATCTATTTTGCTTTGATCTATGCTAGCTGTGACTCCCGTTGGCGCTGTGGCGTCTATGGTGACACTCAAGCTTGCACTATCTGTGTTGTTGCCAGCAGTATCCGTCGAGCGCGCTGAAATTGCGTGCGCACCAGACGTAAGTGTTGAGCTGGTAATACTCCACGTACCACCACTGACCACGGTACTTCCTACCGAACCATCAACATCTGAAATCAATGTAATGGTGTCGCCCGTTGTGCCAGTACCTGTAAATGTTGCCGTTGTGTCGTTGGTTAGGTTATCACTGCTAGAACTGCCGCTGTCACTGGCATCCGCCAAGTCAGGTGTACTTGGAGCCGATGGCGCTGTTGAATCAATCGTCACACTCAGTGAGCTTGAGCTACTACTGACATTACTCGAAGAGTCCGTAGCCTTAGCCGAAATGGCGTGCGTTACACCCGCTGTTAAGGTACTGGTAGTAATTTGCCAATTACCTCCCGTAGCCGTAGCGCTACCAATTGACGTAGCTCCGCCTCCTTCTTGGTCACTGTATAAAGTAACCGTAGCACCGCTTTCAGCAGTACCGCTAAAGGTTGGCGTAGTGTCGCTGGTGATATTATCTGTGCTCGACGCACCTGTATCTGATCCAGAGTCTAAATCAGGGGTTGAAGGCGCATCTGGCGCTACATCATCATTAACCATAATAGTAAATGACTCTTGATAACTTGCTGTACCATCGCTAGTTTGCACACAAATAACATAGTCACCTGGTGAAGTAGAAGCTTGAGTTTGTAGCGTGCTACCAGAGAACTGGAAGCTGCCATTGCCCGAGCTGGCACTACATGTGCCGTTGTCGCTGGCCCCAGAATTCACAAGGCTATACGTATGACTGTCGCCACTTTCTACATCTGTAGTACTGGCCGTCGCTACCGTAGCAGATACCCCTGTACTTGACTGATCGATGCTGGTTGCCGTTAGCGCAATATCGGTCGGTGCATCATTCACCGCACTGATAGTTACCGTAGCCTGATTGGTGCCTGTGCTATTTGTGGTGCCATCACTAAAGGTGTAATTAAGCGTAACCGATGAGCTTGGGTCTTCTGAGCTATTGGTGTAACCGATTGTCTGCAGTGCACTATCTACCAAAGCAGATGTTGCACTGCTATTGAAAGAAAGCACCAAAGTACCTGATGAATTCGTGGTAACAGTACCGATTGACGTGCCATTGTAGTCAAATGTATTGCCCTCGGTTAACGTACCAAGTAGCCCTGTATTGCTGAATACATCTTCTGTGTTTGCACCACCTGAACGAGCAATGGTCAGTGAGGCACCATCATAGTTACCGTTGCCACTGTTAAGTGCATCCAACTCGGTATCAGCGACCGTTACATCGCTGTCTATCACAATGGTTGAGCCATTTTCTGTAAAGGTGTTACCACCGTTTAGACTTGTAAACACCGGCGCGTCATTCGCAT
>NZ_JAKFZQ010000008.1:0-211701 GCF_021654245.1 Pseudoalteromonas sp. MMG022 | reverse complement strand
GAGGCATTTAACCCTGTAACAACTAATATACCGATAATTGGTTTAAGTCTTGTTTTACTTAATAATTTAAAGCAACCCAGTGAGGGTTAAGCGTATAGATGAACAGGCGTCTAAAGCTTGGTGAGCATTTACACCTCTTTAGTTTTAGCCTGCTATTGTGAGTCTTTTACAGTAACATAATACATATCGGAGCATAGTCATGTTAATCCGTGCACTTCGAAGTCAGTTTAATTTAAAACCTCATTTTTATGCTAAATCTTTCAAAGTAGGCGTGATTGGGTGTTTACTTGGTATCTACCCGGCTTATTATTTGATGCTTGGTTTTGCTGCTTATCTTGGTGTAGACAATGATGTGCCGCTACAGCACTATGAACAAACGGCTATCATGGCGTTTTTTATATGTTGTCTCAGCATATTGACCGTTTGTGCTTATGTATTTTGTGTGCTTACAGCCTTGCTCTACTATGGAACTAAATATAAAAAAGGCTACATCAGCAAGTCAGAGCTTATAGATATAGCGTTTAAAGGGTTGTATCCGCAACATTGGCTGAAAGATTCGTGAAAAATATGTCTGCGTGCAAGGATCATGACTTTCAAATTACTCAAATCCAGTAGCAAGTTAAAAATCCGAAAGCCGTGCCATAAACAGCTGCATTTTTGCAGTTTCTGGCGTTTAATCCTACTCGTTTTTGGTTATTATTGAAGCGCTAACACAAGGAGAAAGTTGATGTCGTGGACGTGTCAAAATTGTAATATAACAATTGACGATGATGCATTTGAAGTATGCTGGAATTGCAGTTGTGAAAAAGGCAAATCGAAACCTAGCGAGGAATTGACCAAACTAACACCTGATTGTATTCGATGCCAAGCCAGCTTAACTTTTATTGGCACCAAGAACTTCCATGAAGGTACTCGATGGGGGGTGTTAGGTGAGCTTGGAGAGCTGTTTGTCAACAAAGAAAATTTAGACATGTATGCATGTAAGTCTTGTGGAAAAGTTGAGTTTTTTATCGCCGATTTTAATAAACACTTAACAAGCACTTCCAGTGGATAAGCACAGTAGACTGTTTTTGCTACAGGAACATTGCAGTTAACTAAAATTTCCTGCTAATGTAGGCGTTAGCAATGTTAGAAACATAGCAATACCATTTAAGTTTTAGAGTAAAAGGACTTTATTATGAAGAAACTGGTTTTAATTTTATCGTGTTTTGTTTCATCTTTGGTTTGGGCGAGCGATTCGGCGGGTTTAATCGCAGCAAAAACATGGCTAAAAATGATAGACGCCGGTCAATACACTCAAAGCTGGCAACAGTCAGACTCAACTTTTAAATCACAACTTACAGAAAATAAATGGGCGCAAGCACTTCAAGGCGTTCGCGCGCCTTTAGGCCTGGTTAAATCACGTGCTAAGTTCAGTGCAAAAGCGTATTCATCACTCCCTGGTGTGCCAGATGGTGAGTATCTAGTGATTCAATTTCAGACAGAGTTTCAAAATAAAGCGTCGGCAACAGAAACGCTCACGCTGAGTAAAGGCAGTGGTAATTGGTTGCCTGTTGGTTATTTTATTAAATAGCAAGTTGTTAACTAACTATAGTGAAGTGGGTTAGGAGCAGATTGTTTGGTGTTAATGCGCTTAGCCACTAATAATTACAATAAGGAAGCTCAAATGAGAGTTAATGCAAGTTTACTGGCCAGTGCCTTACTGTGCTCGGTATCATGCTTTGCAGCAGGCACATACAAAGTATCAACCTCGGTGTATGTAAAAGGTGAGTTGTTGGCTTCACCCACCATGACTGTTGAAGCAGATAAAGTGGCCTCAATCACAATTGATAATGACGTTAGATACAACTTCACTATTAAGCCAAACCAAGACAACACTGCAGGGGTTATTGCGACAGTCACGGTGGGAGGTGAAACGATAAGGCCTTCACTTGTGGTTGCCTATGAGGAAGAAGCAATTGTGGAAATTGGTTCTCAAAAATTAACGCTGCTGGTGAGTAAAGTTAGCAGCTAGAGGTTATGCCATTCAGGGGGTTATATGGAAGAAGTTACAGAAGGTTTATTCCGAGGCATTGCTCGGTTTATTAAATGGCTATTCATCGACATGCTTATCCAATCTATTTTTTACGGGTGTGGTTATGCAACGTTAAAAGTTGTGACATTGGGGACTTATCCAAAGCCAAATAGAATTCATGAGGGCCTTTGCATTGCCGTCGGTGTCGTTTTATGGTTTGTCTTAATTGGAGTGTTCGCTTATTTGGGATAATGTCGTTGTATGACGATTTGTCGTGAATAAGTTCGCTCAAAGAGTATCGAGATCATAAAGTGATAGACTTTGCAGTTTTACCGTTATTTTTTACCGCTATTTTCTTTTTGGTAGTATCTCCTGGTCCAGATTTAGTGCTTATCTCTAGTTACTCATCGACAAAAGGGTTTAAAGCTGGGTTGATGATATCAATCGGCGTGATAATTCAAGGGCCGTATAAGTGACATTCCCAGAACTAACCACCTCGCGATTGCGCCTAAATAAGCTATCTAAAGAGGATGGGCCTGCTTTATTCGACATTTTCTCCGATCAGAATGTAGTGAAATTCTACGACATTGAAGCTTATGAGTCACAAGCGCAATCATTGGCTTTAATTGACTTTTTTAACAACCGCTTTGATGAAAAAGCGGGGATCCGCTGGGCCATCCGAGCCAAAGAAACAGGTAAGTTAATAGGTACGTGCGGATTCAACTCGTTAAACCCCAAAATGAAAAATGCCAGCATAGGCTATGAGCTTTCACCTCACTACTGGGCTATGGGGTTTGCAACCGAAGCGCTACAAAAAATGATAGAGTTCGCCTTTTGTGCGCAAGCACCGTTTGGTGAGTTATATAGAATACAAGCGGATACGATGCTTGGTAATGCTGCTTCGGAGCGGGTGTTAAAAAAGTTGGGCTTTGTTGAGGAAGGTGTTCGACGCTCAAGTGGTTATTGGAAAAACGAATTTCATGACTTAAAGTGCTTTGGTTTGATAAAACCTGAGTTCCAACCAATATAACAAACACTTCATTTCGAAGGACAAACTGTGCTTGGCTTGCACTTTATCGATATTGGTTATAGCCAAGCTTTTATTATGCTGATTATTCAGATGTTATATATCTAAAGGATAAATATGGATATTGAAGTTTTCCGCCCTAAGCAGTTTCAGGATATGGCAAGAGATTACAAGTTGTTTGCTGATGGGCGAGAGGTTGTGCTAATCAAACGTGGGGTGACGCAAAGCGTCTCATTACCAGAAGGTACTCAAGTTATTCAGGCTAAAATTGATTGGTGCTCCAGTGCTGAGGTTAAGCTCCAATCAAATCACGATTAAAAACACTTTTGCAAACAACATATTTGCGGCTGTGTTTTTGTCTGCGTATTATATTTCGTTTGGCAAGGGTAAATACCTCACAATAGAAAGTGGAATATAGCTGCGTGGTAAACCTAAGTGCTGACTCACAGATTTAATTATGCGTAATGCGCTGGTTATTTGAGCGCCTTGGTGAGGTAGGAAAATAATGAAATTCGAAGTAATCAATCTTGCGCCTAGTCTTGATGAATTTATCTCCTTACGCAGTAAGGTCGGGTGGACTAACCCTGAACCTGAAGTGGTAAAAAGGAGTTTAGATAATTCTCTCTTTCATGTATGTGTTTTATCGGGCTCAGATCTCGTGGGCTGTGGCCGAATTGTTGGCGATGGCGCAATGTATTTTTATATCCAAGATGTCATCGTCGATCCGAGTTATCAAAATCAAGGCTTGGGCAAGTTGATCATGACTGCCATCGAATCATTTGTTGCTGACAAAGCAGTCTGTGGTGCGACAGTTGCTTTGTTGGCAGCTTTTGGCAAAGAGCGGTTTTATGAACAGTTTGGCTATGTTGCCAGAGATGGACATGCACTCGGTTTGGGTATGTGCAAGTTTGTGGATTAAGCACAGCACAACAAACATGTCGAGCAGCTCGTGCGGAATAGAGATGTTAGGTTTATGAATATCAAAGAAGTATCAGCTAATAATTTAGCGACTTATTTAAATTTAGCTCAGTGCTACGAAGCTGAGTTTTCTGTATTAACTAAGAAAAAGCCGGACAAAGATGGCTTGTTTATGCTTGATACTGAAATTGCGCCTCCTACCAAGGGCTATATCATATATGTAGACAACGTGCCTGCAGGCATTGCAGCAATCGGGTGTCAGGGTGATTCAAATTACGAAGTTTATGAGTTTTATATCGTGCCATATTTTCGCAATGAAAAGTTAGGCACTCAGTTTGCGCATGGAATTTGGCAAATGTTGCCAGGCCACTGGGTTGTTAAACAAATCCAAGGTGCAAACCATGCCATTAAATTCTGGCAAAGTTGTATCAAAAGCTACCCACATAAAAACTATCAAGAGGGCCCCTATCAAGATGAATATTGGGGTCAGGTTAATAAACAAAGTTTTGTGACAACCAAAATTGCTAGATAGCGCTGCTGTTAGGCTGCACGACCGAACGGTTAGGCTTGATTTTGAAGCCAATGTAGATGATAACTGACAAGATACTTTCTTTAGGAGTTTACTATGAGATACAAGCACATTAGAGCAGGCGCCGCTGAAGCGTACCACCTAGACGGTGGTGAAGTGACCTCAATTCTTGCCTCAGGCAGTGATACAGATAATCGCGTGTCGATTTTTGATAGTGTGCTCCCTAAAGGTAATGAAGCGCCGTGGCATTATCATGAAATTGATGACGAAATTTTTTATATCATTTCCGGTGAAGTCGAATTTGGTGTCGATAAAGAAGAGCTGATTGCAAAGCCCGGTGACTTAGTAATAGCTGGGCCAAATGTGCCAAGACGGTTTAAAGCTTTGCAAGACAGCAAAGTGCTTGTTATTAACACGCCATCAGGCCCATCGGAAGGCTTTATTAGAGATATTTCTAAGTTTAATCAAGACAACCCGCCAACAGAGTCTGATCGCCAACTATTTGTGCAAAAATACAAAATACATTTACTTTAGTGTTTTAAAATCAAAGGCTCCATCAGTGATAAAGTACAAGGATTGATTGAGTCATAAAAAATAGCAGGTTATATATGTTTATCATTTCTTTGGCTTATCGTGTGCCACTCTCAGAGGTCGATCGGTTTATTCCAGAGCACATTGACTATCTGAATGAACAGTACCAGCAGGGCCATTTTATTTTGTCAGGTCGCAAAGAACCCAGAACGGGAGGTGTGATCATCTCAACGATAGAAGACCGTCAAAAGTTAAACAACGTGCTGGCCCAAGATCCTTTTTATAGAGAAGGGTTAGCCAGCTATGACATCACTGAAATGGTGCCCACAAAATCTTCTGAGCAGCTGGCGTTTCTGGTATCGAATACAATAAACAACTAGCGTGTTGGGTGGTCATTAGTCGCTAATCAAGTTTTCTTAATAAATAACTGTATAAATGAACAGTGTTTGTGTTATGGTCTCTAATAATTAATAACAATACATAAGGTAGAATAATGTTAATGGATTTAGAGCCCAACGCCCCCAAGGATTTTGATGTCATCATCGGACAGTGGAATGTTAAACATCGCCGCTTAAAGGATATTTTAAATGGTGGCGAACAATGGATTGAATTTGAGGGGCAGTCTTCAACGGTTAAGACCCTTGGTGGGTTTGGTAATGTTGAGGACAATCACTTGCATCTTCCTGATGCTTCAATAAGAGCAAAGGCCATACGTTCTTACAACCCAGAAACCGCACAATGGTCAATTTGGTGGTTAGACGGGCGTAACCCACATAATCTAGACACCCCAGTGGTAGGTAAGTTTGCAAACGGTGTAGGGCACTTTTATGCAGACGAGGTGTATAACGGCCAAGCAATTAAAGTCAGATTTATTTGGGATTTCACTCATCCTGATGCGCCAAAGTGGGAGCAGGCATTTTCTGCAGATGATGGGAAGACTTGGGAAGTTAACTGGCAAATGGAGTTTACGCCTCGCTGTTAATAGGAGCAAAGCCCCATGAGTGCTGAACTAAGGGGCTCTATTGTTTACGAGTAGCTACTGGGCTTGTTAATCGTCCTCTAACCCTTCCTCCATCAGTTCAATGGCAACGATTTCAGAGCGATTCATGGTGAGTTTATAGCGCTCAAGTTGGGTGCCTTGCTCGGAGGTAAAACGCAACACAAGATTAATTTGATAACGCCGCTCTACAGACTTTTTCGATACCTTTTGCCCATCCAAGGTGTAGAGCTTTCCTGCGCCTTTTTTAAGGTAGCGAACAAATGAAGCCATGTTAAAGGTAAAGCGCTGCTGTACTTCATCATAGCCGGGTAAAAACTCACTGATATTAACTTGGTTCTTACTACAAAAATGCATCAAGTTGGCGGCTTGTTTGTTTTGTTGCCTTCTTTGTTTGAGTATTTTTACCACGTCTTTGGGTAAGTCTTTTTTGCGAATATGTTCAAGCCAAATGGTTTGCGAACAGATGATGTCATCACCCACTGAGCTTTTAAATTTATTACGCCATTTTGGCCGACCCTTTTGAATTATGCGCCATGCCCATTGGGTTAAGTCTTCTTTAAAGGTTTCTCTAAGTCCATAGATGGCACCGAGCAAAGCAATCAGGGCAATGGTGACTTCTTGAAAGTTTGAGCGGGCATTGAGTACGATAAACATCACAAATGCCATAATAACGCCGGTGACAAGGCCTTTGACTAATCGCCTTAAATTAATTGTTAAATCAATGGTTTGTTTTTTGAATACCACGCCATACTCAATCAACCTTGCAAGCAGCTTCATTTTATTGGTGATCCGATTGGGGTCATCCAAAGTAACCTGAGAATTATAGGTTTGCTCTGTTCGGTATTGATTTTCTTGTTGGCAAAACTCAATAAGCACTGCGCGTTCATCACTAAATTCGCTAGACTTTGGACCATTGGCCAGTAGCTTTAAAAAGGCCTGCTCGGTATGCCAGCTGAGGTAGTTATCCGCGTTCTGAAAGTAAGACTTTAGTTTGTTGTCAGGGGGCGTATAGCGGCGCAGCTTTTTCAGCAGACGATCTGTTTGCTCAACTAACATTGCAGCGGCAGGAAAGAATTCTTCAGGCTCTTTCAATTGCAGTGTGGCTTTAACGTCGGAATCAAGCGCGATTTTTATTTGATAACAAAACAGATTGAGATTGAGGCGATAGCCCGTTTTTTGCCCTTTACTTTGACTAATAAAGCGGCTGTGCACCAGCGGCAAATGTAGCTGCTCTGAGTAATAGGCGCTGTGGCTTTCTATATTGGCATTAAAAAAGTCTACTTCATTGAGCGTATTTTCGTTGATCCCCATATCGGTTGGAATGGAAAAGTACAGGTCGAGTTGACAGGTCTCTTTGGGTAGGAGTTGATAGTGGATTTTAAAGGATAGATTTTCATCTTGGCTTAATTGGGCTCTGCTCACGCTATATCATTACCTCCTTAAATGTATACCCGTTCAGTTTAGCACAAATCCTTACGTTACATTGGCTTAAGTTTAACATTATGAAGTAAAAAACGTGATTTTTATCTTAAGCGATGATATTAAGTTCAAAGTAACAACAAAGTGACCCACCAAGGAAAACTTATGACACACACATCAAGCGAAACCGATATTAAAGCATTTATAGCGCGGCTAAACAGTGATGCGCTTAACATCGAGTTTGATCACACTATGGCATTGATTGAGCAACACTACCAATTTACACCTGTGACGTTCACCAATGGCGAGCAGCATAATGAGGCAGGCACTAACCTAGGCTCTTGTAAAATACTGGCGTTTGCGCAGTTACACGGGCTTGATGAGCAAGCAACGTTAAACTGCTTTGGACGTTTTTATCGAGAAGACGTGCTGCAACATCCAGATGGCAGCGATCACGGTAATATTAGAAACTTTATAAAGTTTGGCTGGGATGGCGTGTCGTTTACTGAACCTGCTTTAAAAGCACGTTAGATTGAGTGGTCGGGTAGATAAGTGGCGATGCCGATAGAGTACAAGTAACACATATTATGCAGCGCATATTAACCGCTGAAGCTGCGTGCACCAGCGGTTGTTATGTTAGGCAACTTTACTTAGGGTTTTTTGGCATACTTACGCCAAGGTTTAAATGTTCTGAACTTGACGAATTACCACCAACGACTTTTTGGCAAGTTTTTAGGTTTAGTTCTTTCATGTTTCTTTCCTTGTGTTTAAGTAATTACAAACAACAATAAGGGAGCAAGACTTGTTAATTCAAGGTGGGCCCTTATTAGAGACAAAGTTAGCATCGTTTTGGTTGCATGTGAAGTATTGAAAGGTTGAAAATCACTCATTTCATGGCCTCGTTGACCATGTTATTCAGCCCTAATCAAACAGGGGAGGCATAATTGTTAGCGAATGAGGCGTTGAGGCTTGATAATTAGCTTATCAAGCCTGATGGATTTTAAACCATATAACTAACTGTCGATTTCTGTTGTACTTTCTTGCGCTCTTGCCGCTTTGGTGAGCTTCACCAGTGCTTTACGTACATCAATGCTCTCTAAGCAGGGATTATCAAACTGTATATAGTAGTTTTTTTCGTTGGCACGCAAGTAACAACCATCGCTCACAAGCGTGGTCATCACCACCTCGTCACAGTCTATACCATGAATAAGTTTTAAGATAAGGCGGTTGGCATCGCTGTGATCCTCATTCATATGATTAACCATATGGGCTTCATTCTCTAAATCCCATTGTGGAGCTGCCTGATACCATTCGTCTTTTTCAATCCAGAAAATATGACCAAAACCACCAATGTAACGTACTCGTTTAACGTCCATGCGCCAAAGTTGAAAGTCATGCGCTTGGCGGTAGCTTATGGCCTCTGGGTATTGGCGTTCGTAGCGAGTCAACAGAGCATCATGTTCATCGGCAGGCACGGGCGCGGCATCACCTACCACGGTTACGCGGGCATGGGCATTTTGATCCCCTTGTTCGGCGGCGTCAAAAACGGTCGCGCACATTTTACCGTCTTCAGATAAATTGCGAGAATGCTGGGCAATGCCTGCAATGTAAAAAATTAAGCGTCCTTCGTTGTCACTCATAAACGGTGAAACTGAGCCAAACGGATATCCAGCTAAGTTTTTTGATATGGTTGAGATCACGCAAACATTGGATTGTCTGACTAAAGTGCGTGCTTCAAAAGCAGCTTGTTCACGCATGGGTAACTCCTAGTTGTGGTTCCGAAAATATCATGGGTATTTGATAGCTTGGATGCGTTGTTATTTGCATATGTGTTTTATAAATCGGTTGTAATACTGAGGATTGTAAAACCTCTTGGGGTGTGCCGTCATGGCATAGTTGTCCTTTGTTGAGTAGCAATACACGATCAGCGTACAAAGATGTTAAGTTTAGATCATGTAACACGGCAATAACGATATTACCTTGTTTGGCAAATGCCTTGGCTTTACTGAGCGTGAGGTGCTGGTGGTGCATATCAAGGGCTGATGTGGGTTCATCCAGTAGCATTAGTTTACCCTGAGTATCAGCCTTATGGGCATTGAGTTGTGCCAAACAGCGTGCGAACTGTACCCGTTGGAATTCACCACCCGAGAGCGCCGTAACATCTCGTAGCGCCAGCTTTTCAAGGGCTAATTGAGCAATGAGTTGCTCAACCACTTGGGTTTGCTCATGTATTGATTCATGATAGGGGTAGCGGCCCATTGCGATAAGCTCCTCGGTGCTAAATGAAAAGTTAACGCGATTGTTTTGTAATAGCACAGCACGCTTTTGTGCCAAGGTCTGCTCATCAAAACTTTGTATAGGTTGCTCGTCGATTTTTATCTGACCTGAAAACGAGATATCGTTACAAATGGCGCTTAATAGCGTTGATTTACCCGCACCATTTTCACCCAGCAGCACAATCAACTCACCGTTATTTGCTCTCAAGTTGATATTGTTCAAGATAGCTCGGCAACCGCGCTCAATCGAGACATTGTGACAGCTAAGCATGTTGACCTCGCTTTTGTTTTAACAGTTGATAGATAAAAAATGGGCTACCAAAGAGTGCTGTGACAATGCCTATGGGTAATTCAGAAGGCGCAACAATCAATCGTGACACCCAATCTGCAAGCAACATGGCAACGCAGCCAAGTAAAATACTCAGTGGTAACATGCGCCTTAAATCAGGCCCCACCAACAACCGCGCGATATGTGGCACAAGCAGGCCAACAAAACCAATCATGCCAGACAGCGCCACCGCGCCTCCTACACCCAGTGCCACGATAAACACAATTTCTGATTTTAGCCGTTTAACGTTAACACCTAAGTGGCGGGCTTCAAGCTCTCCTAACATTAAGGCATTAATTTTTTTACGGCGTACAAATAGCGAGTAGATACTCAATAGAATTAAGGGTGCGCCATATTGCATCGCAGGCCAGTTTGCGCCACCCAAAGATCCCATTTGCCAATAAGTCATTAAACGCAGCGAGCTGTCGTCGGCAAAAAAGCTAAACAAGCCAATAATTGCCATGGCCATCGCGTTGATTGCCACACCTGCCAACAATAACGTGGTGATTTGCACCTGACCGTGGTGATTAGAAATCTTGTAAATCAGCGTTGTGACGGCCAGTGCGCCTAAAAATGCAGCAGGTGCCACCATGGCTTCGTAAACAAAGCTGACTTGTGCCGATAGTGCTATGACTGACACCGCGCCAACCGCAGCACCACCTGTGATACCCATCAGACTCGGGTCGGCGAGCGGGTTTCTGCATAGCGCTTGGGTTGCCGCGCCTGCGCTGGCAAGCATAGAGCCGACTAAAATTGCCAAAAGTAGCCTTGGCAGACGAATTTGTGTCATGACAGTCAGGTGTAGTGGCTGTACATCGCTAGTCATTGAATCGGGTAACAACCAGACAATAGGCATTTTCCAATCCCAACCAAGTGCACCACTGCTAAGCGATAACCAAGCGAGTAGCCCTAGCAGCGTACAACTGAACCAATACCATTGTACATAGCGTTTGGTATCAACGAATGTAGATGCCAAAGTGCTCATAACATCTCTCGTTGAAAGGCACTAAGTTGAGCGATGGCCTCAGGCAAGCGAGAAGTCATGCCAATTGAGATAAGTGAGTCCATCACCAGTAAACGACATTCTTGTGCCGCGCTTAGCAGTGCAAGGGCGGGCAATTGACAAAACTTTTCCGCTCCGCCGAGCGATTCGACCGTATGACTAGGGGCGACGATAAAGTCAGGGTTAGCGCTCACCAGCGACTCAATATTGTAAGGCTTGAATCCTGCCTCAGTAGCCAAGTTCTCAATGCCGGTGTAACCGAACAGAATATCGGGCACCGTATCTGTGCCTGCCACTAACACACCTCGTTCACTGGCAGAGAGAATAAACATCGCCTTATTGTGCGTTGGTGCAGCTTTGTCAGGGAGTTGCTGTTGTAACTTACGAATGAGTGCTCTGGCATTGTGTTGTTTATTCAGGTCATTACCTAGTCGCTCGATCAGGGCAAACAATTCTTTTACTTGTGTTGGCTTGGGGTAGTGAGTTACACGCACGCCTGTGCTTCTAAGCTGGGTAAGGACTTCGGGACGGCCACTGCCTTCAAGTGTTAAAACCAGTGTCGGTGATTGTGATAACACGCCTTCGGCTGCTAAATCACGATAATAGCCAACTTTAGGCAGTGATTGTGCACGAGCAGGAGAGGTACTTGAGGTATCAATTGCAACCACTTGGTCACCTGCACCAATTGCAAAAACAATGTCTGTCAGTGTACCGCCGGCTATCACGACTCGCTCAGCGTGAACTGTAAAGCTTTGGCTGAATAAAGCAATGAACAGATATAAACGTAATTTCATACAGGGCCTTTTCATTTGTCATTAAATAGTGCGCTAAACATTAGGCTTTAAGCCATGAGCGCACTTAGGTTACGAGTGTATGAGCAAATAATACCGAATACACAACCTCAAATCTACACAAATATGCAAATGATAACTATTTTTATTTGCAATTAAGTGTAGTGGCTTTTATAGTGCAAAAATAATGAAGCGTTCCCTTTTTGAGGTATTTACAGATGATATTAAAACACACGGCAATTTCATTGAGCATTCTAGTCGCTTGGTCGGGGGCACCCAGTGTACAAGCCGAAGAATTTGAGAAAAATAAGGAGGTGATCGTTGTCACCGGTTCGCGTATAGAGCAAGCCTTGGGTAATGTTGCTGGCAGTGTAAGTGTTGTCACCGAGCAAGACTTGAAAGAGGAGCTTGCAATCGACCTTAACACAGCATTCCGTTATCAAACAGGAGTCAGCGCAACAGGCGGTGCCGGACAGGCGCAAGCGCTGAATATAAGAGGTATGGGCGGCAATCGAGTGGTCTATATTAAGGATGGCCGCAGAGTTAATGACGCCTATGAGGGTGGACAAGGGCTGCTGGTTGGCCGTGGCTATTTAGATGTCGATGGTATTCGTCAAATAGAAGTGGCAAAAGGTGCGGCGTCATCGCTTTATGGTTCTGATGCGCTCGGTGGCATTGTGGTGATCACCACCAAAACGCCAAGCGACTATCTAAACGCTCGTGAGCAGTATGCGAGTGTGCAAGCTGGATTTAATGGCTTAAGTGATGAAGCGTCACTGTCGGGTGTATTTGCAAAGCGCTTTGGTGATAATGCCACTTCAATTCAACTGACCCGCCGTGAAGGTAAAGAAACGCAAAATTATCATGAAACGCTCCCTGAATTTGATTATCAAAGTACGGCATTGATCTTAAAGTCTGAACATGATTTGACAGATACCAGCACGCTATTGGCCTCGGTGGATTATTTTGCGCAAGAAACCGAACAATTAATTGACCGTGGTACTCATGAAACCCTAGATGACAATAGCAATGTGTCACTCTCATTGGGGTATAAAAGTACACACCCAGTGCAGGTCTATGACAACCTAGACGCACTTGTTTACGCCACCAATTTTGAACAGCACAGCGACCAACTGCGCGCAGGCAATGGACGTACAGGCTCATATATCGATCACAACGATTATCGTTTTGAACAGCAAATATTGGGTGCCAAACTGGTACTAGATAAAGCGTGGGCAACAGGCAGCATCAATCACCAGTTTGTATATGGCCTAGACTTTGAGCGTTATGACACGATACGTCCACGTACAAAATCACGTTTTGATGTATCTGGACAAAATGTGTTTGCAGGTGAGCCACAAAAGGCTTTTCCGGGGGCTGATACCGATATGCTGGGAATATTTGTGCAAAACAACGCGGCATTAATGGCAGACACGCTTGATTTGCAAATAGCACTACGCTGGGACAGATTCGATATGCGTGCCAAGCGCAGTGATTTATACAGCACTGAATTTAAAGATATCGACGAAACCGCGTTTTCACCAAAAGTTGGCCTCGTTTATACACTGACTGACAACTTGCGTATGTATGCACAGTACGCAGAAGGGTTTAAGATCCCACCGCATGATCAAGCATACCAAAGCCATGGTGTAGAGCCATTCTATCAAATATTGCCCAATGCAGAGCTAGAGCCTGAGTACAGCAAAGGTGTAGAGCTGGGCTTGCGTGGTGATTTTGACAATCACCAGTTTGTGCTTACTACCTTCAAGACACAGTTTGATGGTTTTATTGCTTCTGAGTTGGTGCGCAGCGAGGCCACCCGTATTCCTGGTGTGAACAAAGCTTACTACCAATATCGAAATTTGTCTGATGTTGAGATAGAAGGAGTAGAGGCTTCCTATAGCATTTGGTTGAACGATCAGTTTGCCGTTGATGGTGGTATCACATATGTAGATGGCAAAGATAAGGTGAATAATACTTACCTAGAATCGATTAGCCCGTTAAATGGCTACGTTAAGGCCAAATATGACGTCGGTGACTTGTCGGTGACGGCAGCACTTAGAGCGGCGCAAAAGATGGACAAAGTACCTGATGCTAGTAATGCGCAAACCCATGGTTGGGGCAGTGTAGACTTATTTGCACAATATCGTATTGGCCGCTGGCAGCTAAATGGCGGGTTATTTAACGTATTTGATAAGCAGTTTACGCTATATAATAATGTGGCGGGTCAAAACGCAGAGGATGATTTGAGCCAATATACGCAGCCTGGTCGCCATTTAGCGTTCAATATCAAGTACACGCTGTAATAGACTTTGGAGGTGTGCTTTACATTGAGGCCACCTCTATTAGCCTTGGCACTCTATATGAACTCAGCGCTGTGAGTGCCGTTGTAAGTGCGCACAATTCAACTCTTGAGGCGAGAAAAGTCAATTCTTACTTGCATTGTTGAAAAAAACTCGTACAATTCCCCAGCTTCCCAATAGTGGGAAGTAAATCTTATTAATGAAAACAGTCAATCTATTCAGAGGACGGTATGGTAACTATTCGTTTGCAACGTGGTGGCGCTAAAAAGCGTCCTTTCTATCAAATTGTGGTTGCGGATAGCCGTTTCTCGCGTGACGGTCGTTTCATCGAGAAAGTAGGTTTCTTTAACCCTATCGCTGCTGGTCAAGAAGAAAAACTTCGTCTAGACCTTGCCCGTGTTGATCACTGGGTAGGTCAAGGTGCAGGTCTTTCTGATCGTGTAGCTAAGTTAGTTAAAGACGCTCGTAAAGCGGCTTAATAGGCGTAAGTGTAACCATGAGTCAAGAAAACACCACGATTATTGTAGTAGGTAAGCTTGGTGCCCCTTATGGTATTAAGGGCTGGCTTAAGGTGCATTCATTTACTGATGATCCCCAAGGGATCTTCGATTTCAGCCCATGGTTGATAGGGCAACAAGGTAAATGGCAAACCCTTGAAGTAAGCGACTGGCGTCGCCACAACAAGGGCTTTATCGCCAAGTTTGCGCAAGTAAACGACAGAGACCAAGCAATGGCTTTAACCAATGCTGAAATTTCTGTAGATGCTGCGCAACTGCCAGAATTACCCGAAGGGGAGTTCTATTGGCGAGATCTCATCGGCATGTCTGTTGTAACCGATAAAGGTTACGACTTAGGACAAGTTGATGACTTGATGGAGACAGGCTCAAATGACGTTTTGGTTGTGAAAGCAAACAAAAAAGATGCATTTGGTCAGTCTGAGCGTTTGATTCCTTTTTTAACTGATTCAGTGATTAAAGAAGTTAAACACGAAGACAAACAAATTATTGTTGATTGGGATCCTAGCTTTTAATGAGCCAGGAAGACTCGTTGCAACAACATTCGCTATGGGTAGGAGTGATTTCACTGTTTCCTGAAATGTTTGATGCAATAACCCAACAAGGCGTTACAGGCCGCGCAGTTAAAAACGGTTTAATCGATTTTAACTGTTGGAATCCACGAGACTATGCCACTGATAAGCATAGGACTGTAGATGACAGACCTTACGGCGGTGGTCCTGGCATGTTGATGATGGTTGAACCATTACAACAAGCAATACTTGCAGCTAAAGCAGCCGCAGGTGAAAACGCTAAAGTAATTTATATGTCCCCTCAAGGGCGAAAACTAGATCAACAAGGCGCGGCCGAATTGGCCAAGTCAGAAAAATTGATTTTAGTAGCTGGTCGCTACGAAGGTATAGACGAGCGGATTATCGAGTCTCATGTAGACGAAGAATGGTCCATCGGTGATTTTATCCTCAGCGGGGGTGAACTACCGGCCATGACATTAATTGATGCAGTAGCGCGATTAGTGCCAGGGGTGTTAGGTCATAACCAATCTGCGGAGCAAGATTCATTTTCGGATGGCTTGTTAGATTGCCCTCACTATACTCGGCCAGAAACATTGGATGGCAAACGGGTACCTGCTGTATTACTCAGTGGTAACCACCAAGAGATAGCCAAATGGCGCACTAAGCAGTCATTAGGTAGAACTTGGTTACGACGTCCAGACTTGTTGCGTAACCTAGCTCTGACTGAGGAGCAAGCGACACTACTCGCTGAATTTCAGCACGAGTACCAAGAAGCTTGTGGCTAGAAGACAGTTACACCTAGGAATGTGAGAAATAAAATGGCAAAAGTAAACCAAAATATTATTAAAGAGCTTGAAGCTGAACAGCTTAAGCAAGACATACCTGCATTCGGCGCTGGTGACACAGTTGTTGTTCAGGTTCGTGTAAAAGAAGGTGAAAAAGAGCGTCTACAGGCCTTTGAAGGTGTTGTAATCGCTAAGCGTAACCGTGGTCTACACTCAGCTTTCACAGTTCGTAAAATCTCGAGCGGTGAAGGTGTTGAGCGTGTATTCCAAACGCACAGCCCTCTAATCAGCAGCATTGCAGTTAAGCGTCGTGGTGCGGTTCGCCGTGCTAAGCTTTACTACTTGCGCGAGCGTTCAGGTAAATCAGCACGTATTAAAGAGAAACTTAACTAATACGCGCGTTTACCACGCTAAAAAAACAGGCCACTCATTGAGTGGCCTGTTTTGGTTTGTAACCCTGAAAATTTCATCTAACATAAAGTGGCTTTGCGCTTTTATCCTCCTTACTATCTTGGTAGACTCTCTGTATCATATTTTTTACTGCTGTAATTTTATCTTTACACCTTGTGGCGAGCGTAATGGATTTAAATGAATTAAGACAAGGTATCGACGAGTGCGATACCGAGCTAGTTAACTTATTGGCAAAACGCCGTGCTTTGACCGAGCAGGTCGGGGTTATCAAGCAACAAACGGGCGCGCCGTTACATGCACCAGAGCGAGAGGCACAGCTGATCGCATCAAGACGTGAACAAGCACAAAACCTGAATGTAAATCCTGATTTGGTAGAAGATATTCTGCGCAGAATGATGCGTGAGGCATATGAAAATCAACAAGGCAGGCTGGCGTGTGTTGCTCCAGAGCTATCCCCCGTCGTGATTGTTGGTGGTAAAGGCGCTATGGGTCAGCTGTTTGCAAAGCAGCTTGAACGCTCAGGCTATGAAGTTAGAATTTTGGATAGGGAAGAGCAGGCTCAGGCTGGTGCTTTGTTAGCGGATGCTAAGTTGGTGCTGATCAGTGTGCCTATCAATGCTATCGAAGAGGTCGTCAACCATCTGCCTACTTTACCCGAAGATTGTATTTTGGCTGATATTACCTCGGTAAAACAACAGCCACTCAAGGTTTTGTTAAACAAGCATAGTGGGCCTGTGGTTGGGTTACATCCTATGTTTGGCCCTGATATCTCCCACTGGGTAAAGCAAACCATAGTTGTGTGCGAAGGGCGTGCTCATGAGAGATGTACAGGCTTGTTAGAGCAGCTCAGTGTTTGGGGAAGTCAATTGGTTGAAATAGATGCTAAGAAACATGACCAAGCCATGCAAATCATTCAGGTTATGCGACATTTGACCACGTTTGTATATGGTCAGTTTTTATCTAAGCAGTGCCATACGTTGGAAGAGCTACGAAGCTGTTCGTCACCTATCTATCAGTTAGAATTAATGATGGTAGGGCGACTGTTTGCACAATCCCCTGAATTATACTCGGACATTATGCTTGCGCAATTTGACGATGTTGAAGGGCTACTTGCTAGCTACCAAGAAACCTTTGCCAGTACCTTAGAGAAGCTAAAAATGGGGGATAAGAGCGCACTTATCGAGGCATTTAGCCAGGCAAAGCATTACTTCTCCGACAGTGCCGCGCAGTTTTTAACACAAAGCCGTGGTTTATTAAACAAGGCTAATGATGCCAAAGTGTTGGATTAACTCGTGTGAAGAGACTTCTCCGATGAGAGATGTTTTTCAGAGGAGTTCGAAAGACGAATGTCAACAATGAAGTATCAAGCTCAAGCAAAGGAAGGTTTACTCCCTTTGCTTGGCAATTACTAAAATCGATTAACCTACCTCAACCGCCTTGATTGATTCGCTTTGATAGCAGCCTAAGATGCGCACATACTGGGTATGGTCCTTAAGCTCTTCCAGTGCTCTTTGCACATCTGGTGATGAAAGGTTAGCCACAAGGTCAACGTAAAAGACTTCTTCCCAAGGGTTACCAGGCACAGGGCGAGACTCAAGTTTCACCATATTAATGTTGTGTTGTTTAAATACCATTAATGCATCAGCCAGTGAACCCACTTGCTGTTTGGTCGCCATTATCAGGCTTGTTTTGGTTGGAATTTGTGTAGATACTTGTAGCGCTTTGCGTGCCACGACAATGAACCGACTATGGTTTTCGGCCTGATTGGCTAAGCCTGTTTTGATAACTTCAAGGCCAATATCTCTGCCCGCCTGTGCAGATCCAATAGCTGCACTATTTGGCGTATTCAAGGCGCTTTGTAGTGCGCTTGATGTTGAGTCGCACGTTTCGTGTAAGACATCGCCCAAGCCTTGAACAAACTTACTACATTGGGCAAAAGGTTGTGGATGCGCAAATAGTTTATTCACCTCTTTGAGCTGTGTATCTGGCAAAGCGAGCAGGCAGTGTTCAACGGTATGTGTTACTTCACCTACAATCGATACTTGGGCGTGCTGTAGCAAGTCAAACACTTCGTTGATACTGCCAGAGCTGGTGTTCTCTATCGGCAGTAGGCCAAAGTCTGCTTGACCTTTTTCCACTTGTTCGGTGATTTGCTCAAAACTCTGACAGCCCATCTCAATAAGCTTGCCAGGTCTGCGACTAAAATATTTATGACAGGCTAGTTGACTGTAGGAACCAGGGCCCCCTAAGTAGGCTACACGGTGGGTGTCACCCACAGCTTCTGGGTTTAAGCTTTTTTGTAGTAATGCTTGTTGGTTTAAAACCGAGTCTTCAAGAATGATCTGAAAAACATTATTGATATAAAACGCATCTAGCCCCAGTGATTTGCCATAACTTATCAGTTTTTCCAGCAGAATTTGTTCGCGATGCTCGTCACGAATAGGCTTCTGGTTGGCTATTTTATATTCAAGTACGCTGTAGCTTATGCGGCGGCGTTTGGCTAATAGGATTAACAGTTCGGAGTCAATCTCGTTTATGTCGCTACGCAGTGCGTTTAATGTATCTTCAGTCATAGGTCCTCATTCCCATTGGCAAAAAAAAACCTCCCAGTTGGGAGGCTTACTATTTGGTGTTACGCGCAAACAGACAAGCCTCCTCACCGAAAGAAGCTAAAAAAGAAAAATGCGTAAATGCGTGTAACAATTGAATTCATGTTTAAACTTTTAAGGATAATATTAAGTAGTCCGAGTACATTATTAACATACTTTAATTTGTTTCCACAAGTATTAGTTTTGTAAAAGGCGTATTAAAAACTTATTTAAGCTTGTTTGAGGCTTTATGGGCTTGGCGTCTGCGTTAAGTATCTGTTATATTTGTTCGATTAAAAGTTTTAAAAATAACAACTAATATAAGGGTTTAGCTGTGGTCAATCGCCGACCCCCTTCACGATTTGGAATACATTCGCTCAGTGTTAAGTTATCTGTACTTATCTCGGCAGTGTGCGTGATCGCGGGAATTTTTGCTGCGGCACTTATGCTGAAATCTGAAGAACGACAACTGATCCACGAAGAGTATAATGAACTTAGACGTGTGAGTAATCAGCTTATTTTACAGTTCAATCATCACCTTGAGCACAAAACAAATCTAGCAGAGCAAGCAAATGCCATCGTGGCGAAGGAGTTGTATTCAGAAGTCAGTAGCACCATTGACGCGCCGTTTATCGAAATTAGGCGAGACGGAGGCGTATACACCAGCACCGCAAGCAATGGTTTATCAGCGGCACAGCTGACGTCGGATGCGAAATTGGCTGAACAGCATAAGCAGCTATTTGCTCAGTCTGAATCTTTATGGAATGTAATAGCCCCGCCATTACTGCAAGATTTCTTCAATTTTTATTTATACACCAAAGACGATTTTGTGCGAGTTGCGCCGCCGAATGTGTTGATTAATCAAATTGATAGGCAAAAGGTGCTCAATGCGCACATTTTACCTATGCTCAGAGAAGAACTTAATCCAACTAGAGAAGCTCTGTGGTCGGATGTTCACTTCGATAAGGTTTGGAATAAGTGGGTGATTAGCGTGCTAGTACCACTATATCACAAAGATGAATATCTTGGTTTCACAGGCTCAGACATCGAAGTAAATCATATGTTGGCGCAGATACTCCCTCTTGATGAGCATCAAGGCTACGTTATCTTCAGTGCTCAAGGTGAAATTATTGCGGCGCCAAGCCTAGGAAAAACAGCATTACACGGTCATGATACCGAAAAAGCATCGGAGTTATTTCCGGCGTTGAGCAAGGTTTTTCAACCGGTATTATCTTCTAAGCTGGCAGAGTACCAAGGTGAGTTTGAACGTGATGGACAAGGCCATATCATCAATATTACAGCGTTGAAAAAACTGGGTTGGTATATTGGCACCTACAAAAAACGAGATTTTACACTTTCCACCATTCAAGCGTTAAAAGTAAAGCTATTTGGGTTGTTTATTCTGTACGCGGTGTTTGTTGCACTGCTATTGCACCAAGTGTTATATCAATTAGTTTTAAGTCGTATCAATGCGTTGCTCGGAGCTGTATCTGGGTTTGGTAAAGGGCAATGGGAGACGCCAAACTTGCCCAGTAGCAACGATGAAATAGGCTTATTGAATGATGCCTTCAACAAAATGAGTGGTGAAATCAAAGCACTAGTAGGTGGTTTGAACCAACGTATACAAGAAAAAGAAAAAGCAGAGAAGCAAGCTAATCGGTTATCAAAGGCGGTATCTTTCTCTGGTACTGCGGTGGCCATTACCAATGGTAATTTTGAAATTGAATACGTAAACCCAAAGATGATCGAAATGACAGGGTTCGAAGAAGAGCGATTTATCCATGCCCCGCTTTTGAGCATTATTTCATCGGATATGGCCATTTTAGTTGATGATATAGATATAGACTTGAGAAGCCGCAATTATTGGCGTGGAGATACTGTGTTAGAAGGGGCGGGTGTTGATCCTATCTGGGTTAGTTTGAGCATTTCACCGATACGTGAAGCTGATGGCACTATCTCAAGTTATGTGGCGTCAGCACAAGATATTTCGTTTGTTAAAGAAAGTCAGCGAAAAATGGAAGAGTTGGCTTATTTTGATACACTGACTGGGCTCGCAAATAGAACGTTTTTTAGAATGCAGCTGCGCAAATCGATGGCCTTGGCTGGTCGCGGTCATTATGCGTTTGCGCTGTTTTATTTTGACTTGGATGAATTCAAACGCATCAATGATACTTTAGGCCATGACGCTGGAGACAGACTTTTAGTAGAAGTTGCGGAGCGACTAAAGAACCGTTTACGAGCAGAGGATACCATAGCGCGCTTAGGTGGCGATGAGTTTGCTGTGCTGCTAAGTGGTATCGACAGCCGTGATAACGCGATGGAAGTGGCACACATTATCCAGCGGACTATCAATAAACCAATCAAGCTTGGCAATAACGAAGTGATAGTTAGTGCCAGTATTGGTATCACGATGGCACCGTTTGATAGTCAAGAAGAAGAACAGTTACTGAAACATGCCGACTTGGCGATGTATGAAGCAAAGGCCAAGGGGCGCAATACCTTTCACTTTTATTCACAAGAGCTGGATGCAGCCGCTAATGAAAGACTGTTTATCGAAAATGAATTGCGCATTGCCCTTAAAGCAAAGCAATTTAAGCTGCATTACCAGCCACAGGTTAACAGCCAGACCTTAGAAGTGATAGGGTATGAAGCTCTTATCAGATGGTATCACCCAGAAAAGGGTTATATCCCGCCCGATAAATTTATTCATATTGCAGAGGCAACCGGCATGATTGTGGAACTCGGCGAGTGGGTAATTGAAGAAGCATGTCGTTTTTCTATGCAATTACAAACACTCGGACAAGCGGGCAATATGTCGATTAATTTGTCAGCGCGTCAGTTTAAAGACGACCGTTTAATAAGCACCCTGTCCGATGTGCTAGAACGCACACAAATGCCACCGCATTTACTTCACTTAGAGCTCACTGAAAGTATGCTAATGGGTGATGTTGAAGCGGCGATAACACAATTGCATGAAATCAAGAAATTGGGTGTGGCTTTGTCGATTGACGATTTTGGCACAGGCTATTCATCGTTAAGTTATTTGAAACGCTTCCCAGTAGATATGCTTAAAGTTGACCGCTCATTTGTACAAGATATACCTGAGGATCAAAATGATATGGAGATCACAGCTGCGATAATCGCAATGGCCCAAAAGCTTAAGCTTCAAGTGGTCGCTGAGGGAGTAGAAACGCAGGAGCAAATGGAGTTCCTACAAAAGAATAACTGCTTTATTGTACAAGGCTATTTTTATAGTCCACCCATTAAAGCATCTGAAGTTCATAGCTTTTACCAAAGCCTGCAACATCAGTCGTGACCAGAATAGCCAGTTATCCGCAGCAGAAGTTAATTAATTGACCGAAAATATGTAATAACTGGCTTTAGAGCACAGCTAAGCTTTTATTCACCGATGCAATCGCATAAAATGCTCCGCTATTGTGTTTGGAGGTAGTAGTCAGTATGCGTGTAGCATTAGGTATCGAATATAACGGTGCGAATTATAGTGGTTGGCAAAGACAGTCACATGTAAACAGTATTCAGCAAGAATTAGAAACCGCATTATCGCGGATCTGTAACCATCCTATCGATATCGTTTGTGCCGGTCGTACTGATGCAGGTGTTCATGCTACAGGTCAAGTTGTGCACTTTGATACCCATGCTCAGCGTGATATGAGTGCCTTTACCTTAGGTCTCAACTCTCAGTTACCCGATGACATAGCCATCCGCTATGCGCAACAAGTAGATGATGAATTTCACGCTCGTTTTAGTGCTACGGCGAGACGATATAGGTATGTCATTTATAATCATCCATTTCGCCCAGGTATTTTACGCAGTGGCGTGACGCATTATCACCACCAACTGGATGAAAAACTCATGCAGGCGGCGTGCCCTGCAATGATAGGTGAACAAGACTTTACTTCTTTTCGTGCCGTACATTGTCAATCCAATACTCCGTTTCGCAACATCCATCACCTCAATGTGGAACGTGTAGGGAACTATGTGGTGATAGATATAAAGGCTAATGCATTTTTACATCATATGGTCCGTAACATCACAGGGTGTTTGATAGACATTGGCATTGGTAAAGAGTCTCCCGATTGGATGCAGCACTTACTTGATATTAAAGATAGAACACAAGCAAGCGCAACGGCTAAGCCAAATGGCTTATATTTAGTAGACGTAGATTATCCAGAGAAATGGCAGATCCCTTCGACACCGTTAGGGCCGCTGTTTTTACCTGAATAAATAGTTTTCAGAGAATGTAATAATATCGGACTACTAAGACCAGTTTTTTATATCTCTGATAACTAATTCATGTTTTAATTAGGAAAATTTGTCTGTATAGATACAGACTAGCGACACAGATTAGCAATAAGAGAGTTGCCATGAGTTGGTTAGAAAAAATCTTACCTAAGACCACAAAATCGTCAGGTAAAAAAGAGATCCCTGAGGGTGTTTGGGCTAAATGTACAGATTGTGATTCTATTTTATACAAAGCAGAATTAGAAAAGTCTTTGAATGTATGTCCTAAGTGTGATCATCACATGCGTTTGAGTGCGAGAAAACGTCTTGAGTTATTTTTGGATGACGCAGATCGTCAAGAATTAGGAGCGCATCATGAGCCAAAAGATGTACTCAAGTTTAAAGACTCAAAAAAGTACTCAGATCGAATCACGGCAGCGCAAAAGGTAAGCGGTGAAAAAGATGCATTAGTAGCAATGAAGGGTCGCCTAAAGGGCATGCCTGTTGCGGCGGTTTCTTTTGAATTTGCTTTTATGGGGGGGTCAATGGCATCAGTTGTTGGTGCTCGCTTTGTTGACGCCGTTGATGAGTGTTTAGCGCACAATATGCCGCTAATATGCTTTTCAGCATCGGGTGGTGCGCGCATGCAAGAAGCCCTTATGTCTTTAATGCAAATGGCTAAAACCAGTGCTGCACTTGCTAAAATGTCAGAGCGTGGCTTACCGTTTATCTCTGTTTTGACTGACCCGACTATGGGTGGGGTATCAGCGTCACTAGCAATGCTAGGTGATATTAATGTTGCTGAGCCAAAAGCACTTATTGGTTTCGCAGGCCCTCGTGTTATCGAACAAACAGTACGTGAGACGTTACCTGAGGGCTTCCAGCGCAGTGAGTTCTTACTTGAACACGGCGCTATTGATATGATTGTCGACCGTAGAGAAATGCGTGACACCTTGGCACGTGTTTTAGCTAAGTTTATGAACTTGCCTTCTACCGAACAAGAGCATAGAGTAGCGTAAATTTTTTAATTGAAGCTATTTTATCAATGACAGTTAAGACTCCTAGCCAATCATCTAGCCTTGATGATTGGCTTTGTTATTTAGAGGGTGTTCACCCTGCAAACATTGAAATGGGTTTGGAGCGTGTAAAACATGTTGCCGAACGCACCCAGTTACTCAATACGCCAAGTAAAATTATCCTCATTGGTGGAACCAATGGCAAAGGCACAACAGCACGTTGTTTAGAATCGTTATTGCTTGCCCAAGGCCATAGCGTTGGTACATACGCCTCACCACACTTAGTTCGATACAATGAGCGGGTACGCATAAATGGCGCGCAGCTTGGTGATCAGGACCATGTTGACGCTTTTCATATGCTAGAGCAGGGTAGAGGCGAGACACAACTGACTTATTTTGAATATGGCACACTCGGCGCTCTGGCTATTTTTAAGCGCTATGCAGTGGATTTTATTCTACTGGAAGTCGGTCTCGGTGGTCGTTTTGATGCAACTAATATTGTCACACCTTATGCCAGTGTAATAACGACGATAGATTTAGATCATAAAGAATATCTGGGTGATACCCGAGAGCTTGTAGGGTATGACAAAGCAGGCATTTTCAGAGCTGCTACACCCGCTATTGTGGGTGACTTAGATATTCCTCACACTGTGACTGACTACGGTAATGAAATCAATGCAGATATGGTGCTAGCAAATAGAGACTTTAGCCATACTGTGACTGAGCAAGGATTCAAGTGGTACTATCAAAATTATTGCTATGAATTTGCCACGCCAGCTATTCCAATGCAGAATGTGGCCACAGCTTTGACTACATTGGCAAAGCTTGAGCTATTACCAAGTGAACAGCTGATCCGCTCATGTTTGTCACAATTGCAAGTTGAAGGGCGCTTTCAACAGCTCAGCGAATCGCCTAAAGTTTATACGGATGTGGCACATAACCCTGAATCAGCACGATATTTGCGGCAAAAGCTGGCATCATTTAAGGAACGAGGGTTTAAAATCCATGCATTAATCGCTATGCTTGCAGACAAGGAAAAAGCAAACGTTATTCAAGAAGTCTCTGATGTGATTGATGTTTGGTCGTGCGCCTCATTGCATGGGCCAAGAGCGGAGCAAGCCAAGAACTTGCAAGCATTGGTGGTACAGCATACACAAACAGAGTGCTTGGGATATGACAACGTGACGGTGGCATTGGACAAAATAATAGCCACACAGAACGATGATACTGTGTTAATTATATTTGGTTCATTTCTCACGGTGGCTGACGCCATTAAATATTGGCAAAAATAGAGAGTAGTAAAGTGGATTCAGGATTTATAAATCGCTTAGTGGGTACCAGTATTGTTGTGGTAGCCGCCATAATTTTTATTCCTAATATTCTTGATGGTGAAAAAGTTCACTATAAAGAGGGGTTTAAAGCTATTCCTGAGCGTCCTGAATTCACTACTGTTGATTTACAAAGCGTCATTGATGAAAGAGCTGAATTGGCGCCTGAGGTTAAAGGTACGCCAGTTGAAGACATCGCCTCAGACGACCAGCAGTTTGTAGCCGCCAGCACCGATGATGGACTTTCAAAAACGCAAAATGTATCGTCAGCAGAACCTACTACAACTAAGGCAAAACAGCCCGACAGTCAGCCAAAAGCTGCACCAAAAGCTTCAGCGCCTAAACGAAGTGCAGACTCAAACCTAACGAGTATGGCCTATGTGATACAACTAGGAAGCTTTTCGCATAAACCTAATGTGGATGCGCTAGTTGAAAAGTTGACCAATAATGGCTTCAAAGCGTTCACCCGTCCGGTACAAACCCCGAATGGCACACTGACAAAAGTCTTCGTCGGGCCAGATTTAAATAAAGCTAAACTTGAAGCTAAGTTACCAGAATTAAAGAAATTAACTAAGCTAAACGGCCGTTTGACACAATTCGAAATTGCAAAATGATCTGGTAATTGCCCTACGGCTCTTATAGAATGCGCCCCAAATTAACGACTTATTGGTTTATATGAACTGGGTTGATTACACAATTCTTGGTATTGTCGGTTTATCGACATTCTTCGGATTAATTCGTGGCTTTGTAAAAGAAGCTATGTCATTAGCCGTTTGGATTGGTGCCTTTTTCATCTCCAGCTTATTTTATCAATATCTAGCAACCTTCCTAACTCCCATTTCAGAACCCCTTTTAAGAAATGCAGCCGCAATAACCATATTATTTTTTGCGACCTTACTGTTGGGCGGGTTTGTTAACTATATTTTAGGTGAGATTGTGCAACGCACAGGCTTGACCGGTACCGATCGGATCTTCGGACTCGTATTTGGTGCGTTACGGGGCGTGTTGGTCGTAAGCGCCTTATTGTTTTTTCTCGATGCATTCACCGGTGCGCCAAGTACGCAGTGGTGGCCAGCATCAACTTTGATCCCTGAATTTGGCTTTGTTATAGAGTGGTTTTTTACCTATCTAGAACATAACTCTAGCTTTTTGAATTCAGTAAACCGTTAATCGGCGAGGAAATTTTAATGTGTGGTATCGTTGGGATAGTCGGAAAGTCTCCTGTTAATCAGGCGATCTATGATGGCTTAACTGTTTTGCAGCACCGTGGCCAAGATGCGGCAGGTATTATTACCATTGACAACAATACGTTTAGTTTGCGTAAAGCAAATGGCTTAGTGAAGGATGTATTTCATACTCGTCACATGAAGCGACTACAGGGCAGCATCGGTATCGGCCATGTGCGTTATCCTACAGCGGGTTCTTCAAGCTCGGCAGAAGCGCAGCCTTTCTATGTTAACTCACCGTTCGGTATTGCGCTTGCGCATAACGGTAACTTGACCAACGCGGAAGCATTGAAAGAGCGTTTGTTCACTTTGGCTCGCCGTCATGTTAACACCACATCGGATTCAGAAATTCTACTGAATATCTTAGCCCATGAGCTTGGTAAGTCAGAAAAAATGAAGCTTGATGCTGAAGATATGTTTGCTGCCATCAATGAAGTGAACAGCCTAGCAACAGGTGGTTATGCAAGTATTGCGATGATCATCGGCCATGGCATTTTAGCGTTTAGAGACCCAAGCGGTATTCGCCCATTAGTATTTGGTAAGCGTGAGACTGAGCAGGGAACAGAATATATGTTCGCCTCAGAGAGCGTTGCTCTAAAAATAGATGGTTATGATTTTGTACGTGATGTGGCACCAGGTGAAGCGATTTACGTGACAGAAGATGGTGAGTTCCATTCACAGCTGTGTGCTAATCAGACGACACACGCACCGTGTATTTTTGAGTTTGTTTATTTTGCGCGTCCAGATTCAGTGATCGATAAAATGTCTGTATACGCAACTCGCGTAAATATGGGTACCAAGCTTGGCGAGAAAATTGCCAGAGAGTGGTCAGACAAAGAAATTGACGTGGTTATTCCTATTCCAGAAACATCATGTGATATCGCACTAGAGATAGCATCAGTGCTAGATTTGCCGTATCGTCAAGGCTTTGTGAAAAACCGCTACATCGGTCGTACCTTCATTATGCCAGGCCAAGAAATGCGTAAGAAGTCTGTACGCCGTAAGCTCAATGCTATCGACAGCGAATTCAAAGGTAAGAATGTTCTGCTGGTTGATGATTCGATTGTACGTGGCACAACCTCTGCGCAAATCGTAGAGATGGCACGTGAAGCCGGCGCAAAGAATGTGTATTTTGCATCCGCAGCACCTGAGGTACGCTTCCCGAATGTTTATGGTATTGATATGCCATCAGCCGCTGAGTTAATTGCTCATGGTCGTGAAGTGGAAGATATCAATGCGAGCATTGGTTCTGATGGTCTAATTTATCAATCATTACCTGATCTAATCGCTGCTGTACGTGAAGAAAACCCAGAAATTACCCGTTTTGAAACGTCAGTGTTTGATGGTCAATACATCACAGGTGATATCGATCAAAACTATCTAAACCGCGTCGATGCGTTGCGTAACGATTCTGCAAAATCGACACGTGAAAAAGCAATGTCTGCGAGCTTAGAATTACATAATCAAGAGGCGGGAGAGGAGTGATCCTTACCTAGCTGAAAAAAAGGAGCGTTTACGCTCCTTTTTTTGTGTCTCATTTATAAGTCAATAAGTTAACTGAAAGTTGGGCTGATGATGCCGTTTGTCCACAAGATGGCTGTAGCAGCTAAAATGATCACCAACAGAATGAGTCCACAGGTAACTACAGAACTTGCGTAGATAAAGCCGCGCTCCTCAGGGATGTGCATGAGAATCGGCACGCCCGTATAGAGTAAATAGACTGAGTAAGCCAGTGCAATAAGCCCCACGCTTGCCACAAACCAAAGCTCCGGATAGAAGGCCGAAAACGCTGACATAAACATAGGGGTCGCAGTGTAAGCAGACAACTCTAGTGTTTGCGTAAATGTTGGTTTAGCGCCAAAAGTGACCGCCATCCAATGTGATAGATAAGACAAAGCAAAAATACCCACGATTAATGCGCAGTACATAGCGACACCAATCATTAAGGCACTATCATGGGTGAGAAATACCGCGTCTCCTGCGCCAATTCTCCAACCTAAATGAACTGATGAGTAATACCCCATAATGCTTGGAATAAGCGCTATAAGGGCGATGTGAGATAAACTATATTTGATGCTTTCGTGACGGTTGTCGATAGTTTGCCACTCTTCGAGTGGGTGAGCATACAAGCCCCATAAATGATTAAGGATCATAACCTGTCCCTCATAAAATGTGTTGTGTTATTTTTATACAGTACCTTTTTAGTTATGAGAGACGGTCTGATTTTTGTCAAGATTAGGTTAAACTTTTGTCTAATTGAAACTTTCAGAATTGATCGAAATCAACTAATCTTTGGTGTTCGTTCCGCTGATGTAGGCTTCTAGAGCGAAACAGATATGTTACATAAACCACTTTTTAGAAACTTTTGTTATCACGCATAGCCCAACCCAAACAAATAGCACAACTTTTAACACTAAAATAAACCTACTGCCTCCTGCGATCATATTAAGAAAATCGGCACATACGGCATCACAATTGTGAACTCCCTCAAGCGTAAGAAAGCGGTATGAACAGACCAACTATAAGAAAAATATACATTTCTATGTATTTGTTTAGCGCTCCTGCGTTATTTGACTATATGAGGCAACTCATCGAGCAACGCATAATGTACCTGTATAATCGGAGTGGCTTGGCTAATTTTTAGCTTGGTGTGGTTTGACTACGATTGTTGCCGATACGAAATTGATCCCAGTTAATTTGAACCAATTAGGTTTGTGATAGAATACTGTCCATATTGTATTAAGAGTTTCTGTAGCTGCTAAAAAGCAGTTGCTTATGTAGAGATAGAAAATTGGAAGAACTGTTAAAACCAATCAAAACTTTTTTGGGCTGCGAAACGCCTAATCAATGGATCGAAGAAGCCGCCAAAGAAGAAAACTTGTCTGTTGTATTAATAGATCACTTAATATGTGAATTGAAGGCTGCTCAATCAGCTATGTTCTTAATTCGCAAATATGCGGTTGATAAGGACAGTGGCGATGCACTGCTGGAGTGGCTAAAACCATTTGAAACACTCATCTATAAGCGCGAAGGCAATTGGCGTGATTTAGTAGATAAAAACAAACTCACAAAATCGATGATACCAAAATCGAACACGCCTTATGGACAAGATCTTATAGATAAGATGGTGCTGTTGATAAAGGAAGAGTTGCACCATTTTTATCAAGTGCTTGAAATTATGGATGAGTATGGCGTTGAGTATCAAAGTATTACGCCATGTCGTTATGCCAAAGGGATGTTACGCCACGTCAAAACGTTTGAACCAGATGCATTGATAGACAAGCTAATTGTTGGCGCTTATATCGAGGCACGATCTTGCGAGCGCTTTGCGAAACTAGCGCCGTATGTAGATAAGCGTTTAGGCGATTTTTATATCTCATTGCTGCGCTCAGAAGCGCGTCATTATCAGGATTACTTAACGCTAGCGGAAGAAATCGCAGGCCATGATATTTCAGAACGTGTGGCGTATTTTGGCACGGTAGAAGCTGATTTGATTTCGTCTCCCGATGAAGACTTTAAGTTTCACAGTGGGGTGCCAGCTCAGTCTTGATAGGTGAGCGAGTATTTTAAGGCCATTCTTGGCGTTAAGCGGTTTGGTCTTTTATCAATGTTTGCTCGCCTAGTTCATTGACGACTAAAAATGAACCTTGGCTATACCAGTCACCTAATACGGTGCGCGTTAAGGTCTGGCCATGTTGCTCATAATGATGTACGTCTGGGCGGTGCGTGTGGCCATGGATCATCTGTGTGACTTGATAGCGCTCAAACATCTCTATTACCGCGCTGTGTGTCACGTCTAAAATTTCGGCCGCTTTACCCATTTGATTGGCCTTGCTTTTGGCTCTTGCATCACGGGCGATTTTTCGCCTTACGTTCAGCGGTAAAGACAAAATCATTCTTGGCCACCACCAGCCACGGCTCTTTTTGCGAAACTTTTGATAGGCAATATCTTCAGTACACATTTCATCGCCGTGTAGAATAACCGTTTTTATACCATATAAATCAATTACATGCTGTTCTGGTAGTAACGTCATTCCGGCCTGTTTGGCATAGCGCTTTCCTAACAAAAAGTCGCGATTGCCGTGAATAAAGTAAGTGCGAATACCCATTTCTTTTAATGCAGCGAGTTTTTGGACAACTTGTTGAGCGAGCGTGGAGTGTTCATCATCGCCAATCCATACTTCAAAAAAGTCACCAAGAATGTATAGCGCATCGACCTCAGCGCTCATGTGCTGAGATAAAAAATCAAAAAAAGCCTCAGTGATAACAGGGGAGTCTTCGCTTAGGTGTAGATCAGAAATGAAGTAGGTTTTACGCATGGGTCTTCTTTGTGGCATAAAGCGGGCATCGCCCGCTTAAACACATTACCAATTAGGCAACGGTGACTTTTTCGATAACCACATCTTCAAGTGGTACATCTTGGTGAAAGCCTGATGAACCAGTTGCAACCGCTTTGATCTTGTTTACAACGTCCATGCCTTCAACCACTTTTGCAAATACGCAGTAACCCCAGCCTTGCGATGTTTCGCTGCTGAAGTTTAAGAAGTCATTATCATTGACGTTAATAAAAAACTGAGCCGTCGCAGAGTGTGGATCCGGTGTACGTGCCATGGCTAGGGTACCCACTTTGTTGCTCAAACCGTTGTTTGCTTCGTTTTGGATTGGTGCTTGAACAGACTTTTGTTCCATACCCGGTGCAAAGCCGCCACCTTGGATCATGAATCCATCGATAACACGGTGAAAAATAGTGCCATCATAAAAACCAGATTTGGCATAGTTTAAAAAGTTTTCAACTGTTTTAGGTGCGTCTTCAGCGAATAATTCAATGCTGATTTCACCAAAGTTAGTGTGTAGAACAACCATTTCGGCTTCCTAATCATTAATATATAGAAAGAAGCTATTCTATAGCACAATGGCCTTGCGTGACAATTTTCCTGATGGATTTAATCGGGTATCCGCAAAAATGTTTTGTATTTGGGAAAATAGCAGCACATTGGGTATAGAGTGGTGACGGGCCAAGTGTTATCATTGGGTTTCATGTCTATTTTGTTTAGGAATAACACTACATGTTGCAGATATACAACACACTTACTCGCCAAAAAGCGCCATTTAAACCTCTCGTCGAAGGCAAAGTCGACATGTATGTGTGTGGTATCACCATTTATGATTTCTGCCATGTAGGCCATGCGCGTACTTATGTATCATTTGATGTGATGAACCGTTACCTACGCTATCTTGGCTATGATGTAACTTATGTACGTAACATCACAGATGTAGATGACAAAATCATCAAACGTGCAGCTGAAAACAAAGAAGAGATCAATGATTTAACTGTTCGCATGACCAAAGCAATGCACGAAGATTTTGATGCGTTGAATATTCTACCGGCTGACATTGAGCCAACGGTAACGGGTCATATGGACGAAATTATAGCGATGATTGAGACGCTTATTGCGAAGGGTCATGCTTATGTCGCAAGCAGTGGTGATGTGTTGTTTGATGTTTCGACCTTTGAGCAATACGGCCAACTATCACAGCAAGACCTTGAAATGTTGCAAGCCGGTGCACGAGTTGAAGTTGCGCAAGATAAAGACGATCCATTAGATTTTGTACTTTGGAAAAAAGCCAAAGCAGGTGAACCTGCGTGGCAATCGCCTTGGGGTGATGGTCGCCCAGGTTGGCATATCGAATGTAGTGCAATGAGCTCAAAGCACCTAGGTGAGTTTTTTGATATTCACGGCGGCGGCTCTGATCTACAGTTTCCTCACCATGAGAATGAAATCGCGCAATCATGCTGTGCAAACAATGGTAAGTATGTAAATACTTGGATCCACACCGGTATGGTGCAAGTAAATAAAGAAAAAATGTCTAAGTCTTTGGGCAACTTCTTTACTGTTCGCGAAGTTCTAAAGCAATATGACCGCGAAACTGTGCGCTACTTTTTGATCAACGGTCACTATCGTAGCCAGTTAAACTATTCGCAAGAAAACTTAGAACAAGCGCGTTCATCACTTGAGCGTATATACACAGCATTGCGTGGTGTAGAGTTGGTTGAAATCTCGCTAGAGGGTAACGACTACGCGAAACGTTTTGAAGCGGCAATGAACGATGACTTCAACACTCCTGAAGCGCTGCCAGTGATCTTTGAATTAGCGAAGGAAGTAAACCTGCTAAAAGACAAAGATAGCACGGCGGCGGGTGAACACGCATATGTGCTGGTGCAACTTGCAAGTGTATTAGGTATTGCCCAGCAAGACCCTGAGCGTTTTTTACAGGGTGAGCAAGACAACGATGAAGTTGCAAAAATTGAAGCGCTTATTACCAAGCGTAACGAGGCGCGTGCAAATAAAGATTGGGCTGCTGCCGATGAAGCTCGTGATGCGCTTAATGCGCTGGGTGTGGTGCTAGAAGATAGTGCAGGAAAAACGACTTGGCGCAAGGCTTAAGCCACAAATCAAATAGTTGCGAATTTTAAATGTAAACGCCACACTCAAACGTGTGGCGTTTTTTTTGGGGAAAAATAAATGGATATGAGCTGGCTGGATCAAGAGTTGGTAAAAATGGGCAACTTCTCTTTGCTTGTGGGTGAGTTGTTATCATTCTTTGTGGTGATAGTGGTAACTTTCATTCTATCGCGTGTATTTCGAGCTGCTTTTCAACGTTTAGCTATGCGCCAAGGTGTGATAGCGCACACGTCAGCTTATGTTATAGGTCGTATTATTCATTATATCGTACTGTTTATTGGCTTTATCATTGCCCTTACCGCTTTAGGTATGGAAATGACCGAACTTGCGCTGATTGCTAGTGCCTTAGGGGTGGGGATTGGCTTAGGTTTACAGGGCATGGTGAACAACTTTGTGTCTGGGCTAGTGCTGCTTCTAGAGAAAACCGTTAAAGTGGGCGATTTTGTAGAGTTATCCAATGATGTTGTTGGCGAGGTTATGGCTATTTATATGCGTGCGACCTTAATAAGAACTAATGATAATGTAGATATTCTTATTCCCAATGCTGAGCTGGTTTCAGGATTAGTGACGAACTGGACTTTGGCTGAAAAGGTAAGGCGTTTTCGCATCTCATTCTCGGTAGCATATGGCAGCGATAAAGAATTAGTAAAAACAGCTGTACTTGAAGCTGCTGACAACGTGCCATATACACTTAACAGCCCTGGTAGAGAGCCCACCGTATGGATGACAGGGTTTGGCGACAGCAGTTTAAACTTCACCTTGGGCGTGTGGGTGCAACCTGAGCAGGTCAAACGACCAACTGCGCTTGTTTCTGATTACTTATGGGCTATTGACGATGCGTTTCGCACACATGGTATTGAAATCCCATTCCCGCAACGAGATATTCATATTCGCTCAACAATAGAGAAAAAAGATTGTACACAATAGGTAAATAATTGGGTGGTGTGTAGACTTCATAAATATCGCGAATATAGAGATAAATCGGCTGTGATTTGTTTAAATTTCACAGCTTGAACAGCTAAATTTATGTTTTTTATATCAATCTAATAACCTCTCCGTGTGATACAGTTAACTTAATTGACGCTTAAGCTGTCAAGCTGTAAACATTTAATTTTGCATAAAATGAAATTAGCATTATAGTTAAATTAGTGTAATTTAACTGAGTGATTAAGCCTATGGCTGACGGTGTAGTGGAGTTTGATTTTGATCATACGGCTACCTTTATTGATGCCATGAATCGCGGGCTTAAACACCTCAGCAGCAGGGTATTCACATTTAGGGCCATGGCGCGCAGCGGGGTCCACTTTCATCTGTATGCTCGGCGTAAAAGCCCATTTCGTGATGCCGAAACAATTCTAATTTGTAGAGAAGTGTCTGAGTTTGCTCTAACTGGGCATAATAACTTCGATTACAGTTGGAGCGATCAGGAACTCGCTGTCATTGATGCGCTCAAAGCTCAAGGCCATAGTCTTTTACCTATGTTTATTGTGGTTCGCAGAGGTCCTTCAATGGCATTTTTCCTCGAAGAGAATGAACTGCGTCATGGAGCCGTGTGTGCTCAGGAGGTATTGTGTCGTATGATGTCTGATCATGATGCAGCAAGGGCATTGGCTAGCACATTGGTATATTAGCTGCGACAAGAATTCCCAACCTATTAGGCACCGCAAGGTGCCTTTTCTTTTTATTCATCGTCTTTTTTCAGTGTGACAACCCTCTGTGGGAAAGGTATTTCTATGTTGGCTGCATTTATCGCACGGTAAACTTGTTTATTGATAGCCAGTTTGGTTTCAATGATTTGGGTGGTTGGCACCCAGTATCGGTAGCTGATGATCACAGCGCTATCACCAAATTGCTCGATGCCTACTTGGGGCTGAGGACTTTTGGCCACTTGATCATTGGCTAAAATAACGGTGACGATTTCGTTTATTGCTGTATCACTACAAGCACTATAAGCAATACCAATTTCTCCTTTTACAAGCGAATATTCAAAAGAGTTGTGTAGTATTTCTCCAATGATGTGTTTATTGGGAATGGTGATCTCTACTTTTTCCTCATTGATCAATATTGTGTGACCCAGCTCAATTTTTTTAACCTGACCACTTACGCCTTTTATCTGAATGGTATCTCCGACGATAAACGGGCGTGTGGCGATAATAGCAAGTCCGGACCCATAGTTTGATAGCATTCCCTGTAGTGCCAAACCTGCACCCAATGATGCTGCACCAATCGCTGCTACGAACGGAGTTACACTGATACCAACTTTGCCAAGCGCAATGATCACGAACATCACAATCAGTAAAACTTTAACTAGGTTACTGATAAAATTAGTGAGTGTGATGTCTATGTGATGGCGCTGCATAAGCGCTTCGACCATTTTTGATATGCGATTGGATACCCATAATCCGAATAATAGAATTATCAGGGCACCCATTACCTGCATACTGTAGGTGACTAGATAGTCTCTGATCAGGTTAAAATAATGTTCAAACTGTTTCATTTCTTGTTCAATCAAAGTAAGTATCCTTTTTATGAGAGCGTAATTAACCAATGGTACAAGGGGGGAACCCAAATGGCGGTGACGACTGCGCTAACGGTCATTGCTGCGGATGCATAGGCTCCGGCCGCATGATGGTATTCTAACGCACTGGCAGTACCAATTGCATGGCAGGATACACCAAGAGCGATGCCTTTGGCTTGGGGTTGCATGATATTTAACCTAGTCAGTATCGCCACGCCAAATATGCCACCGAATATGCCCACTAGGATCACCATGATAGCGGCGATAGCACTCATGCCACCCAGACTTTCGCTGATCAGCAGCGTGATAGGAGTGGTGACAGAAAGTGCCGCGAGGGACGCACTTAGTTGATCGTCAGCGGAGTATAACTGGCAAAGTATAAATGCAACTAAAGTGGCACAGGTTACACCTATAAAGCTACATGCGACTAGTGGCACAAAGTGTTGTTTGATGCTGCCGAATTGTGTGTACAAAGGGTAAGCAAGCGCAACCACAGCCACTTCGAGGAAAAAGTGTATTGGCTGTGTTGCTTGAAAGAATGTTTGGTAGTTAACTTCAAATGTTAGCAACCAAGCACTTATCACCATAATACAAAGTAATAATGGGTTAAGCGTTGGTGTTTGGTACTTTGTATGCAATGTGCGAAAGAGCAAATAAAGAGCTCCGACTAAGGCACAGGTGAGCAGTGAGTTAATCATGAAAAGCCACTTTTTTAGCAATTATTCCGACCACACATAACCCTGTCAGGGGTACCAGAATCAATACACTCACTAGCAGGGGCCAATGCGTGCTCAGCAATGAAGTGTATTGTACGACTCCGACACCAGCGGGAATAAAAAACAGTGCCATATATTTTAAAATAGGCTCACAAGCAGGAGCTAGCCATTGTGGTTTTAATAATTTTGAGCTGAGCAACAAAAACATAAGTGCCATACCTGTTAGCGGGGCGGGTATAGATAGCTGTAGCCAAACATTGAGTAGCTTAGCACTAAACAAACACAGCAACAGTAATGTGATTGCTGTGCAGAACTTCATGATAGTTAACAAATTACTCTCCGCAAATCTGTGTGACTTGCTGGCAATCATAATTGACCAGCAACGATACCTCAATTGGACGAATTTACCACTTGGCCCGCTGTTGGTAAGGTTTGTGCTCTTCGTTTGTTGCATTATGCATCGCAATTCTTGTGTTCTTGCTTAATAGCAATCTGATTTGCGAAAAGGTTTCTTTTGCGAGTGTTGCTCTGCGGTTTTGTTGATAGGCCGCTTGGTTGACCTTTTTTATCGCTGCGAGTGCATCGGGAGAGCGGGTCAGTAGTTGTGAAAGTAGCTTATCACAGTCATAGTGTAAGTCCTTACTAACCATTGACACCAAACCGACATGCAATGCTTCTTGAGCGTCGATTGGGGTGCCAAGGTAAGTTAGCATCAGTGCTTTGTCATAGGGCATTGTACTTGGCAATAGTGGGCCGGAGCCCATGTCTGGGCAGAGTCCCCAGCGCGATTCCATAATCGCAAGTTTGGCACGAGAGGAAGCGATTCGATAGTCAGCGCCTAGGGCAATGTGCATACCACCACCAAAACAATTCCCGTCAATTAATGCAATGACAGGCACGGGGAGCGTACGCCAACCTATGCAGACGCGTTGCGCGAGATTGGCGTTGCCTGGCAACCATTTGAACAGCAGCCTCAAAATGGCTGAGGGTTGTTTCATAACAGACTTAACATCCAATCCTGAGCAAAAATTGTCTCCTGCGCCTTGCAATACAACAGCCTTAAGCTGACGATTTTTTTTAAGCTTCTTGATGGCTTGATCGATAGCAACAAACATCTCGAAAGTGAGCGCATTTTGCTTTTCTGGACGATTAAGCGTCAGCCAGGCAACATCGCCGTGATATTCTAGTGTAAGCATGTAGGTATCCTATATTCTTTATTCTAAGTATTTGAATTAGAGTTTATATTCTAAAGACAATAATTTCAGCATAGAAATTTGCCCATTTAACGAAACACCATAGCCTTTAATTTTGTGATTTTGCTATCATATCAATTAATGCATTAATAATGAGTACCTCGACCATGTCAGCCCGTTTATGTAGTGTTGAAGAAATAACACATCAAGCCTATGAGATTTTTCAACAGCTAGCGCCAGATAACTTATCTGAGCAGGACATAGAGCAATTTAACCTGCACCATGAAGAATATGGTTTTATCGAAGATAGTGAGCCTGATGATAGTTGGCAAGATTTAGTGGCGTTGGAAGTTGAACCCGAGCACTTTGTGCAGGTGATGATCGGTATTGAATATGAAGATGGTGACGAAGTTTTAGCAAAAATACTGATCAGTCGCGATCTAGATGCGCCATTTTGTCATGTTTTGTGGAAGCAAAACGATTCAGAGTAACTATCACTAAGAGTTGTTGTAAAGTAGTGCGATACTTCAAAATCTGTATTTTTGTTTTAGGTCTGATGTGGGTGCCACATGGCTATAGCGCCGCTCCTTTAGAAGATTTCCATCAGTATGGTGAGGTTTCAGATGATGAAATTCATCAATTACATGTTGGAGATTTACTTTATGGGGATGTTGAGTTTGGCTTAATTGCCAACAAGGGAAACTCTGAGAACACCGCTTTTAAGCTAAAAAGCAATGTATATCAAGATTTTACTCAGTGGCGTAATCAGCTTAAGGTTGATGCGTTATATCGAGAAGATACTGAAAATGATACGGGGCATAACGAAGTAACGGCTTCGCGGTATTTTGTCTCCGCTCAAGGGAACTACAAAGTCGGTAAGGACAATGAATCGTTTTTTCTGTACGCGGATTATTTAAACGACAAGTTCAATGGTAAAGACTATACAACTACGGTTGCTATGGGCTACGGTAATCGCCTTTTTGAAGGGCGTAAGAATACGATTGATTTTGATATCGGACCGGGTTTGTATTTGTCGAAAAGCGACGAAGAATCTGCATTAGATGAAGACCAATCTCGATTACAACGCGGTCACTTGTTGCGTATAGCTTTGCAATGGGAGCGCAAGATTTCTGAGCGGACCCGTTTTAATCATGATATGAGTATGGAAATATCACTTTCTGGCTTAAATGATCGTATGGTGAGCGAAACTGCGGTTGTAAGCCAAGTTTTGGGTGGTGTGTCTTTGAAGGTATCCTACAGCTACCGTTATAATTCTCAGCCAGAAGAAGGTAAACTGAAAACTGACACAGAACTAGGCGCTACTTTGGTATACAGTTTTTAAAGAGGAAGGTTATGTACCGTCATACTCAATTTTCATGGGCAATTATGGCTATCTTAGCTTGGGTTGCGAGTTTTTTAATTTTGGCGACTTGGTTACTTGGATACAATGTCATGGTGTTGGTCTTTGCTATTATTCTAGCCATACTGTGTTGTACATTCTACGCGCTTACAATTGAAGTGAATAAGGAAAAGCGAACGCTGAGCTGGTGGTTTGGTCCGGGAGTGGCAAAAAAGACGCTGAATTTTGAGGATATTACCGAGATTAAAGGCGTCACAAATTCGTTTCGTCATGGCGTGGGGATGAGAATCACCAACGATGGATGGGTATATTCAGCCTCAGGGTTTTCTGCAATTGAGGTAAGTTTACCCGATGGTATGAAGTACAGACTAGGCACCAATGATCAAGCCAACTTATTAAGTGCACTAAGTGAAAAGATTGCAAGCGCTGACTAGCGCTTGCAATGACCCAGCTTAGTGGTCGTGACCACAGCCACCTTCGCCATGAACATGGCCATGAGCTAGCTCATCTTCTGTTGCATCACGTACTTCAAGGATCTCGACGTCAAAGTTTAGCGTGATCCCTGACAGTGGATGGTTACCATCAACAACGACTTCGTCATCCTGTATATCAATAATCATGACTAATTGATCGCCGTCATCGGTGGTTGCACGAAACTGCATACCCACTTCAATTTCCATGCCTTCAAACATTGACTTGGGTACAGCCTGCATCAGATTATCGTGACGTTCACCGTAGCCTTGCTCAGGCTCAACGGTAACGCTGAGCTTGTCACCCGCTTGCTTGTCCATTAAAGCATTTTCTAAGCCTGGAATTAAATAGCCAGTGCCTACGATAAACACCAGTGGTTCACCATCAAATGTATTGTCTATGGTGTTGCTATCATTATCTAAAACAGCGTAATGCATACTTACCACTTTATTTGGTGCAATTTTCATAATATATCCCGTTTATTGGTCATCTAGAGAGTAAGGAAGGGGCACAATGGTTAATGTGACCTCAGGTGAGTGTTTGGCACGAAGGCTTACCGATTGCTCCGTATCGTTAGGTAATACTGCCAATGCACTGTAGGTGTTTGTGGCACTATTAAACACTTGATGAATCACTTTACCTGCACGGCGCCAGTTATCACCAAGTTGTAGTTCAAGCTCGGTCTCTGTAATCGCTTCAGGGCATTTGCCTTGTACGATGTACATTGCTCGTTTGTTTTTTCCTAAGTAGCGCATGCGTGCTACCGTTTCTTGACCCGTGTAACATCCTTTTTTAAAGCTGATGCCATCGAGTGCTTGTAAATTTATCATTTGTGGCACAAATTCTTCAATGTTTGATCCATTGACTTGGGGCTCACCTGCTAAGATCCCAGCTTCAATAAATAAGCTTGGATCCTCTTTAAATTCGATGCCATCCGGTAGAGCAAAGTCACTGTCGACGTACAACATCAAACGTTGGCCATCTAGTTTCAGTGCTTTGTTACGGCCAAAGTCACAGGCAGTGCGGCCATCGTCAAAATTTAAGCCTAGCAAATCACAAACATTGTTCAATTGTGTTTGGCTATAGATTCCTATGATCTTTGGCTCTTCTACATTGTCAATTTCAACTTTTGCAAACACGCCGTACTTTTTTAGTTCTCGCGATGATGCCTGAACTTCAGCGTCTGAGCCGAGTAACATAAACTGTTGTTGATGTTTGAAAACACGAAATGCGCCCCATAGTTTGCCTTTTGGACTACAATGGCCTGCCCAAAGGAAATTATGCTCGGTTATCAGGTTCATATCTTGAGTCAGTTGGCCATGTAAATAACTTAACTGCTCGGGCCCTGAAACGGCAATTAATTGATATGGGAGATTAACGGCACACGCAAGTGACATAGAATTAATCCTTAAAATGAGAATTGGTGTTATGGTAGCGTATAACTACAATCGCATAAATGTTCGTACGAAAAGAATTGTATGGATGGTGTCATTGGTGTTGTTTTTCAAGTAAAGATCTGTGTTTCATTTCACAAACTAAGATATAATTAGCACGCAAAAAATAAACAATGATAGATTAAGGGTATTTTAATGGCAGAGCTGTATTCAAAGTCTCGCACAAAATGGGCATGTCGTCGTGGTATGTTAGAGCTAGATGTGTTGTTGGGGCCATTTGTTGATGAAGCCTACGATGCATTGAGTGAACAAGATAAGCTCGTTTTTCAGCGTTTATTAGCCGTTGAAGACCCAGATTTATTCGCGTGGTTTATGGGGCATGAGAATTGTCCTGATGCCGAACTTAACTCTATGGTAAAGCTGATCCTTGACCGAGTCCGCGTATAGATTTTCTTTTGAAAATAATTATTTAGACCACAAGCCCTTTGTGGTCTTATTCGCCTGTGTAACATTTATCTCAATCCTACTGTTTCCACAATTGTTATCAATTCTTCTCGCGCTATTGCTTGGTATATCAGGCTATTGTTTGTGTCTGCGGCAATTGCGTTCGCGTACGCCAAAACGCGGAGTTGTGTTACTGACGCAAGAGGATAATTTTATTGAGCTTTATGGTGATATTGAATTTGTAGGCAAGATAGCTAAGGCGTTGGTATTTTTTGATATCTTAATTTTGCAGCTCGAGAGCTATTCTGGAGTAAACAAAAGAGTATTAATCGTGCGCTCGGCGCTTTCGACACAGGCTTGGGCTCGCCTGTGCCGACTGAGTTTGCAGCACTGCGAAGCTACGGAACCAAAATAGTGGGTTTTGGATCTTGGTTTTGTTGTGGGAAGTCAATTGTATAGTGTAACCCTCGACTTTCTTTGCGTGCCAATGCGCTGCGAATAATTAACTCGGCAACTTGCACTAGGTTTCTTAGCTCAAGCAAATTGTTACTTACTCTAAAATGTGCATAGTACTCTTGAATTTCTTGTTGAAGTAGTTCAACGCGACGTAATGCTCGTTCTAAACGCTTGGTTGAGCGCACGATCCCGACGTAATCCCACATAAATAATCTCAACTCATGCCAGTTATGGGTAATTACCACTTCTTCATCCGAATCGCTCACGCGACTTTCATCCCACTCGGGTAGTTCTGGTGGTGTTGGGCTTGATTTGATTTTTGTTAGAATGTCTTTCGCGGCGGCATGGGCAAATACAATACATTCTAATAACGAGTTACTGGCCATTCTATTTGCACCGTGCAGGCCTGTGTATGCTACTTCGCCCACCGCGTACAAGTTGTCTATGTCTGTTTTGCCATTAAAGTCTGTCATTACTCCACCACATGTGTAATGCGCGGCGGGCACCACAGGGATGGCTTCTTTAGTGATATCTAGGCCGACACTTAAGCATTTTGCATAGATGGTAGGGAAGTGCTCGATGATAAAGTCTTTGTCTTTATGAGAAATATCAAGGTAGACACAGTTGGCCCCAAGACGCTTCATTTCATAGTCAATTGCTCGTGCGACGATATCTCTTGGAGCAAGCTCTTCACGCTCATCAAAGTCTGGCATAAACCGCGTGCCATCTGGCCTTTTAAGCAATGCTCCTTCGCCTCTCATGGCTTCAGTGATCAGAAAATTTTGCAATTCGGGATGGTATAAACTTGTGGGGTGGAATTGATTAAATTCCATGTTTGCAACTTTACAGCCAGCGCGCCAAGCCATTGCAATGCCATCACCACTAGAAACATCTGGGTTCGATGTATATAAATAAACTTTACTGGCGCCACCTGTAGCCAGAGCAACAAACTTAGCAGAGATTGTTTCTACTTGGTCTTTCGCACGATTGAATACATATACGCCATGAATGCGGCGCTCATCAGCAGTTTTATCATTAATAAGGTCGATGGCATTGTGTTGTTCGAGTAGGGTGATGTTAGGGTGTAACTGTACCTGAGAGACCAAGGTTGTTTGTACGGCTTTGCCAGTGGCATCTGCTGCGTGTAAAATGCGGCGATGGCTGTGGCCACCTTCACGCGTTAAGTGGTAACGCTCTTTACCTTTGCTGTCGAATTCCATGTCAAAAGGAACACCTTGTTCAATCAGCCACTTTAAACAATTTTTGGCATTACTTGCGGTATAATGTACAGCATCTCGGTCACACAGCCCTGCACCTGCAGCGAGCGTATCTTCCACATGTGACTCGATACTGTCATTCTTTTTGTCAAATACAGCGGCAATGCCACCTTGTGCGTAAAGTGTTGAGCCTTCTTTCAGGGCGCCTTTGCTTATCACGGTAACATGACAATGATTTGCCAAAGACAAGGCTAGACTTAAACCTGCCGCGCCGCTTCCGATTACAACTACATCGGTGCTATGATTTTTTTTTGACTTCATGTTTTTTGGATCTTCACTTTTTCTAGGCACTACATACAGCTAGATGCAACATTTTTTGCTATTATACACCTAATTGGGCCAAACCAAATGGGCTTTATGTGAGTGGTATTTACACGATAATGTATGTGTCAGATATGCTGAATGTCATTATTTTAAAAAAAATATCAAAAAAACAGAACTTTTTATTCATGGCCTAGTCAGAGTAGCAGTAAATAATGGCAACGAAACATTAAGTTATAACGATAACAAAGAGGAGTACCGGCTCGAATGAGCGAGCAGGATTTGGATTTAGAACTGGTTAAGCGGGTTCAGCAAGGAGATAAAAATGCCTTCAACCTTTTAGTTGCCAAATATCAAAATAAGGTCGCCGCGCTGATTTCACGTTATGTGTCAAACCACGGTGATGTAGCAGATGTTGCGCAAGAAGCGTTTATCAAAGCGTATCGCGCACTCCCCAACTTTAGGGGGGAAAGTGCGTTTTACACTTGGTTGTATCGTATCGCGGTTAACTGCTCGAAGAATTATTTGGTGGCTCAAGGGCGAAAACCCCCAGCCAACGATGTAGATGCTGAAGAAGCTGAATTTTATGATGGCGCTGAGCAATTACGCTCAAATGCATCTCCGGAAAACTTATTGCTAAGTGATGAGGTACGATCGGTGATATTTGCAACTATCGATGGTTTGCCTGATGACTTAAAAACAGCGATCACCTTGAGAGAAATCGAAGGAATGAGCTACGACGAAATTGCAGTGGTAATGGATTGCCCAGTTGGTACTGTTCGTTCTCGAATTTTCAGAGCGCGAGAAGCAATAGATAACAATTTAAACCCACTAATAGGTGAGTCATAACATGACAAAAGCGAACCTCAAAAAATCACCACAAGAGTTGGCATCATCCGCACTTGATGGAGATTTGCAGCTTGACGAGTCATCTTTGAGTAACATAGACACAAGTAAGTTTGCGCGCTATGCACAAATAGGTGACGTGATGCGTGAAGCTCAAACGGGTGGTATTAGCATTGATATTACTGCAAAGGTGGCAGAAGCATTAGAAAATGAGCCATGCCATAATCTCAATCTGCAAAGTGAGTATCAAGAGCAAGTTGATCAAGGTGCCAAAGTTGTAAAACTAAGCGCTTGGCGCAGACCAATTTCTCAAATGGCAATAGCAGCAAGTGTTGCGCTGGTCGCCGTGCTTGGTGTCAACACGATGCCACAACAAAGCAGCCCTGCAATGGACGAAATGCCGGTTTTACAGTCTCGACCTTTAGCGGGTGGCGTAGCGCCTGTTAGCTTTTCAACTGAGCAGTCAGCATTGCAAAGCGCTGAGAAGGGCATTCGCGATTTACAGCAGCAACGCATTGGTGCCCTTGTACTTGAGCATCAAAGACAGTCTCGAGTTGCCTACGCTTTACAGCAAAAAAGCAAAGTTGAGTCAGAACAATTAGAGGAAAAGAAGTAGTTAAATGAGATTACTTGCCTGTATTTTAGGTCTATGTTTGGCTTCATGGGTACATGCTGAGGAAGTTGTTTCTGCCAGACAGTTACTACAAAACATGGCCTCAGCGGTCCACAATAGAAATTTTGATGCTTCTTTTGTGGTCCTCAAAGGTAAAGGCATGGAGCCTTACCGTTGGGTTCATGCAAAACACGAAAACAAAGAATTAGAGTTGCTAAGTTTGCTTAACGGAGCCGGTTTAGAAATCGTCAGAGTTGATGATCTAGTTACTTATTATGAACCCCAATCCGCGCCTTACTCAGTGAGAACCGACTCAATAGCAGGTCCAATCCCTGAAGTACTTTTTAAAGATGTCAGTGCACTTTTAGAGCATTATGACTTTGTATTAGGAGGCAAAGGTCGAATTGCGGGCAGGCCAGCACAGCTTGTTAGGGTCGAAGCTAAAGATAGCAGTAAGTATAACTACTGGCTATGGATTGATACCCAGTCTTCTTTATTATTGAAAGCCGCATACGTGAATCAGCAAGGGGAGTTGCTAGAGCAACTGCAGCTTACTCATATTAGTGTAACACCAGAACCTGCAGAGCAACTGCTAGAGCTAACCCAAAGAAAGTTTCCAACACCATTACCCGCTTTGAAATTAAGCAAAGATGATACATTGCAAAATAACTGGCAAATAGGTTGGTTGCCAGAGGGGTTTAAATTGTTAAAATCAGACAGACATAAGTTAGATTTGAATAATGAATTGGCTGATTACTATTTGTTTTCTGACGGGTTAGTCGATATCTCGGTATTTGTACAGCGTCCGCTGCCAGGACAAAGGCCAAGTGGTGCATTGTCCTCTGGTGCAACGACTGTATATGTTCACAACTCCGGCGCATTTGATGTGTCTGTGGTGGGCAACATCCCTGCGATGACTGCAAAAAGTATAGCTGAGTCAGTAAAGCGACCGCTATGATTGAACAAACCCTAACTGTGGTGTCAGTTTCTGGCACTACAGCCTATTTGAAAGCCGAACAAAAGCCTGCATGTGAAGGCTGTAATGGTAAATGCGGCTCACAAGTCTTTAGTAAACTTTTTGGAACTCACAACAAGACTTTTCCAATAAAGGTTGATAACACTTTGGAAATTGGCCAAAAAGTTAAACTCAGTCTAGATGACTCCAAAGTCGTCAATCACGCCTTCTATGTTTATATGTTGCCTCTGATGATGGCATTTATATTTTTGTTTATTGCGTCACTCGGGTTAGCTCTTAGTGAACCTTGGCAGATATTTTTGGCGTTAGCTGGTGGCTTTTTAGGCTACTTGTTCGCTAAAAAGCGCGTTCAGTCGATAAAACATGATGTAAAAGTGGTAAAAATTTACCCAATTAGCATGGCTGTGACGCAAATAGATGGTGATTGAGTTAAATAACAGGTAAAATCGGCGCTTTAATCCATTTAGTGACTTAATAGAAGTTTAGAATCCAGTATATGAAGCATATCCGTAACTTTTCTATCATCGCCCACATTGACCATGGCAAATCAACACTTTCTGACCGCCTAATTCAAGTATGCGGTGGCCTTACAGACCGCGAAATGCAGCAGCAGGTTCTGGATTCGATGGACATCGAGCGAGAGCGCGGTATTACCATCAAGGCACAAAGTGTTACTCTAAATTACACTGCCAAAGATGGCGAAACATACATGTTGAACTTCATCGACACACCAGGACACGTTGATTTTACTTATGAAGTATCACGTTCTTTGGCTGCGTGTGAAGGTGCACTATTAGTTGTGGATGCAGGTCAGGGCGTAGAGGCACAAACCCTAGCCAACTGTTACACCGCAATTGAAATGGATTTAGAAGTTATTCCAATTCTAAACAAAATCGACTTACCTCAAGCCGACCCACTACGCGTCGCTGAAGAAATTGAAGACATCGTTGGTATCGATGCGCTTGATGCTGTGCAGTGTAGTGCTAAAACAGGTTTAGGTATTGAAGATGTTTTAGAAAATATCGTACGTGATGTACCGCCACCAGAGGGAAACCCCGAGGCACCGCTTCAGGCATTGATCATCGACTCTTGGTTTGACTCATACCAAGGGGTTGTTTCACTTGTGCGCATCAAGCATGGTGAATTACGTCAAGGTGACAAGATTAAGATTATGTCGACAGGGCAAACCCACATTGCGGACAAAGTCGGTATTTTCACGCCAAAGCAGAAAGATACCGGTATTTTGAAAACAGGCGAAGTAGGCTATGTGATAGCGGGTATCAAAGATATCCACGGTGCGCCTGTAGGTGATACAATTACTTTAACTAAGAACGCAGCCCCTGAGCGTTTACCTGGTTTCCAACGTGTTAAACCACAAGTATATGCGGGGATGTTCCCTATTTCTTCTGACGATTATGAATCGTTCCGTGATGCTCTTAATAAGTTGAGCCTTAACGACGCCTCGTTATTTTTCGAGCCAGAGAATTCTACCGCGCTGGGGTTTGGTTTCCGTGTTGGTTTCCTTGGTATGTTGCACATGGAGATCATCCAAGAGCGTTTAGAGCGTGAATACGATATGGATCTGATCACCACAGCGCCTACGGTAATTTACGAGATTGAAACGAAAAACGGCACTATCCAGATAGATAATCCATCGGCATTGCCGCCTGTGAACGATATTCTCGAAATTCGTGAGCCGATTGTGGAGGCGAATATCCTAGTTCCTCAGGAATATTTAGGAAACGTGATCACTTTGTGTGTTGAAAAACGCGGCATGCAAACCAAGATGGCTTATCACGGCAAACAAGTTGCGGTAACGTATGAGTTACCAATGGCCGAAGTAGTGATGGACTTCTTTGACAAGTTAAAATCTACTAGCCGTGGTTTCGCGTCGCTTGATTATAACTTTAAGCACTTCCAAGCCTCTGATATGGTACGTGTTGATATTCTTATCAATGGTGACCGAGTTGATGCTTTAGCTATCATTGCACACCGTGACGGCGCGCAAAGCCGTGGACGTCAACTTGCAGATGCACTTAAAGAGCTGATCCCTCGTCAGATGTTTGATATCGCGATTCAAGCCGCAATCGGTGGTCATGTGATCGCGCGTACAACAGTAAAACAACTACGTAAGAACGTAATCGCAAAATGTTATGGCGGTGACGTAAGTCGTAAGAAAAAGCTACTTCAGAAACAAAAAGAAGGTAAAAAGCGCATGAAGCAGTTGGGTAACGTTGAAGTTCCTCAAGATGCGTTTCTTGCCATATTAAAAGTGGGCAAATAACAGGAAATTTTTAATGGCAGGCTATTTTTCAATATTTTTGGTGGTACTAACCATAGGCTCAGGTTTACTTTGGTTACTAGATCACCTGCTTTATGCACCGAAGAGAAAACAACGGATTGCGATAGCTCAAGGTGCTTCAGAGCAACCACTAGATGAAGATGTTATCTCACAAATAGCACCTGAACCTGCCATCATAGAAGGTGCTAAGTCTATTTTCCCAATGATCGCAGCGATCACAATTTTTCGCTCATTTATCTTTGAACCTTTCCAAATTCCGTCAGGTTCAATGATGCCAACGTTGCTGGATGGCGATTTTATTTTGGTACAAAAATATGCTTATGGCATCAAAGATCCAGTGTGGCGTTCGCAACTGGTTGAAGTAGGCCAGCCTGAACGTGGGGACGTTGCTGTTTTTAAGTTTCCTCTGGATGAGCGTATTGACTTTATCAAGCGTGTGATTGGTCTTCCAGGAGATCACATTGTTTATCGTAATCGCCAACTCTATATTAAGCCTAAATGTGCTCAAGGTGAGCAACAGCAAGGCAATTTAGTGTGTGGCGAGTATAATAAAATAAAGCTAGATATCGTTAACAACGATGAATATATGCAAGGTTCAATGCCGTTGGTTCGTTTGACAGAAAGCTTGCCGGATGTACAGCATGATATACTTATCAATCCTCAAGCAATTGAACCTGTAGAGCGCTATCGTCCGCAACAACCTGGTACTAGAAAAGACGAGTGGATTGTACCAGAGAACAGCTATTTTGCTATGGGTGACAACCGTAACAATAGCCAAGACAGCCGTATGTGGGGATTTGTTCCTAAGGAAAACCTTGTCGGTAAAGCTGTCTTTATTTGGATGAGTTTTGATTTTGAAAATGGCCCAGATAGCCTACTTCCAGGTTGGGTTCCAACTGGTGTTCGTTTTGGACGCCTAGGTAATATTCAGTAACAATGAAAAGAAACGTAGCAGAATTATACAGTAAGATAGGATATCACTTTAACAACGAGGCATTGCTTGAGCAGGCTATGACGCACCGCAGTCACAAGGGCCAGCACAACGAGCGATTAGAATTTCTTGGAGATTCAATTTTGAGTTTTGTAATCGCCAATGCCTTGTATCATCAATTTCCAAAAGCGCGCGAAGGTGACTTAAGCCGTATGCGCTCCACGTTGGTTCGAGGTCAGACGTTAGCTGAGTTTGGTGTAGAGTTTAATTTGGGTGACTATTTAAGATTGGGGCCAGGTGAGCTAAAAAGTGGTGGCTTTCGTCGCGAGTCAACTCTAGCGGACGCAGTAGAGGCAATTATTGGCGCTGTGTTCTTAGATTCAGATATAGATACTTGTAGTGAATTGATCTTAACTTGGTACAACACACGTTTAGAAGCCATTTCACCGGGTCATAATCAAAAGGACCCTAAGACTTTACTACAAGAGTATTTGCAAGCGCGCAAATTACCACTGCCAGGCTACACTGTAATAGATACAAAGGGCCAAGCACACAACCAAACATTCACGGTCGAATGTATTGTGGAAGGGATGGAGAGCATAATTTCAGTAGGTAGCTCTCGTCGTAAAGCGGAACAGAAAGCTGCCGAAAAAGCATTGAAGATATTAAAAAATGACGCCTAATACACACTGTGGCATGGTTGCCATTGTTGGTCGCCCAAACGTTGGTAAATCAACGCTATTAAATAAAATTGTTGAGCAAAAAGTAAGTATTACTTCGCGGAAGCCGCAAACTACTCGTCACCGCATCATGGGTATCCATACCGAGGATAATTACCAAGCGGTATATGTGGATACCCCGGGATTACATATCGAAGAAAAACGCGCTATCAACCGTTTAATGAACCGTGCAGCGTCTAGTTCAATTGGCGATGTTGAGCTCATAATTTTTGTACTTGAAGGTACACTTTGGAATAGTGACGACGAGATGGTGCTTAACAAAGTTAAGCAAAGTGGTCGCCCCGTCCTTGTAGTAATGAACAAGGTTGATCAGGTTAAAGAGCATGAAGAAGTGCTTAAGCACATGCAATGGTTGTCTGAGCAAGGTGAGTTTGTTGGTATTGTTCCTGTTTCTGCAAAGCAGAATAAAAATATCGATCTTGTGAAAGAAGCGGTACGTTCTCGTTTGCCAGAGTGTGAGTTTTACTTCCCTGAAGATTATGTGACTGACCGTTCAATGCGTTTTTTAGCCGCCGAAATTGTTCGTGAAAAGCTGATGCGCTTTATGGGCGATGAACTTCCTTATTCAGTTACCGTAGAAATCGAGCAGTTTAAATGGCAAGACAATGGGGTGTGGCAAATTAATGCCTTGATCTTGGTTGAGCGCGAGTCGCAAAAGCGAATGGTGATCGGTAATAAGGGTGAAAAGCTCAAAGTAATAGGCCGTGAAGCACGTAAAGATTTAGAAAGCATGTTGGACAACAAAGTGTTCTTAGAGTTGTGGGTTAAAGTGAAGTCTGGTTGGGCTGATGATGAACGAGCACTGCGCAGCTTAGGATACGGAGAAGACTGATTGCAAAACGACTTTCGACAAGTGTATTTATTGCATCGGCGAGCTCATAGCGACTCGCAGTTAATGCTTAATACACTTGTTGAAGGGGTTGGACACCTTAGCATGATTGCAAGAGTCAAAGGGCGGCAAGCGCTTAAGCATAATGCCCACTTAAGACCTTTCACACCGATTCTTGCTCAATATGGCGGTCGCCATGATTTAAAATACCTAAACTCCTTTGAACTGGCACAAAATCCATTATCATTACATGGTAAGCAGCTATATTGCGGCTTTTATTTAAACGAGCTGACCTATCGGATTGTGCCACGTAATGAACCTCAAGAGCAGGTATTTACGCTCTATCAACAGCATTTAACGACATTGGCAAAGCAAGTCGATGTAGAGCCTGTGTTACGTAGCTATGAATTTCAATTACTTGGTTTGCTTGGGTTTGGAGTGGAGTTTGATATCGATGCTTACGGTGAGCCCGTTAGCGCAAATTTAAGTTATCAATATTTACCAGAGCAGGGGTTTGTGCCAACAAACATGCCACATTATGGCTTTGCAGGTGCTGCTTTGCTGGCGATGGCCGAGCATGATTTTGCTAAGCCTCCGGTGCGAAGAGCGGCAAAACATCTCAGCCGGCATTTATTGAAACCGTTATTAGGAAACAAGGCTTTAAAAAGCCGAGAATTATTTATATCAAGGTAAGGCTATGAAAGATATTTTATTGGGCGTGAACGTGGATCACATTGCGACGCTGAGACAAGCACGTGGTACCAGCTATCCTGATCCGGCCCATGCAGCAAGCGTGGCAGAACATGCTGGGGCTGATGGTATTACGATTCATTTGCGTGAAGATCGCCGCCATATTCAAGATAGAGATGTATACGTAATGGCAAAAACGATTCAAACCCGTATGAATCTTGAGATAGCTGTAACTGATGAAATGCTTAAAATTGCCCAAGAAGTTAAACCTGAGTACGTATGTTTAGTACCAGAGAAACGTGAAGAGCTTACCACCGAGGGTGGCTTGGATGTACTTGGTAATCAGCAGAAGATAACTGACGCGGTTAAAGTACTCGCTGATGCAGGCATTAAAGTTTCGTTATTTATTGATGCGGACAAAGCTCAAATAGATGCAGCTAAGGCAACAGGTGCCCCTTACATAGAAATTCATACGGGGGCATATGCGGATGCGCACAACGATCAAGAGCAAGCCGCAGAGCTAGAACGTATTCGTGAAGGTGTTAAGTATGCGCATGGCTTAGGTATTATTGTTAATGCTGGTCATGGTTTGCACTACCATAATGTTAAACCAATCGCGCAAATGTCAGAGATCTATGAGTTAAACATTGGTCATGCAATCGTCGCGCGTGCAGCAATTGATGGCCTGGAAAAAGCAGTCAGAGACATGAAGCGTCTGATGCTTGAAGCAAGACAAGCATAAGGTTTACAAATATAGGGGCCACTTTTGTGGCTTTTATTTTGTCAAAGGAATAAAGCATGACGCCTTGGCAGCAACACTTTATCGTACAACATCAACTCCCTCCTAATTATGTTGAAGATGCTCAACCTATTTGTATATGGCTACGGGATTTAGTCAAGTCAGCCCCACAGCCACTGTGTATTGGCATCAATGGCGCTCAGGGGTCTGGTAAATCAACGCTAGCGGCATTTTTGGCAGTGTATTTACGCAGCTTAGGTTATACGGCGCGCAGTGTGTCGCTCGATGATTTTTATCTATCACCTGCTGAACGTGAAAAAGTGGCAAACCAACATCATCCACTATTCAAAACTCGCGGTGTGCCAGGCACACATAATGTGGCTATGCTTCAGTCCATATTGCGTGACTTTAAGCATCAAAAACCAATTACGTTACCAAGTTTTGATAAGTCAACAGATACCCCCGAGCCAAAACACAAATGGTTAAAGTGTGAAGACAAGCTTGAAATATTACTTCTTGAAGGGTGGTGCTTAGGGCTCAGCAAAGAGCCAGATGAACGATTACATCGCAATGTGAATGACTTTGAACGACGACAAGATAGTAATGGTAAGTTTAGAACCCAAGTAAATCAGTTTCTAGGGGGAGAATATCACAGTGCTTTTGCTGGCTTGGATAAGCTTATCTACCTCAATGTTGAAAGTTTTGAGCGCGTATTTGAATGGCGACTGAAACAAGAACAACAGCTTGTTACAAAAGCAAAGGTCGGTATGACAAAGAGCCAAGTATATGATTTTATACAATACTTTCAAAGACTCACAGAGTGGGGGGTTGAATCTTTACCGCAGTGCTGTGACTTACACGTCAAGGTTCGAGAAAACCATAGATTTGCAGTTGAGTCGCTAATGTAGCAGTACAGCTTTAAGGGCTGTGGAGATTTTCGTTCCTTTATTGGTTCTTTTGTATCATCTTGGTTCATCCGACCAGTATTATTTTCTTGCCCTGTGCATAATTCATCCACATTTTGTGCTTAGCTTAATTACTTCCCTAATAATAAGTATTAAGGCGCAATATGATGATAAAGCTAAGCAAACAATTCTGCGCAAGTCTGCTATTGGGCTTGTTAACCATCACGTTGTTAACTGGATGCGGTGGTTCTGGAAGCGACTCTAGCAACGTCAATCCTCCTAGCGATAATAATTCGGGTGATACGCCAGATGATGGCGATTCAGGCGATGATAACTCAGGTAATAGTAATTACAGTGGTTCTGGTGCCATAACACAAGGTGTTGCAACGACAACTACAGCTAATTTGTTTCCGTCAGGGAGCCGTGTGTCAGCCGTGGGTTCTATCACTGATAGTGGTCAGCAAAGTTGGATTGTACCTGCTGATACGCTATTCCAAAGTAACTCAATGCCATTTGCAGCAGATTTATATAATAGTTATGTATCAGGACATAACTATGCAAGTGCTGCAGCGGCAGAAGCTGCACTAGATGGTACAGACATCATTGAGATTGACGCCGATGGTGAGGTGATCACCGCCTATATTTTCGCAGATAATTACTTTGAGATGTATGTTAATGGTAATGCGGTTGGTAAAGACCCCGTACCTTTCACTGAGTTTAATTCGAATATTGTTCGCTTTAAGGTGAAGCAACCTTTTACAGTGGCAATGGCATTGGTAGATTGGGAAGAAACACTTGGTACAGGCACTGAAAATAATCAGGGAAGTGCCTATGCAGCTGGTGACGGTGGTATGGTCGCTGTATTCAAAGACAGCGATGGACACATCGTTGGCGTCACGAACAATCAGTGGAAAGCTCAAACTTACTACACAGCGCCTATTGTCGATCCTACTTGTCTGAGTGAGTCTGGCAGTCAGCGCCTGTCATCAAGTTGTAGTACGGGAGCCGTTAGTGACATCTCTGCGGTTTATGGTGTGCACTGGAGCAGGCCTTCGAACTGGATGAGCGAGAACTTTGACGACAGTAGTTGGCCAAGTGCTTCATCTTATACTAACGAGACGGTTGGTGTTGATAACAAACAAGCATACACCAACTTTACCGCCGTGTTTGATGATGCTCAAAGTGATGCGCAATTTATCTGGAGCTCAAACTTAGTGCTAGATAATGAAGTATTAGTGCGAGGCACAATCGGTGACAGCACAGGTGATGATGATTCTACCGACAGTGGTGATTTCCAGTTGACCAGCAAAGCGGTAAAAAGCGATAACATAGTGCCATTGTCAGCAACGTGTGATGGTGCTGATGGCGGCAAATCTGTTTCATTGCAATGGAGTGGTGCACCATCACAGACTCAATCGTATGCGCTTTCAATGCATCATTTTCCAAATCCAAATGATGCAGGAGACTTTTCAAAAGCACATTCATACTGGACGGTTTATGATATACCTGCGGCGACGGTAAACCTAGCCTCGGGTGAAACCGCCATTGGCGTGTTTGGCATCAATAGTGTAAATAACCAGCAACAATACGCAGCGCCATGTTCAGCGGACTCTTCAGAGCATGATTATACAATTACGCTTTATGCACTTTCATCGTCGGTGGGCAGCTTAGGCCTATCTGGTAGTACGACCGATCTTGTAACGCTTCGTGATGCGATTGCCCCGCATACTTTGGGTACGGCTAAGCTGTCACTGACGCGTTCTCGCTATAACCCTAACAATGACCAACACGTACCACAGAGTGTTGCAACAACTTGTGCCGCAAAATCAGCAGCATTTGCAGCCTACAGCGACCATGTTTCTGTCAGTTGCAGTGATAATACGATGAGCGTCACGACCCACACTTTACTACCTTACCGTTCACAGTTAGATAGTGATAAAGCAAATGTAGGCATTCGCTCTTGGATAGGTCGCGTGCCTATTGCAGAACAACTTACTTGGACTTTGCCAATCACACCGAGTTATTTGCCCACGCCACAGAGCAACATCAATATTCACCATGCGGTAGGGGTATCGGTAGAGGGGATCCCGATTCTTCACTATGCCAAAGAGAGTCAGCCAGATGAGATTGCTCAACTGGGTCAAGACTATAGCAGTCGAGACACCGTATTATTAGGGGAAATAGATCAGTGTGGTGGTCACGCAGGCAATGGAGAAGACTATCACTACCATATGGCACCCATTTGCTTGATGGACAGTCATGACCCGTCACTGCCGCTGGCGTATATGTTCGACGGCTTACCACTTTATTTTGGTACGGGGGGAGGCGTAAAAACAACAGGTGGTACAGATTATGGGGCTGGTCGATATGAAGATTTGAACTATCTACCGCTCGATGTGAAAAACGGCAGTAATCCCCTTGATGACTGTAATGCATATGATTTACACGGTGATGGCAGCGAATATGTTTATTACAGCACCAGCGACGCGCCATACAGTATCGGCTGCTTTAGAGCACAAGCCAACCAAGAAGGTTCAGTTCCTGGTGGCCCTCATTGGGTTCAAGAAAGAGACTTGTCTTGGTCAGGAAATGATGTCTTACTCACTGACTACGACACAATGAGCTTTGGCGGAAAGACTTGGCAGTTTATCGAAGTGACACCGGGTGAAAGTAATAATCGCATTGCAGCAGGTAAGAAAGCGCTGATCATGTACCGACAACTGGCAAGTGGCGACAGCGGTTATGACCCTAATGCCAATTGCTATGCGTTTAGATATCGTCTTGATAGCACGGATACAGCTGGTACGAATGACACTTATTCGGAGCATTGTCGATGAGCCAAGGAGTGCGTATGGTAAACACAAAAAAGAGCATCAAAATTGCGTTGCTGGCGATGTTGATTAGTTGGGCAAGCCCGCTGCTTGCCCACGGGTTACAAATGACGACAGCACAAGTTGTGCAACGTCAGGATAGCTACTTATTTATTACCATTCATACTAGCGTGGCGAAGCTCTATCAGCAGATGAGCTATCAAGATAAGCCGGCGTCTATGATGCACTTGGCAAATGGCTCAGAACAGCAACTTGGTCAGTTTAGGGAAGCGTTGTTTGAGTTATTCAGAAACAATATGAATATGTCTGTTGCTCAGCAACCGTTACACTCTGTAAAGATAAGGATTGCAACCTCAGCTGAATTGAAAAAGTTATTGCACAGTGCACTTGCCGAGCAAGTTTTAAGTTCACAACACCATGAGCAAAGTCATCATGCTGAACGCAAAAATTATCTGCGCGTTGAAGTGGATGGTTTTATTGCAGCAAGTCATGATACATCTCGTGTACTCAGTGCCAGCTTCCCGAAGGAGTTGGGGCAGGTATTGGTAAGTTACACCAAACCACAAATACAAACACTCACCCCGTCAGCGAACGGGAGCCAGTATATCCAAGCCTTATGGAAATAATATGCTTGGGTTAACTGTGTATAAAAAGCCGTGACAGACCACGGCTTTTTTGTGGGTTACTTTTGCGGTTCTGGTAACAACGCTGGAGTTGAGTCTTCAAAGGTTAAAAATGATGTCCACAAAGAATGTGTTCTTTGCTGCGTTAATGCTATTTTACAGCCCAAACCCATGGCCGTTCGGATTGTGCCTTCACGCCAAGTATTGAAAACGGCACCACAGTGCGCTTGTCGATAATCAAGCCAAATCATCTGGCTTTTATTAATCGATGAGGCGGTGATGGGGTCTTGTATATAACGCGCAATACTCTTTGCTAAGTACTTTTCCATAACTGTTTGGGCGGCAACCAGCTCTTTGTGCATGCACTGGTTTATCTGCATCGTAGTCCAAGCATTTTCGCAATCCAATGGCTCGTCGGCAAACACCCCAACACAGAAAAATAGCGCGATCAAGGTGCTGTTTCTCATCAATTTTCATCCTCGGGTATTCACCAAGTTGTTCAAGTTCGATAGGGTTGAGAGAGCATTTACCCTTTTTAAACCCTTCGACATCGTAGAATTTTGATTCTAAGTGCACTTGAGTTCGTTTATTCCACGTTTGCTTATTAATACTTAGGTAGTCCATTTGTGCTCTCGCTGCGCAATGAAATCAAATTGGTAACTTAACATGCTTAGCAAGCAGGCACTACGGGTATTTATGGGACCAAAAGCAAACAGTTACAGTTGATTATGTGAGAAAAAGAGAGGTGTGGGGGAGTGAAATCACTCCCTGTTTTTAAGCTTCGTAGCTGAGAGGGTCTTGTGCGTTGTTTAGCGCAAACGCTTCGAGTCTTTCTTGACAGGCACCACATTTACCACACGCTTTTTCCCTGCCGTTATAGCAGGTCCAAGTCTCGCTGTAATCTAAGCCCATTTTCAGGCCATCGGTTAGAATGTCGATCTTACTGTTGTTTAGGTATGGACAGACAATTTCAATTTCTTCGTAGTTAGCGATACGACATACATCGTCCATTTTTTTTACAAACTCGGGGCGGCAGTCGGGATAAATAGCATGATCGCCAGAGTGTGCGCCGTAAAATACCTTGTTGGCTTTAAGAGACACAGCATAACCTACCGCCAAAGAGAGCAAAATCATATTACGATTTGGCACCACGGTGCTTTTCATGCTTTCTTCTTCGTAGTGACCCTCTGGTACGTCAATGTCATCGGTCAATGACGAGCCACCAATAAGTTGGTTGATTGTAGAGATATCGACAATTTTATGAGCGATATTGAGACTGTTACAGACTTGCTCTGCTACTTGTAGCTCTTTTACATGGCGTTGACCGTAATTGAAAGACAGCGCATAGACTTCGTAGCCAGCACGAATTGCTTTGTTAAGAACGGTGTATGAATCCATACCACCGGAGTAAATGACAACGACTTTTTCGCTCATAGGTGTTTTGCCTCGATTTTGATAGAGGTTTACGTCAGGGCGCGATATACTACACGGCCGCCGTGGAAATAACAATTTTCATTGGCGATTTTTTGAGTTTGTGAAGCTGTTACGGAGCTGTTTTGTACAAAATAAACGAAATCTTTGAAACCATTCAAGGTGAAGCCAGTTACACCGGCGTCCCATCAATCTTTTTACGACTACAGGGGTGTCCTGTTGGCTGTGCTTGGTGTGATACTAAGCAAACTTGGGAGATTGATCCGACATATAAAATTTCGTTAGATGGTACGGTCGAGAAAAAAACAGACTCTCAGTGGTGGGCCGAGGCCAATGCCGAGCAAATAATTGAGCTATTCCAGCAACGAGGCTATTTAGCAAAGCATGTGGTGATCACTGGCGGTGAACCTTGTATGTTTGATTTAGTGCCGCTGTGTGAGCGCTTGCATCAGCAAGGCTATAGTACCCAAATTGAAACTAGCGGTACGTTTGAAATTAAAGTCCCAGAGCAAACTTGGGTGACAGTGTCGCCAAAAATCAACATGCGTGGTGGCTATGAGGTTTTAGCCAGTGCGATGCAAAGGGCCGACGAAATCAAGCATCCAGTTGCGATGCAAAAACACGTAGAAGAACTGGAAGCCTTATTTGAACAAACCGGTGTCACACCTAAGCTGGTTTATTTGCAGCCCATCAGTCAAAAGGCCAAAGCGACCAAACTGGCGATTGATACTTGCATGAAAAAGAACTGGCGACTGTCGGTGCAGGTTCATAAATATATTGGCATCAACTAAAACCACAGGTAATAAATAGCAAAAAGGCGCTTATATAAGCGCCTTTTTAGTGATGTACTCAGGTTAGTTACTTTGTAGATAGTCAATCACAACCTGATGATGGTCTTTGGTTTTAAACTTATTAAACACGTGTTTAATTTTACCATCTTGGCCGATTAAAAAACTGATGCGATGGATTCCATCATACTCTTTGCCCATAAACTTTTTTAAACCCCACACACCAAATGCATCGGCAATGGCGTGGTCTTCATCTGACAACAAGTCAAAATTAAGGTCTTTTTTGTTTTCAAAATTCTTCAGCTTTTTCACAGGATCGGGGCTGATGCCAACGGCTACCGTGTTGAGTTGTGCCAGCTCAGATTTGTGGTCGCGTAATTGTTCAGCTTGTACAGTACAACCTGGCGTTAGCGCTTTTGGGTAAAAGTACACAAGTACTTGGTTTTGCTCCAACAGAGTCGCCAGAGAAACGGTTTCGTCGTTTTGGTTTTGTAATGAAAATAGTGGCGCTTGCTCGCCTGCGGTAAGTGTTTTCATGTCAATCCTTAGCGAATTCGTCTTAAAATGTAATCTACGTTTAATGTGTGAGAAAGATCTTCAAATTGAATTTTAAATTTATCTAAATCGACACTGCTGGGAATATTAAACTCCAGCTCACAACGCATATGTAATTGTTCATTTTGCTCGAATGTGTCTGATTTAAGTGAGCAAATGCTCACCTTTTGCTCCGCAAAAAAGCGCGTCACTTTGCTCAACGTGCCAGGAGTATCCAGACCTTGGTATTCGAGCGTATAACCCGCACTGAAATCACCTTGTTGGTGAGAGCTTGTGCGTTTCATCATGGTCAACAGGCCAAGTTCCATTCCTTTAACTGGTAGGCTGTGCTCAACCCTGCTGATAGCGGACATATCTCCGCTAAGTAACATAATAAATGTAAACTCGTTACCAAGAATAGCAATACGGCTGTCAATGATATTACAGTGACAGTCACTTACAAGTTGCGTTAGCTCACTCACTATCCCTGAGCGGTCTTCACCTATAGCGGTTAACACCAGTTGTTGATTGGCAAATGCAGTCATTAATGAAACCTAACCTCTGTAAATGTACTCTATCGATACAAAGTGCCATGAAGAATACAGTGGATAATTGATATTTAACCAAAAATAGTACCACAGAACTTGGCGCTTAACATGCCTGTTTTAGGATTTCTTACGGTACTGAGCGGATAATTTTAAGGCTTTCTTGTGTTTATTCCCATTGGAAAGTACCATAGTTGCAAATTTTTCGGTTGATAACAACTAACCTATTCATTCCTAATGAAGTTGTCATCTTAGGAATTTTTCGAATTGACAGTGAACCAAACCAGCATTCCCTACTCATAGTAATGAAATAAAAATTAACGGGTCTGCTAAGGAGAATAATCAGTGCAGTATTGGATCCCAAAAACGTTGGCTTTCAGCGTATTAATTGGTTTATCTGGATGTAGTGTTTTTACTAACGATGCGCATCACAAGCGCAATTATCGTGTAAACGAGCCCGTTAAGGTACCCGCACACCTACAGCAGCCATCACAAGATCCTACTTATAAAATGCCAGTAGCAAGTTTCGATAGTGACCCAGTGGCTAAAAGCTACCGTCCACCGCAACAGGTGTTGACAGTAGCTAAAGGTAGTTGGGTAGAAGAAAATGAGGGCGAAGCTAGAGTTTATTTTGATAAAAATGATGGCATTGATGACTTGCCAGCGTTCATTTGGAAGGCTGTTGATAGTGTGATGGCTGGACATACAGTGGCGCTAGAGCAAGACAATCGTGAACAAGGCTTTGTAACAACAGGGTGGTATTCACTTATTAAACCCGTTGAAGGTTGGTTTTGGGAAGATGATGTTATTGTCTCTGAACAGAAAGTTCGCTTCACGGTTGAGCAAAAGGAGCACCAAAGAACCGCTTCGTTACGAGCTGAACTATTAGATTATCGCAGCGACAATGCGCCACTTAATGATTTATTGAAGCAACAATTAGAAGTGCGTGCCGTGAACGAAGTAGTGGCGGAGTTTGACTATTTGTATCGTCTGCTAGAAGTACAAATGAGAAAGCAACAAGGTGTACTTTCGTTGGTATCAGGGTTTGATGACGACGGCAACGGTGCAATGATCACCGAACAGAAACGTGATATTGTTATCGATAGATTTGCTGGATTTTTAGAACGAGTGAACTTCACTATTATCAAGATCGATAGAGGTAATGGTTTGATTTCAACTCGTTATGAAAAACCACAGGATAGTGTCTGGGATTCTATCTGGGGTGATGAGGCAGTACAACTTCCAATTGAAAGCGGCGACTATAAGATTTCAGTTGCCACCGTAAAAGACGGGAGCACGTCCATTACTTGGAGAGATGCGCAAGGAGATGTGTTAGATACAGATGTTATGGCGCAGTTACAACAAGTACTCGTAGAAGTATTGCGCGATAAAGGCCTGACTATTTAATCAGTTGGTCGTTTTTTAATTGAGAAAAGAGCTTTAGGCTCTTTTCTTTGTTTTTGTAGGCTAAATATAATGACAACACAAACAAGTCGTACAGTGACGCCTGATTGGCGCACGCTTTTCGCATTTATTGTTCCTTCTTTGATTGGGGTATTTTTATTTATGACCCCCGTTGCGATAGGGGAAGCAATGACCATTCCTATCGCCGTCATGGCAAAATCTCTACAAGGGTTTGTTGGCCCTTACGTCGATACCTTGATTCTCTTTGTCATTTGTACAACAGGTATCATGAGCTTATTGGTGAAGTTTGTAAAACCAGCCCCATTGATGAAAATCTCTCTAGTTAAACATTTGTTTGAAGTCAGCTGGGTATGGCTAGTAACGCGTTTAGTCGGCATGGTGTTCATTTTAATGACTTATTTCCAAGTCGGTCCCAGTATTATTAACTCTTCACATACGGGCGCTTTGGTTTTAAATGATTTGCTGCCTGTGCTGTTTTCGGTATTCATTTTAGCAGGATTGTTGTTGCCTCTGCTGCTCAACTTCGGCTTATTAGAGCTAGTTGGTACCTTGTTAACTAAAGTAATGCGCCCATTATTTGGTGTGCCGGGTCGCAGTGCTGTGAACTGTGTGGCATCTTGGTTAGGCGATGGTAGTGTGGGGATTTTGATGACCGCTCGTCAATATGAAGACAAGTACTACACACAAAAAGAAGCGGCAATCATAGGTACGACTTTTTCAGCGGTGTCTATTACATTTTGCTTAGTGGTGATAGGTCAGGTCAAGTTAGAGCATCTGTTCGCACCATTTTATTTGACCGTATGTTTAGCGGGTTTTGTTGCTGCAATCATAGTGCCTCGCCTTCCTCCACTTAGATTTAAAAGCAATACATACATTGATGATACGATGCCTGATCGCGATGCAGAAGCGGTGCCTGAAGGAAAAACATTATTTAAACATGCACTTGATGTAGCACTCACAAAAGCGCAAAAAGCACCGGGTGTAAAAGGCACAGTACAAGAAGGTGTAAGTAACGCACTTGATATGTTATTCGCTGTTTTACCTGTGGTAATGGCGGTGGGAACATTAGCGTTGATTGTTGCTGAGCATACATCTATCTTCCAAGTGTTGGGTACGCCATTTGTACCTTATTTAGAGCTGCTAAATGTGCCTGAAGCTGCACAGGCTGCGCAAACCATCGTGGTTGGCTTTGCTGATATGTTTATTCCATCAATTCTGGCGGCGAGCAATATTGAAAGCGATGTTACTCGCTTTATCATTGCTGCGATGAGTGTCACTCAATTGATCTATATGTCTGAAGTGGGGGCCTTGTTATTAGGCAGCAAGATCCCAGTTAACCTATTGGAGCTTTTTGCGATTTTTATCTTGCGTACCTTAGTAACCCTGCCTGTGATTGCTTTGATGGCACATTGGTTAGTTGGTTAGGCAATTTTGTGTGGTTGAACACTTTGGGTGTTCAGCCACCACGTTACTTGTTATCTGTATTATTTTTGTCAGGCTTTGTCTGCTTATCTAGTTTTCCTTTCAAATCAAATTTAGCAGAGTACTTGAGCAATGCGATGTTGCTCCATATGACAGCAATAACCGTCGCGATGATCAACACGATGTGCCAAGTTTCTAATTGTTCTAACATGGTTTTACCTTTGCGGCTGCCTGTGACTCAGATATTGTAACGGCTTAAGGTTAAGATATGAAACTACATATTAAACACCAAGATTTGTTAAGCATTTTTATTGCGATGTTGGTATCATTCACCCAACAGTCAGACTAAAGCACTTAGGCTGATACAGATCGTAAATTTGGTTTTGAATAAGGTGAATAACTCGCTCATGGAACATGTTTTACTGTGGCCGTCTCAGTACCCTTTACTACTGCGTGGGTTAATAGAACAAAATGGGGCATTTATATTAGATGCGTTGGAATCTTGGCCAAGTTGCAGTACGAGTAAAGATGAACAAGGTGTTGAGACAACCATTCTTCCTCCCGTATTTTACTTGCAGTGGCTAAAACCCCTTGAGCCATTTGAGTCTTGTTATTTTCAGCATATAGATGAATATGACGAACAGCAGCAGGCTTATACGCAACAGTTGTTTGATCACATCGAACAGTCGGGTATGACGCGTCAAGCGATCAGTATTATGTTGTTGGAGCGCCTTGCTCAGTACAGTGACTTAGCACTACAAATCGGCTCGACTACACTTCCCAATTTTTTCGAATTATTGGTGAGTTTAAAGTATGAACAAGTATTTGAATGGTGCCTAGCTGCTAACATGTCACTTACGGCGCAGGAAGTGATCACTGCGTGGGAGCATGAGGCATTTCGAGCAGCAATCGAACAGCATATTGAAACCTGTATCCGAGATAGAGCGCAGACAGCTACGCTTGCAACGGATAAGCTACTACAAGGTGAAGAATACTACTCGCTTTTAGAGCTGCTTTTTGATGACAAAGCAGAAATATCACTCCTGCTAGAACAAGCTCTACTGGCTCAAGTCATGCTTGATGATGTTAAACAGCCCAAACTGATGGGTTTGTTGGCACAAGGTGCCCAAGGTAGTGTGCGTGATGAACAAGGGCGTTCGGCGCTTATGTGGGCGGTGGAAAAGGGGTTTGTGAATGTGGTGGAAAAACTCATTGCATACCACGACATCAATGACTGTGATGAGCAGGGCCAGACATTGATGCACTTTGCAGTAATGTCTAATTTGGCCAGCATGATTGATTTAATGATCGCTTCGGGAGTAAACGCAACACAAACAGACATACACGGTCAGAGTCCTTATCGCCTAGCTATGAAGACTTCAGCACTGGTTGCCAAGAAGACCTTAGAGCAGCATGGTATCAAAGAGCTTTCTGAAAAAGGAAAACTGTTAAAAATTAAACAGGTTCATATTCTTTATGCTTTAGCTAGCCTATTACTACCAATACAGTTGGCGTTATTTTTTAGCGAGCAAGTGGAAGACAAGTCCTTGTTTGTATGGGGAGGAACCGCTGTAGGCTTACTGTTGTTTATATTCGCACGTAACGTAAGGCGCGGACAGTTATATCCTAACCTGCCTCACCCTTGGTCACTGAAAGGGTTAACTGCAATCAGCTGGTTGAGTGTCAGCGTCCAAGTTTTGTTTGCTTTATTAATTCTGAGCGCATTCTTCAGAGGTTAAAGTACGACTACTTTAACCTCTATGCTTGCATGCTAGTCTTCTTTATCATTCTGGTGGGCTGCTTTTTCTTCGGCCAGTTCATCTTTGAGCTTGCGTATTTTAAGGCCTAACTCTTGACCTCTGTGGCGAGCATAGTAAGTGCACCCAACGAACATGGATGTTGCAAATACCAGCTCCAAGATAACCCATAGCAGCTCATCTGGCGCGACCCACAATAAACTTAAGCCGTGAATAAAGTAAATCATGACAATAAAGTTTGCCCACGCGTAGGTGTACGGCTTGTCCTGAATAATGCCCTTTAATGGCAGTAACAACGGTAAAATGTAAATCGTAAATATAAAGCCATTACTATAACCTTCACGGGGAGCTATTATAAAAAGCCAAATTGGCATAAGGAGTAATAGCCCTATATAGCCAAACAAAGCCAGTCTTTGATAGGTTATGGTGATGGGCTGTTTAATAGGTTTCGTCATTTTAGTTTACTTGCAATATTAAATAATCGAGTACCAACGGCACGACAAATTTTCTTTTCGCATTCACTGAGTTCACTGGAATTATCGCTCCCAGCGACATGCGTCGCGCCATAAGGTGTACCACCCGAGCGCGTACTTAACAGCTCTGGTACATCGTACGGCACGCCTAGCAACATCATACCATGGTGCAGTAGTGGTAGAGATAGGTTGAGTAGGGTGGCTTCGTTACCACCGTGCATACTACTGGAAGAAGAAAACACACATGCTGGCTTATCAATAAGCTGACCTTTGAGCCATAGGTCGCTAGTGGTTTCCCAAAAAGCCTTTGCTTGAGCAGCCATCATGCCAAATCGTGTTGGGGTGCCAAACGCTAAAGCATCACATTCGATAAGGTCAGTTTTGCTGATAATTTGCTGGTGTTCATGTTTTTTCTCGAAAGTTCTGAGTTTGACATTCGCACCGTGAAACTCTAACGCATCACTGATCTCATGTGCCATGGCTTCAACTGAGCCATGGCTTGAATGGTATAGAACAACAACAGTAACCATTAAAGGATATTCAACACAGACTCAGGTGGACGTCCTAGCGCTGCTTTATCGTTGTTAACTACGATCGGGCGCTCAATCAGCTTTGGATTGTCAATCATAGCTTGGCGTAATATCGTTTCATCAGTATCTTTATTCAGCCCCAACTCTTTGTATAGCGTCTCTTTGCTGCGTACAAGTTGATGAGCCGAATCAAAGCCTAGTTGTGTGAGTAATTTACTCAACGTTTCTAAACTAATCGGTTCTTTCAAATACTCAACTACGTTTGCTGAAACACCTTTTGTTTCAAGCAATGCGAGTGTTTCACGAGATTTTGAGCAACGAGGATTGTGATAAATAGTTACTGACATAATTGGTCCTGATAATTTTTTGCTTATTTTAAAGGATGTACTCTGTGACTTAAAGCTTAGCGAGTTCTTTTTGCATCTGCCGATATTGGCTTAACAGTGCTTTGAGTCGAGCTTCTTTGACTGTTTCTTGCTCATTTATATGGTTCAATGCTCGCTGAATTTCATCTGCTGCTTTGATGTAAGCGCCATACTGGGCCAGTAAACTGGCATACATTTCGTGATAGGCTGCTTTGTTATCTTGTTCCTTATAGACCTTACTGAGTAAATCTTTTGCTAGCGTACTCTGTGGCTTGTCGAGTAAAAATAGCTTGAGAACTTTTTCTGCAGTATCAAACTGTTTAGCTTCAATCGCAGCATTGGCTAAGTTGAGAGTCAGTACTTGGTTGTTGGGCCGAAATTCGTACTTCAACTGTAGTAATTTAGTAGCTTGTTCTGGCTTTTTTTGCGCAATCAGTAAATCAGTGTAGGCATCTAGGTAAAATAGGTTGTTTTCATCATGTTTAAGTAGTTTGTCTAACAAATCTTGTGCCAGCTCCAATTTGTTTTGATCTAACAACGCAAGTGCTAGCCCATACTCCAAGGCCTGTTTACTCATCTCCGTCGCTTTGAGGCGCAACTGATTTTCGAAATATGCTTGAGCGTCCTCACTTTTGTATTGATAGCGTGCAAGTACACGACTTTTTGCAAGATCAAACTTAAGGCTGGTAGGAACATAACGAGGCGCAAATTGTTGCGCTCTGAGCCTGACATCTGAAACCCGAGAATCAGGTAAGGGGTGGGTAAGCAAGAATGTGGGAGGTTTTGTTTGATAACGCACTTGTGCTGAAAGTTTTGACAAGAACTCACTTGCTTGAGATGGGTCAAAACCTGCCTCATACAAAGTTTGCATCCCAAACCTATCTGCTTCTTGTTCGGCCTTTCTGCTATGGGTCAATTGACTTAATTGTGCTTGCGTTGAGTTAGCAGCCAAGATTGCCATGCCCGCATCGGGTGCAACCACGGTGGTTAATATACCCGCTATCATGCCTGCCAGTGTAAGTGCGTTGTTATCTTTGGCCTGTTGTATGCGTCTGGCAAGGTGGCGCTGTGTAACGTGGGCAATTTCATGGCCTAAAACAGACGCCAGTTGAGATTCATTATCTGCTTGCGCTATCAAACCGGTATGAACGCCAACATGACCACCGTAAAAAGCAAAAGCGTTAATCGCCTGATTATTGATCCAAAAGAAAGAAAATGGAAAACGCACGTCATTGGCATTGGCTACAAGCTTATTGCCTAAGCTGGTTAAATACTCATCGAGTACTGGGTCTTGTACAAGCGGCGATTGACTTCTGATTTGCATCATCATGACATCGCCGATGGCTTGTTCTTTTTCTAGTGGCAGAACTTGCAGTGCAGAAGTGCCTAAGTCAGGTAACTTTAAGGCACTTTGTCCGTGACTGGCGTGGCTTGCAATCAGAATCGCCGTTGCAACTGCGGCACGAACCAGGGAAGTTAATTGCATATTATTCCTTCTTAAGACCGTCACCGTACTTGAGGCGCGCGAGATCATATTCATCGCTGCTGGTACGGTTTTCTTTTTCACACATTAAATAAAAATCTTTTATTGTGACCCCATCTACGGAGGTGATGTTCAATTCTGCTTGCAAAAAACTAATAACTTTGTGCACGGCTTTATGTGCATGAAGTATGAGTGCTTTGTCAGCAGAGTCACCACGTTCAAAATAAAATCCAATAAATTTATGTAGTTGGTTGATTCTGAGTAAGCCCTTCATGCTATGTGGATCCCATATGTTAAAGCCAAGAAAGCGGTTATCTCTCATGTATTTATCAACCTTTACATTTTTTGCAACGGGAAAGGCCCAAAGTTCAAAGCCCCTCTCTGTAAATACTTGATGTAAAGATACTTTAGGTTTGTCATCGCAAAAAATTACGCCGTGATCATCTTCATAACCACCCAACAGTTCCAAGTTCCAATTGCGTCTATCAAGTACTCGTTTGACCGCATTGTCAAAGCCATGATGCAATATCCCTTCTGTTTCACTAATTGATGAAGCAACCATATGATAGAAAGGGGGAAGTTCACCCCAATTAATCTGCTTTTTATACCAATTTATTTCTTTGAGAGTTGGGTTGGCAGGCAAGATAGCCTTGCTATTTGCTCTAGACATGGCAAGCAGTACTCCGATTCTATTTCTACTTAAAAGAATAAACCATTGTTTGATGTCAGGCCATAGTATAAGGCTTTTAAGTTGATTTAGCTTAGTGCTAACATATGGGTTTGTAGCAATGGACGGGATCCAGTAGGGAGTTTAAAAGGTGGGCGCGAAGACTCTAGTAAAGGTGGACCTATCCGCATATCAGTGTCCTCAATTGTTTGTACAGTTTAAATGGCATTTACGCCAAGCACAACAAACAGACTCTATAGTTCAATTTTATTATCATCAAGAACAAGATATTAATGATATAGTTCGTTACTTAAAGCAACATCAATATTTATACGTGCACTATAACGGTGCTCAGCCATCCATAGAGGTTAGCATTAACCATGTTTGACTTAGTAAAAGCTTGGTACAAAAATAAATTTTCCGATCCTCATTCCGTTACGCTACTGTTGTTGTTGATAGCATCTGTTGCCGTACTATATTTTTTTGGACCTTTCGTTGTGCCAGTGCTTGTCGCTCTGGTAATTGCGTATTTGTTAGACTGGCCAGTCACAAGGTTACAGCGTATGGTGCCCAATAGGGTGCTGGCAACCACATTGGTTATTTTACTATTTGTTGGACTGTGTCTTGCTATGTTGCTCGGCATCGTTCCAGTGCTTTGGCATCAACTGAGCAACTTACTACAAGAAAGCCCACATATGATTGAGCAAGGTAAGGCGTTTTTGTTACATCTGCCTGAAGATTACCCTGCGCTTATCTCACAGGAGCAAGTACGTACTTTAGTGATAGGTGTTGAGGCAAAAGCTTTTGAGCTGGGACAAATGTTGGTGTCGGTATCTTTAACGTCTTTAAAAGACGCAGTGGCGTGGCTTATTTACCTTATTCTTGTACCTTTGTTAGTGTTCTTTATGCTCAAGGATAAAGTGGTCCTGATGAGCGGAATTGAAAGCTTGATACCAAGAGAAAGACGTTTAATTAGCCAAGTATGGTCTGAGATGGACCATCAAATTATGAACTATATTCGTGGCAAAGTGTTTGAAATTGGGATTGTTGGCGGTGCAAGTTTTATTGCTTTTTCAATATTAGATTTGCGCTATTCTGCCTTATTGGGCGCGCTGGTTGGTTTGTCTGTGCTTATTCCATTTGTAGGTGCTGCTTTGGTTACAATTCCTGTTGCAGCCGTTGCTATGTTCCAATTTGGCGTTGAGGCACAGTTTTGGACCGTGATTATTGTCTATGGCATCATACAAGCTTTGGATGGGAACGTTTTGGTACCATTACTCTTTTCTGAAGCTGTTGACCTTAATCCCGTGTATATTATTGTCGCAGTGCTATTCTTTGGCGGATTGTGGGGGTTTTGGGGTGTATTTTTTGCTATCCCACTTGCTTCATTGGTCAAAGCACTGGCTAACGCTTGGTCAAACGAGCGTGACGGTTCACATCAAGAAGGAAAAGGCACTATATAGTGCCTTTTACAATTTAGCAGGTCCGGTACTTTCTCGTATCACTATATTTGGTGTAAAAGTAGTTTTGATATCTTTGTCTTGCTTTCTTGAGCCCCTTGCTTTGCTAAACAACAGTCTTGCAGCATGTTCAGAAATTACATCATTGGCCTGATGTGCAGTGGTTAGCTTTGGCCAAGTTTGACGGGAGAAGGGGGAGTCTTCGAACCCTGTGATCGAAAGCTCTGATGGGATGTCAATATTCATCAGCCTAGCCGCAAACAATGCGCCAGCTGCGACTTCATCGTTACCACCTAAAATGGCTGTGATCATCTTGGGGTTGCCATCTTTTAACAGCTCTTTAGCGCCATTTACACCTGATTCGAATGAATAGCTCCCTTCATATAAAAGATCTTTGCAAGGTTCAATATTATAATCTTTCAAAGCTTGATGATATCCAGCCAGTCGTTCTGACGTCGATTTATGCTCCTTATCACCCAGTACGAAAGCAATACGTTTGTGCCCCAACGAAATCAAGTGTTCGGTGATCTCATATGCCGCGGCGAAGTCATTCACTAAAATGCAGTTGTTGCGCTCCAAAATATCACTTTCACGACCAGAAAGTAGTCGCACATACTGTACGCCTAACTCGTCAAGCAGATCAATAATACTTTGTTGCTCTGATAGAGGTGGGGTAAGTACAAGGCCAGCAAGACGAGAGCGTTTGATCATAGTCTTGAATTCGTCCTGCATATTATCGTCATGGTAGCTACAAGGATGAATGACCAATTCATAGCCTTCATCTTTACAACGAGAGAGCACACCATTTTGCATGTCTATCACATAATATGCGTTGGGGTTGTCGTACACGAGCCCGATAGCAAATGAGGAAGTGCCAGCCAGATTTCGTGCAGCAATATTTGGTTGATAGTTCAACTCATTAACTGCACTCATTACTAAATCATAGGTTTTTTTACGAACCGAAGGTTCTTTATTGATCACCCGTGAGACGGTCTTCATTGAAACACCGGCTAACTTAGCGACATCATTGATGGTGACTTTCATTTTCTTGTTCTTTTATGTACGAGAGCATTGTAGTTCGCTCAAAATTCATTAAATGATCATGTGAGTAGCTTAGTCTATCTAATCTAAAACAAAAATAGCAGTACAAATATAACAAATAAATGAATGATACCGGTGTCAAAAATGTAAAATTGCGTTATTATCCACATTGTAGAATTGGAAATTAGATAATTGACAGCGTTGTCATTCTGGCATATTGTAAACGCTGAAGATAATCTTTTGCTTGTCGAAACAGCCTTTTAAGCTAGTCGATGAGTTTGTTTTGTATGTAGGGGAATAAGTATGGGTTGCCGCAGCGAATTGAGTAGTTGGAAAGCTTTAGAGCATTCAGCAACAAAATTAAAGCAACAGCATTTAAAAACCTTGTTTGCACAAGATCAGGCGCGTTTTGCCAAGTTTTCATCTCAAATTCCTGGTGTTTTATTCGATTACTCAAAGCAACTTATTGATGAAGAGGTATTTTCTCAACTTATTTCGCTAGCAGAACAGACTGATATAGCAACCTGGCGCAGTAAAATGTTCAGTGGAGAAAAAATAAACTTCACAGAGCAGCGAGCAGTGTTACATGTGGCACTTAGAAATAGATCCAATTCACCAATTATGGTTGAAGGTGAAGATATCATGCCTTTGGTTAACGCTGAGTTGGCGAAAATGAAGGCATTTACTGAGAAAGTGCGTGGTGGCCAATGGTTAGGGTATACGAAAAAGTCAGTAAAAGACGTTGTTGCCATTGGCGTGGGGGGATCTAATCTAGGTCCTCAAATGGTTACCGAGGCGTTGAAAAATTATGCTGATGATACGCTTAACGTACACTATGTTTCAAACGTAGATGGTGTGCAGTTAGCTGGGGTGTTAAATAACTTAAACCCAGAAACAACGATGTTTGTAATTTCCTCAAAAACGTTTACTACCTCAGAGACAATGACCAACGCACGCTCGGCAGTGAAGTGGTTTTTGCGCCATGCGCAGAGTCAAGAAGCAATTGCAAAGCACTTTGTCGCAGTGAGCACGAACCTTGAAAAGACCCGTGAATTCGGGATTGCGGATGAAAACGTGTTTACCATGTGGGATTGGGTTGGCGGTCGTTTCTCGCTGTGGAGCGCGATTGGCTTGCCAATTGCTTTGTATGTAGGCTTTGAGCGATTCCTCGAAGTGCTAGAAGGTGCATTTGAGGTTGATGAACACTTCAAACACGCTTCTTTCGATAAAAACATTCCGCTGATCATGGCTTTGTTAAGTGTATGGAATACAAGCTTTTTAGGGTATACCGCACAGGCGATTTTACCTTATGATCAAGCGCTACATATGCTACCTGCGTATTTACAACAAGGCGAAATGGAGAGTAACGGCAAACATGTTACCTTCGCTGGTGAGACTGTGCCATATACAACAGTCCCGTTGATCTGGGGAATGACCGGAATTAATGGTCAACATGCTTTTTATCAGTATTTGCACCAAGGCAACACGATAGTACCAGCGGACTTTATCGCATCACTTAAGCCGCAGGTAGAAGTTGGTCAGCACCACGATATTTTATTGTCAAACTTTTTTGCCCAAACAGAAGCCATGATGGCAGGTGTGGATGAACAGCAAGTTCGTGCTGATTTAGCTGCCAAAGGTAAATCTGAGCAAGAGATTGAGCAATTACTTGCTCATAAGATACATCAGGGCAATAGGCCAACGACATCAATATTGCTAGATGTAGTAGATGCTAAAGCTATAGGTCGTCTTATAGCATTGTACGAACATAAAATCTTCTGTCAGGGCATACTGTTACAGATTTGCTCATTCGACCAATGGGGTGTGGAGCTTGGAAAAGGTTTAGCTTCGGCTATTGAGGCTGAGTTGACAAAAGAAGGGGTAAGTAACCCTCACGATAGTTCGACAGCTGGTTTGATTGCATATTATAAAAACAATAGATAATTGAAATAAATTCGCTTTCACTATGAAAGCAACCAGTTCACTTAATGTGAAAAATATACCTTTGAACGGGTAGCGCTGGAGTTCTTAGGGCCTGTATTTTTGTGAGAGGAATTACAGTGCCCCTAAGGCTCATTTATCAGGCTGAGCATTTCTTCATCAGCCACTTCTGATGAGGTAATTTAGTTAGCTTAAATGATTGCCGCCTGACATAGCATTTGAACTGTTACAATCGAATTCATTACCGCTAAAAAGCGGATGTTCTGGTAGGCTAGGAAGATGGCATGACCGGACATTAACAATAAATGCGCAGACAGTGAACAGGACTGTTTTGCTGCGCTTAACCTTGTAGAGAGTAATTTATGCTTAATCCTTTTGATATTGTAATTTTTGGTGGGGGCGGAGATCTAGCACTACGCAAGTTATTGCCTGCAATGTATCGCGCATATCAAGAAGGTAATCTACCTGAAGGCTCTCGTATTTTGCCGACTGTTCGAGAAGAAAGTAAAAAACAAGAATATATCGAAACGGCACAACAGGCTCTTAAGTCATTCCTAGGCGAAGGGGAGTTTAATAACCGTGACTGGAAAGCGTTTTCACAGTACTTAGTACCAGTCGTTATTAATGTTACCGAACCTGATGGACACTGGGATGAACTACGCGTGATTTTACAGCAAGATGCTGAAGATAAATCTCGAGTTTTCTATTTGTCACTTCCGCCTGCGGTGTATGGCACTTGCTGTGAAATTTTGTCAAAGAAAAAGCTGATTACCGCAACATCTCGAGTGGTGGTTGAAAAGCCTATTGGTTATTGTGGCGAGTCAGCGGAAGAAATAAACGGCAAGATTGCACAATACTTTGCCGAAGAACAGATTTTCCGTATTGACCATTACTTAGGTAAAGAAACCGTACAAAATTTAATGGCGTTAAGGTTCTCTAATGCACTATTTGAGAACTTATGGGACGCCAAGTCGATTGATAATATTCAAATTAGTATCTCAGAAACCGTTGGGCTAGAATCTAGAGCTGGTTTTTATGACAAAGCGGGCGCACTGCGAGACATGGTGCAAAATCACTTGCTACAGTTGCTATGTTTAGTCGCGATGGAATCTCCACACAAGCTAAACGCAAACAGTATTCGTGCCGAAAAGTTGAAAGTACTTGAGGCGCTTCGTCCGCTTGTTGATGAGCAAGTAGATAACAATATCGTACGTGGCCAATACGTACCGGGTGAGCTCAGTGGTAAGCTAGTGCCAGGTTACTTGGAAGAGCTAGGTGAGGGGTCAAGTAAAACAGAAACTTACGTAGCGATTCGTGCCCATATCGATAACTGGCGTTGGGCTGGCGTACCATTTTACCTAAGAACAGGTAAACGTATGAAAAAGCGTTGTGCGGAAATTGTCGTTGAATATAAACCTGTGTCGCATAATGTGTATGACGAGTCTGTTGGACCGATTCAACCGAACCGCCTTGTTATTCGCTTGCAACCTGAAGAGACAATTCAACTTACGCTGATGTCTAAGCGTATGGATAATCTGAACATGGAATTGCAACCGGTTACACTGAATATTGAGCTTAGTGAACAGTATGGTTCAAGCTTCCACTCAGACGCGTATAAACGCTTAATGCTAGATGCAGCGGCGAACAATCCAGCTTTATTTATTCACCGTGATGAAGTTCGTCAGGCTTGGCAATGGATTGACCCGATTATTGAACGTTGGCAAAGTAAAGGGACTCCGGCACTTTATCGTGCGGGTTCTTGGGGACCTGAAGACGCAGATGAGTTGTTGCAAGAAAACAATCACACCTGGTTCAATGTTGGAGAGCAAGTTTAATGGCGCAAATAACAGAACGATTCTTTGAATCAAAAGAAGAACTTAGCAATGCTTTGGCGAGCTTACTCGAAGCTGGCCTTGTGGCAGGAATTGAGCAAAAAGGTAATGCTGTTCTTATGGTGTCGGGTGGCTCTTCTCCTGCACCAGCTTATCGGCACTTGTCGCAGCTCCCTCTTGCATGGGATAAGATTTCTGTGGCTATGGTCGATGAACGTTGGGTTGACGCCAGTCACGAAAAATCTAACGAAGCGTTTATCAAGTCGACGTTGTTACAAGAGTATGGGGCAAAAGCTAATTTTGTCACCATGAAAAATTCTGCTACAACGGCGCAGGCAGGCCAGGCGGAGTGTGAACAAGCTTACCGCGCACTTGGTAAGGCAGATGTAACTATTTTGGGCATGGGTCCTGATGGTCACACTGCGTCTTTGTTTCCACACGCTGATGGGCTGGAGCATGGTCTAAACACAAGCGATACTGTGTGTGCTATCAACGCTAAACAAAGTGAAGTTACAGGTAGCATCATTGAGCGTATGACTTTGACTTTAAATGGAATTGCTAACTCTCAACAGGCAGTTTTACTGATCAGTGGGGACGAAAAGCGAGCCATGTATGAGCTTGCTAAGCAACCAGGTTCAGAGCTAGATATTCCGCTACGAGCAGTTCTAAATCATTCAGATATTAACCTTACAGTTTTCTGGTGCCCTTGAGCTTCAAATCAGTAAAATAAATCATCCAAGGCATTGATATACAATGCCTTGCTATTTTTAATTGCAAATCAACATTTAACATCTCATCAGCTTATCCCAAATACATTCCGCAGGTAGCGTTTTGCAGACGCAAGTTCCTACAATTTAGAATTAACCACCGAAAAGTCAGTGAGAATCGTGCTTTTCTGGGAGATTAGCCTAGACATTTAAGGCATGAAAAATTATAATGACAGCGTTGTCATTTTGCGTGTTGTTACCCTTGAACACTTCTGCCAAAGTTTCGTTGCGCGAACTCAACTATTCTTCATAGTTATAAAAAACTACGAAAAGATTATGATCCAGTCTAAAAGAAATATTTTTGTCCCTAAAATATACTTTTTCATGCTATATTCTATCCAGAATTTGTAACAAAGCATAACAAAGATAAATTAATATTATTTTAAATCAGTCACTTAAATTTATTGTTGAATATTTTTTGATTAATTCGGCAAAAAAGATGTAGCGGATTTGTAATTTACGGTGTATGGTTTGTTATTAGATGACAGCGTTGTCATCATCACTGGGCAGAAGTGATAAAAAATCCAACAAAATGATTCAAGGGGAATCCTGTGTTAGCTAATAATTTTAAAAAGAGCTTACTAGCAGTTAATGTCGGACTTGTACTAAGTGCAAGCGTATCAGGCATGGCTTATGCTGCTGATGAAAACCAAGTAAAAGAAGACGTTGAAGTTATTGAAGTGCGTGGTCTTCGCGCCTCAAATAAAGCCAACATCAATGCAAAGCGTTTTTCAAATGCCGTTGTTGATGCGGTAACTGCAGAAGATATCGGTAAATTTCCTGACTCAGATGTAGGTCAAGCTTTAGGTCGTGTACCTGGTATCACCGTTGGTCGTTCATTTGGTCAAGGTGGTTCTGTATCTATTCGTGGTACTGATCCTCGCATGACATTGACAACGCTAAATGGCCAAAACGTTGCTTCAACAGGTTGGTATGATCAGCTGAACATCGACCGCTCATTCAACTACTCAATGCTTCCAGCTGAACTTATCGGCGGTATGGAAGTGTACAAATCGACGCAAGCGAATATTGTTGAAGGCGGTATTGGCGGTACGGTTATCGTTAAAACTCGTAAGCCATTAGATTTGGAAGCAAATACAATTTTCGCGTCTGTAAAAGGTGAATATGGTTCATTGAACGAAAATGTTGCACCAGATCTTTCAGCACTTTATAGCTGGAAGAATGAAGATGAAACATTTGGTATTTTGGTGTCCGGTGCGTATGTAGACCGTGAGTATTTACGCCAAGGTACAGAAGCTGACTTAGACTGGGGTCTACGTTCTTCAATTCAGCCTTCAAGCTTCTTACAAGACCAAGAGCGCACAGCAATTGATGCAACATTGCAATATCGTCCTAACGATCGCTTTGAAGTTGGCGCGCATGTTATGACCTTGGAACTAGGTGCTGACAGTATTGGTGCAAACATGTACATCAATACCGATACCGATTGGGGTGAAGGTGATTCGTTCTGTCAAAAATTCAATGGCGCAGGCGTATGTACGTTAAGTGTTACTCCTGAAGAGCAAGCATCTCGTATTTTCTTCCAAAACTGGGCACGTAAAGGTGAGATGACTTCAGATACTTTCGAACTAAACGCGAAGTATGAAGGTGATGGTTACGTGATCAGCGCGGTTGCAGGTAACACGAAAGCTGAAGGTGGTACTCAAATGAGTGCAAACTTTGGTTATGGCTGGTGGGGTGATAAATTCCATGAAGTGAAGTGGGCAGGTACCGTTGACGCACAAGGCAAACAGATCAAAGTAAATGGCCGTGATATGGGCTTCACACGTGATCAGTTAGATAGCACTGTTGGCACATCTACGTGGACAGGCATTAAAGGTCCTAACTCAGATGAAGAAACTTATGCTCAAATCGACCTTGATTTAGATTTAGACTTGGGTGCAATCAACAAGTTTGAAGCAGGTGTGCGTGTTACTGATCACGAGTTTGTAAAGTCAGAATATCGTGCGGTATACGTTGATGATGTTGCTGATAGAAACGTTTTCAATACAGAAGACTTATACAGCGGAACTATGCCACTAGGTTATGACGGTTGGACAATTCCTAAAGCAAACTTAGATGCTATGATCAACAGCACAATTTCTTTGGTTGATGAGTTCGTTTACAGCCGTCCAGCATATGGCAAAATCGAAGAAGATAACTTCTCAGCATACGCCATGTTTGGTTTTGATGCTGATGGTATTCGCGGTAACTTCGGTGTTCGTTATATTAGCACTGATGTAACTTCAAGCGGTCACGTTATTGATAATACACCAGCAGACAATTTAGCGGTAAACGCAGGTTGGAGCAGTGCAGTTAAATCTGTAGAAGGTGAGTATAGCGACGTATTACCAAGTGTTAACGTGTCGTTTGACCTTTCTCCTGACATGATCTTACGTTTCTCAGCGGGCCAAGCGATTACGCGTCCAAACTACGATACATTATTCCTATCTAGCTCAAGTGGTTACCCTGATGACCGTGACTTCAACGAGCAGATCACATACGGTAACCCAGCACTAAAACCGATGAAGTCGTCACAAGCCGACTTGAGCCTAGAATATTACTATGGCGATGGTAACTTAGTTTCAGCAACATACTTCATCAAAGACATCAGTAACTTTATCGTTGCCACAACACAGTTTGATCAACAGATTGGTGTTATTAACAACGATATTCCTGAGCCAGCTGATACATGGACTGTGAATAACTATAAAAACGCAGGCGGCGGTGAAATCGAAGGTATTGAATTTCAGATCAACCACGCGTTTGATAATGGCTTTGGTGTAAATGCTAACTATACATATACAGACGCAGCAGCACCTGCGGAAGTTTACACAGATAACTTGAGCTTGTTTACCGAGTCGTCAAAGCACAGTGCTAACTTGGTTGGTTACTGGGAAAATGACGAGTTTTCAGCTCGTGCTGCATACAACTGGCGTTCAGAGTACATGATCCGTGAATATGGCTACTACTACGGTAACCGTATGCATGATGACTTTGGTACTTTAGATGTTACACTTGGTTGGAACGCAACGGAGAACATCACAGCAACACTAGAAATCGTTAACCTTACCGAGGAAGATGATGTTCAATACGGTGCAGCTGGCGTGAACAGTGACGTTAAGGCGGCATTAAAAGACAACTTCCCTACTTGGTCTTTCCGTGGTGAAACGACTTATAAGCTAGGTGTTAGCTTCCGTTACTAATTCAGTAAGTGAACTGTAAAAGCCCAGCGTAGCTGGGCTTTTTTTGTGGGTAAGAATATGAAAATTAAACGTATTGCAATCCTTGGGGGTGGCACAGCGGGTTGGTTGTGCGCCAATCACATAGGTCACGCTCTGAGTCATCATGGTGATATCCAAATCACAGTTATTGAATCTGCGACGATTGACTCAATTGGTGTCGGCGAAGGGACCGTACCTTACATTCAAAATAGCCTTAAGCGCTTTGGTATCTCCGAGGCTGAGTTTCTTGTTAAGTGCGACGCAACGTTTAAGCAGGGAATTAAGTTTGTTGATTGGCTAAATCCTGATGTACATGGTGCCAACTATTATTACCACCCATTTGATGAGCCCTTCGCGCAAGGTTATGACATAACAAACTATTTACTCAGTAAGCAGATCAAATTTGAAAATGTGGGTATTCAGGCGCGAATCTGTGAACTTGGGTTAGCACCAAAAAGGAAAAGCGACACTGAGTATCAGGGGTGTCTGGCGTATGCATATCACTTTGATGCTGCAAAATTTGCTGCCTTGTTGGCTTGTAATGCGAAAGAAAAATTTTCCGTAAAGCATCAATTTGCCACAATAGTTGACGCGACATGTGACGAACATGGAAATATAGTGAGCCTTATTGATGAGCAAGGTGAGCAACTGGAGTTTGATTTTTATTTAGATTGTAGTGGCTTTAGGGCATTACTGACTGACAAAGTGCTTAAAATTCCCTTTGTGGATAAAAGCGACGAACTGTTGGTAGACACTGCATTAGTTAAGCAAATTCCCCTTGAGAAAGATGAGCAGTTGCCACCGTATACCACCGCAACCGCACATAAAGCTGGGTGGATATGGGACATACCTTTGACAACTCGCCGCGGCACTGGGTTTGTATATGCGAGCAAATATATGAGCGAAGATGAGGCAAAAGCCAGTTACGCGGATTATCTAAATATTCCAGTAGCAGAACTGAGCGTGCGCAAGCTGGATATGAAAGTGGGTTTTAGAGAGCTGTGTTGGCACAAAAACTGTGTATCATTTGGTTTAGCACAAGGGTTTGTTGAGCCTTTAGAAGCAACATCCATCTTATTGACGGACTTTTGTGGCGAATTGCTCGCTAAAAACTTTCCTAAAACTATTGAAGAAAGTAACGCGATGAGCACATATTTCAACGATGTGATGAGGTATGTGTGGGAAAGAACAACCGACTTCATCAAGCTCCATTATTGTATTTCAGATAGAATAGACTCTGACTTTTGGCAAGAAAATAGAGATATGCTGGCGAGCTCTACAGAGCTTAAACAACGCTTAGACAAGTTTAAATTTCGAGTGCCAACTCAATCTGATTTTTTCAGCCGTTTTGATTTGTTTGATCACAAGAATTTTTTGTATGTCCTATATGGCATGGAGTTCAAAACTGAATTAAAAGAACTCTCTGATACAGAAAAGCAAATGAGTGAACAGTTATTGGCGCAAAATACTCAGATGATTAATAGCGCAAAAATGCAGTTACTAAATCATCGTCAATGGCTTGAATCATTGAAAACGGCTTATCAAAAGATACATGGTGAATAAATTGTGTCACAGCGACGATACCAAAGTGGTGGCTATCAGATAAATTGCCTCAATGGTATTTTGACTTCGTATACCTAAAGACACGCGGCTTTAACATAATGAGCTGTTATATAAGTAGTTGTGTGTTGGGCGCTGAAAAGTTGTTTTAGGTTTACAAAAGCAGGGCCAATTATATGTGAGTTTTCACTTCCAATTTGTGCCTAAAACCTTTAGCCTTAGGGCCACAAAAGTAATAATTACGTAAATGAATGGAGTAGTATTATGGCGGAGCAACAAGTGCAGCCTTTACACAACGAGAAACATGCCAACACTAAAGTACAAAATGGCATCAATGTTGAGTTTCTTAAATCACAGCACTTAATCCCAGTCGTTGCACACGAGTTCGCACGCGTTGCAACTGAATTCCCAATGGCGTTTGTAAAAAATAACGAAACTGACAAATTTCAAGCTGTTGCTATGTTCGGTTTAGAACCTGGTGAGAACTTATTTGTTGAAGATGGCAAGTGGACAGCAGGTTTTGCGCCATTAGCGGTTACTCGTTACCCGTTTGGTTTGGTTAAGCATCCAGATGGCGAACAGTTCGGTATTGTTATCGACGAAGCAAGCTCACTCGTTGGTGAAGAGCAAGGTAATGCATTGTTCGAAGATGGTAAAGAGACTGAGTACCTAACACGTCGTAAAGAAGCGTTAGTAAACTTTATCGAGTTTTCTCGTGTTACTGAGACTTTCACTCAATACCTTGCTGACAAAGAACTTTTGATCCCACAAACATTAACAGTGGAAATCAAAGGCGAGAAGAAAGACATCAACGGTATTTACCTTATCGATGAGCGTAAACTAAACGAATTGAGCGATGAAGAGTACCTAGAGCTGCGCAAGCGTGGCTACTTAGCACCAATCTTTGCATTCTTAACGTCAACACACCAAGTTGCACGTTTAGCGCGTTTAAAAGCAAAGCAAGCATAATCATTTAGTAAGTGATATCGTAGAAAAAGCACCTAAGGGTGCTTTTTTTATGCCTGTCGACATCAAATCGAGTGCAGTTAATCGCGTTTAATTGCAAGTGAGGTTTGTGCGCTGCATGTTGGGTTTTTATGGTGGAGAAAAATAATGAGAAATAGAGCTATATTGATCGCAATGTGTGGGCTTTTGTTAGGTACGAGTAGCCAAGCTTTGGCACAAACTAAGCCGATTGCTATCGCCATACATGGCGGCGCAGGAACCATAGACAAAAGCCGTTTTAATGCACAGCAAGAGGAGGCATACAGAGCCAAACTTAAAGAAGCGGTTGAAGCAGGCTACGCGGTCCTAGAAGCGGGAGGAGAAAGCCTCGATGCTATCACTGCCGCGATAAATATATTGGAGGATTCAGAGTTTTTTAATGCTGGAAAGGGGGCAGTGTATACCTATGATGAACAACATGAATTAGATGCCTCCATTATGGATGGAAGAGACCGACAAGCAGGGGCAGTAGCAGGCGTTAAGCATATTAAAAATCCAATAAACTTAGCCCGAAAAGTGATGACTGACTCTGTACATGTGATGCTCAGTGGGCAAGGGGCGGAACAATTTGCCAAGCAGCAAGGCTTTACGTTTGTAGAAAACAGTTATTTTGATACCCCGCACCGTCTCGAAGCGCTACATAAAGCAAAACAAAAGCTTGATGCTGCCCAAAAGCAGAGTTCGTCTTACCAAGCCGCACATCGTGGCTTGCCCGAAGAGTATAAGATGGGGACTGTTGGCGCTGTTGCATTAGATAAACAAGGTAACTTGGCAGCAGGAACCTCAACTGGAGGAATGACGGCGAAGCGTTTTGGACGTATTGGAGATTCTCCAGTAATCGGCGCGGGTACATTTGCTGATAATCGCTCTTGCGCTGTATCGGCAACGGGTCACGGCGAGTACTTTATTCGTTACAGTGTCGCCAGTGATATTTGTGCGCGTGTACAGTATCAAGAACAATCAATTTCTGATGCAGGCAATGATGTTATTCACAATGTGCTTGCGCCTATCGGTGGTACTGGCGGTGTCATCATTGTTGATAGTAAAGGAAATATCAGCATGCCATTTAACACGAAAGGCATGTATCGTGCGAGCAAGTCACACGTTCAGCCAACCTATGTGGGGATCTTTAAAAAGGATTGAAAAAACAGGCAATTCCATGCACGCCAGCTATAGTTAAAATGCTGGCGTTTTCATATGGAGCAAATAATTATGCAATCAATAAAAGTGGCTGACTATTTAAATCATCGCCCCGTTACCTTTTCTGTAGAAATGAGAGTTGAATTAGCAGTTGAGAAGCTGTTACAAAGTGGTCAGCCAGGCGGGCCGGTGATTGACTCAAATAAGCGAGTAGTGGGTTTTCTATCGGAACAAGACTGCCTTAGAAAAATGCTCGAAGCAACCTATCAAAATGAATCTCACAGCGTGGTGGGAGACGTAATGACGGCCAATCCCGTGTGCGTAAAGCCTGAAGACAGCATTGTACAAATAGCAGATAAAATGACAATTAATAAGCCCAAACTGTACCCTGTCATTGATGATGAAGGACGTCTACTTGGTGTAATCAGTCGCGCCAATGTACTGTTAGCACTCGACAAACATCTTCACGATACGTATCTGTCTGGGCATAGGTACGTTTAAAAATTATTGTAAATAACAAAAATAGAACGAGTTCCTATCTCTTTTACTTTCGTTTGTGCATAAAAGACGCTCAAAGGTAGCCTGCTATATTTGAGCGTTTGATCTACACAGTATTTTTCTCATACATACAACTATCATAAAACTATTAAATAGGAGTTAGTTAGGATAAGCGAATTATTTTTGTTGAACATCCTTAGCTGTTATACCCAAACCGTTGGGTCTATGAAATTACGAGCGCGTCATGCGCGATTGTCAAATATGGTCAAAATCAAAACCCATTTTAGCGTTTTTTGGTTGGGTTACTTCTGTTGCTTTGTCTGTGCCTGCCAACGAACCTGTGCAGATCGCGGCTGGAGTATTTATTGGTGTTGTAATTAAAGATGGGCAGGGACCATACCAACGTTTGGTCAATCACGCTGTCATGTGTGCAGTGTCAAGAGTCAGTTTATCCCTTGGCTCATGCCGTTTGGGCATTCAAGAATCAACATGTGCTGGCCATCTATGGAGTGACTGAGGCTGCGATAGATAGCGTTGGCAGATATGGGCGCATCTTTTCAAACCGGACCTTTCTCCTTGGGGGCTTTATCCTGATAGAATACCCAAAGCGTTTGTATGCTCGTCGATAGAATATTACTACTAGAGCATAGGCTCAGAGATTGGTTTTTGATACACTACGCGCTCTTCAATTTACGATGATAGGTAATGTGTAGTGAGTGTAGGACCACTGTTTGCTGAGCTAAAGTCTTGTCTCAAGAAAGATCAGTTTCTCATTAAAAAACGTTTGCATGGTGCGAATAAAATCACAGATGCAAACAAGCAAAGCAAAGTGGTTGCTTCAATTGAAGAAGCGATTCTTAAAAGCCAATCGCTAAAAGTGCAACGCACAGAGCGACTTCCTAAAGTTAGCTACCCAGAGTTGCTTCCGGTTAGCCAGAAAAAAGACGAAATCAAAGCCGCAATTGAACAACATCAGGTGGTGATTGTTGCCGGTGAAACAGGCTCAGGCAAAACCACACAGTTACCTAAAATATGTTTGGAACTAGGTAGAGGCGTTGATGGCTATATCGGCCATACGCAACCAAGAAGGTTAGCAGCGAGAAGTGTTGCCAATCGTATTGCAGAAGAACTTGAATGTGAGTTAGGTAAGCAGGTTGGCTTTAAAATCCGTTTTAGCGATCAAGTGTCAGACAATACCTACGTTAAGCTGATGACGGATGGTATTTTACTTGCAGAAATACAACAAGATCGTTATTTGAATCAATATGATACTATCATTATTGATGAGGCACACGAACGTAGTCTGAACATTGACTTTATTCTGGGTTACTTAAAGAACCTGTTGCCTAAACGTCCAGATCTAAAAGTGATCATCACATCGGCAACCATCGACCCTGAGCGTTTTTCTAAGCATTTCAACAATGCACCTATCATCGAAGTATCGGGCCGAACGTATCCTGTTGAAGTGAGATATAGACCAATTCTCGATACAGCGTCTGATGATAGCGAAGCGCAGAGTGATCAGCTACAGGGCATTTTTGATGCAGTTGACGAGCTATGTGCAGAAGGCCCTGGTGACATTCTCATTTTTATGAATGGTGAACGGGAAATTAGAGATACAGCAGAGGCACTCGATAAGCGCAATCTCAAGGGAGTAGAAGTATTGCCTTTGTATGCACGTTTATCAAATGCTGAGCAAAATCGTATCTTCGCACCACATAGTCAGCGTCGTATTGTTTTGTCAACCAATGTGGCAGAAACATCACTTACTGTGCCCGGTATCAGATATGTTATTGACCCAGGCACTGCCAGAATTAGTCGCTATAGTTATCGAACAAAGGTACAGAGATTACCCATTGAGGCGATTTCTCAGGCCAGTGCAAATCAAAGAAAAGGTCGATGTGGTCGTGTAGAGGCGGGGATCTGTATTCGCCTGTACTCTGAAGAGGACTTTCTTTCTAGGCCAGAGTTTACAGACCCAGAGATCTTGCGTACCAACTTAGCCTCAGTTATTTTGCAAATGTTAGGCTTGGGACTGGGTGATATCACCCAATTTCCTTTTGTACAAGCGCCTGACAGCCGCAATATAAATGACGGCATTGCTTTGCTTGAAGAGCTTGAGGCGGTGCACCCGAGCAAGCGTCGTCAAAGTACCAAATTAACCCAATCTGGACGCACGCTCAGTCGTCTCCCCATTGACCCTCGTTTAGCGAAGATGGTATTTACTGCAGACAAATTGGGCGCATTACGTGAAGTTATCGTCATAGTCGCTGCGCTGTCTATCCAGGATCCTCGAGAAAGGCCACAGGAAAAACGCGGAGCGGCGGATGAAAAGCATGCACGGTTTGAACATCCAGACTCAGACTTTGCGGCATTTTTAAACTTATGGTACTACATCGAACAGCAACAAGAAGCACTCACGCGTGCACAGTTTCGTAAACTATGTCAGAAAGACTTTCTTGCCTACATGCGCATTCGTGAATGGCAAGACATCGTTTACCAGCTGAGCACCATCTGCGAAGAAATGAACATGCAATTGAGCGACAACCCAGCTGATTTGGATAATGTGCACCAAGCCTTACTCAGTGGCATGCTCAGCCACATTGGTGCTAAAGATGAAAAACAACATTACAAAGGTGCGCGCAACAGTCAGTTTCATATATTCCCAGGCTCTAGTTTATTTAAGAAAAGCCCGAAATGGCTAATGTCGGCAGAACTGGTTGAAACGAGTAAGCTATATGCAAGGGTCAATGCCAAGATTGATGTTAATTGGATAGCGCCTTTGGCGCAGCATGTGGTTAAGCGTAGTTTTAGCGAACCACATTGGGAGAAGAAACCAGGTTGTATCATCGCTTTTGAACAGCAAACGCTGTTTGGGTTGATCATCGTTGCGCGTAAGCGCACCGTGTATAGTCAAATTGAGCCTGTACTGTGTCGTGAATTGTTCATTAAAGAGGCGCTGGTGGCACAGCAGCTCGGTCAAAACGAAGCTTTTCTACAGCATAACCAGTCTTTAATTGATGACATTCATGTACTGGAACAAAAGGCACGACGCCGCGATATTCTCGTCGATGAGCAAACCTTATTTGAGTTTTATGATCAGCGCATTGCGAAGGATGTTTGCACACGTGCAGGTTTCAACCATTGGTGGAAAGGTCAAAAGCAAAAAGATAAACGCTTTTTGCATATGAGTCGTGAGCAGCTGATGCAACACGATGCGCAGCAAATCACAGAGTTTGATTATCCAGACGTATGGCATCAAGGCAACCTAATGTTGCCGCTAGAGTATCACTTTGAGCCAGGGCAAGCCGTAGATGGCGTAATGGTTAATATACCCTTAGCATTGTTAAACCAAGTTGATGAGCAGGGATTTGACTGGCATGTGCCTGCCTTTAGACATGAGTTAATCTGTGGCTTGATTAAAAGTTTGCCCAAGAATCTGCGTCGTAATTTTGTGCCAGCTCCAAACTATGCGGACGCGGTGCTCGCAGCGGTAGAGCCAATGCAAGGGACATTGCTTGATGCCTTGGCAATGCGACTTTTACGCATGACTGGGGTAAAAGTTGAACCTGAGGACTGGGATCTAAACGTTCTGGAACCGCATTTAAAAATACAATTTCAAGTGATGGGGGATGATGGCAAGGTTATTGCCCATGGGTTTGATTTACAAGCTTTGAAAGACAAATTGCAAGGCCGTGTATCGGATACGCTTTCTCAAGTCGCAGAAGCAGGCATTGAACGCCAAGAAATTACCCAGTGGCAATTTGGTGAGCTACCCAAAGAATATACTAAAAAACAAGGTAACTACGAAATTAAGGCGTTCCCCGCGTTAGTAGACAAAAAGGCGACCACAGCAATCGAGTTATTTGATAGTCCTATTAAAGCTTCAGCTGCGCACCAAAAAGGGATACGCCGACTGGTGTTACTCAATGTGCCTTCGCCTATCAAATATTTGCAACAACATTTACCAAACAAAGCCAAGCTAGGCCTGTATTTTAACCCATTTGGAAAAGTACAAGACCTGATAGACGACTGTATTGCCGCAGGCGTTGACTTGCTACTAGCCAAAGACGTTGATATTCGAGATGAGCATAGTTTTGAGCAAGCAAAGGAGCGTATTCGTGGTGAACTCGGTGATACGGTGGTGCAAATTGCTACACAAGTTGAACAAGTATTAAGTATCGCACATGCTATTAATAAGCGTATGAAAGGAAGGGTAGATTTAACCATGATAACAGCTCATGGCGATATCAAGTCACAGCTAGAGGCGCTGGTTTTCAAAGGCTTCGTAAGTGAACATGGCGCAGCTAAGCTGCCTGATTTGTTACGCTATATGAAAGCGATAGAAAAACGACTAGAAAAGCTACCAGTTGATCCAAATCGTGATCGTTTATGTGTACTTGAACTGGAAAAGGTTGCACAGGCGTATCAGAAAGTGGTCGCACGTATTCCAAAAGGACATCCTTTGCCTGATAATATACAGAGTATCTTTTGGATGCAGCAGGAGCTTAGGGTTTCACTGTTTGCACAAACACTCGGTACGCCTTATCCCATCTCTGCCAAGCGGGTGATGAATGCACTGAGAGACTGCGAATAATTGCTTAATTAGCTTGCAATTTACTCTAAGCCAATTACCTTATTAGAAGGAAAAGTTTTTGGATTTTGAAAAGGAAGTGACATCAACTATGTCCACTCGCAAAAAAGGGAATAACACACCGCATGTACTTGTGGTTGATGATGAATATTTTAACTATGAAATGCTCAGCATGGCTTTATCTGATGCGTTTAAGCTTAGTTATGCAGACTCAGGAAAGAGTTGTTTATCCAACGCGATAGCTCATAAGCCTGATGCAATCTTGCTTGACGTGTGTATGCCAGGCCTTGACGGGTATGACACATGTCGTATGTTGAAAAATACTCCAGAAACGAAAGATATTCCTGTTGTGATGGTATCAGGCTTAGAGTCAGAGCAAGAGCAACAAGCGGGCTACGAAGCCGGTTGTGATGCTTATGTGATAAAGCCTTTTGCCATCCAATCCTTATTAGAAAAACTAAAATCAATGGTATAAGGGGACAGCGATGTTGCATGAGGATAAGCGCAGATTCATGCGTATGATGGTTAATGCAAGGGCCAGATTAACAATACTAGAAACGGGCTTGACGTTTGAAGGTAAATGCCATGACCTAAGTGCAACTGGGTTGTCGATAGAAGTCAGTGAGCCTGTTGAACCGAATACCATGATGGAAGTACACATTAACTCGTCCAGCACAGCTATCCCACCATTGAATGCTCATGCCAACGTAGTACGTTGTGCGCAAGAGCAAGATGGTCAGTATATATTAGGCTTGGAAATCACTCAGTTTAACTGATGTTCAGAACAGCTTAGCTTTGGTCACGATGCTAAAGGTGTGCAAGCACACCTTTAGCAAATGCAATTAACCTTAAATGGGGTTAATTATCCGCTAATACACCTTACAGATTAACCCTTTAAGATAAAATCCTTCTGGATAGTTGCCTGAAATCGGGTGATCTGCCGCTTGATTTAGACGCTCCATAATCAGTAGTTCTTTGCCAGCATCGAGGGCCGCATCCGCTACCACCTTTTGAAACAGGTTTTGTTCCATAAGGCCAGAGCATGAGAAGGTTAATAACGTTCCGCCGGGCTTGAGGATTTGCATCGCTATCATGTTTATGTCTTTATAGCCACGACATGCACCAGTGAGCTGAGCTTTACTTTCGGCGAATTTTGGTGGGTCCATGACAATTGTGTCGAACTGACGACCTTCGTCGCGATACTGCCTGAGCAGCTTAAAGACATCTTGCTTAACAAATTCTGCTTTTGAGAGGTCTAGATTATTGTGTTCGACATTGCGCTTAGCGGTATCCAGCGCAGGTTGAGAGACATCGACATTAATAACCTTGTCACAACCTCCGCGTAGCGCGTACAAGCCAAATGTGCCAGTGTAACAGAAACAGTTCAGGACCGTTTTGCCTTTAACAAAGCGCTCTAATGCCGCGCGACTGTCTCTTTGATCAAGATAGAACCCTGTTTTATGGCCATTGATGATATCAACCTCAATTTTCAAGCCATTCTCTTCAATGAGTACAGGTTCTGCAGGTGCATCACCCCATAGTGCGCCCGTGGTTTTTTCTAGGCCTTCTTTTTTACGCACATCGACATCTGAACGTTCATAAATGTAGCAATCAGGAAATAGCTCTCTCAGTGCCATAAGTAAGTCACCTTTATGACGTTCAGCACCTGCACTGAGCAATTGACACACTATATAGTTGTCGAATTTATCAATGGTAATTCCTGGTAAGCCATCAGATTCCGCTGCACTTAGTCGAAATCCTGTTAATCCACCCTCTTCAATGGTCTGTTGGCGAGCATCCAGCGCACGACGTAGCCTTTTGACAAAAAACTCGGTGTCAATCTGCTCGTTCTGATCAAAACTCCACACGCGGGCACGAATTTGTGAATCTGGACTATAAGCCGCAGTTGCAAGATATTGCCCATCATGGGTATAAATGGTGACCGTATCACCTAAGGCTGGTTTGCCCTTTATTTTCTTGATTGCTTTAGAGAAAATCCACGGGTGCTTACGTTTTAGCGACTTTTCTCGACCGGGCTGTAAATACAGGGCACAAGACATAAAAATTCCTTACTCAATAGAATGCTTGCCATTTTAGTGAAGGGCATGCCAACATACAATCTTAACCTATTAATATTGGCCAGCTAGGGCCTTGAGCTGTTAAATTGTGGGTTATGAATTGTGGCTATGTACGTCATCAATTGAACTGAGAATCCGCTAATAAATTTATAAAAGTCATAAGAGAATGTAATGCATAACATTGAACAGGCATGTAAAAGCTTTATGTTAAACAGCGTCTTTGCTGATACGGCCCATGATTTAACGCATGTTGAAAGAGTGGTTAAAACTGCCAAGCAGCTCGCTGAGCAAGAGCAGGCAGATTTGGCTGTAGTGTTACCGGCTGCATGGCTACATGACTGTGTTGCCGTAGCTAAAAATCATCCTGATAGAGCGAAAGCCTCAAAAATGGCAGCGGACAAAGCTGTGACGTTTCTTCAGTCAGTTGGTTATGATGAGTCTAAACTCAATGCGATTCATCACGCAATCGTAGCTCATAGCTTTAGCGCCAATGTCACGCCTGAAACCTTAGAGGCTAAAATTGTTCAAGATGCGGATAGAATGGATGCGTTAGGCGCAATCGGTGTGAGCCGTTGTATGAAAGTAGGAGGGGCCATTGCTCGCCACTTATATCATCCCGAAGATCCATTTTGTGAGCGCCGTGAAGCGGATGATATGCGTTATACGCTAGATCACTTTTTTATTAAACTGCTACATATTGCTGAGCAAATGCATACTCCTTCAGCCAAAGAGGAAGCGCGTAAACGAACTGACTTCATGCGTGCATTCTTAGAGCAGTTAAAACAAGAGATTGCCTAATTCGTTATATGTATGTCATCGAGTCATGCGCTTTACAAACACAACCACGAATAGGGCTAACGAGAAGCTGCCGGTAAAGGCCTCAACGGCGGCAATAAATCGCGAGAACCCAATGGGTGTGATATCTCCATACCCTAATGTCGTAAATGTCACAACGCTGAAATAGAAGCTGTTCAGCAGAGCGCCGATATTGTCAGAGAAGCTGTTGGCAAAGTCTAACTGTAGGCGTTGCTCGTCGTAGGTTACGCCGAATATAAAGTACATTAATGCACAAAATACGATCATCGTTAAACTGAAACGGATGACGTTTTCTGGTTTTTCTCCATAGCCGCAGAGTAAATTGATAAAACTAGAAACAATGCGCCTTTGTGAAAACTTAGGGTATTGCTGGTGGCGCATCCGTAGTTCTTGATAGGTGAATTTGCCAGCCATTTCAAATAAACCTTGTTGCTCAGCGCCTTTTCTGAGTGAACGATATATTTCCTCAGACTGTAAAAATAAGTCATTAGCGTCATCAATACGTTTTTCTTTTAAAGCGTTAAAGGCTTGTTGCTCTTGTAATAGCTTGTCACCTAAATATAGGTTGTCGATACGGGTATTATTGAGTTTAATTCCCAGCAGGTTTGTGCCCTCAAGGTGGCAGCAATGTAGATTAGCCTCTCTTAAATCTGCTTTCATTAAAGAAGCATGGCAAAATGTATTATTAAACAGGTGAGCACCTTGTAAATTTGCGCGATAAAAGTTGCTGTACGACAAATCATAGCCATTGTGATCACCAAACTTCACTAAATTAAGCCCTTCGAGGTTTGCGCGCTTTAACTCTAAGCCATGCAGTAGACCGCCACGTTTGGCGTAGCGCTCTAGTTTTTGAGTAAGCTCTAAGCCACTTTTGTCAAATTTAGCATCGTGCCAAAAACAAAGTCCTGAACCCATATCAATCTCTTGGCATTTATGACCGTCGGGTGATTTATATTGACAACATGGTTTATCACTCATAGATATCTGATCTCTTTAGCCATTTATTTTTATAGATTAGCAGCTAATTGGCGCGGTAGAATGACTGCAAGAAAACTTTTTTTAATTGAAGATGTTTGAATATCAGCTAAAACTCAGCAAAAGACGTAAGACAGTTGCATTAAAGGTTACGGATACAGGCGTTCATGTGTATGCGCCATATGGTGCATGTATCACGGAAGTTGAGCGGTGGTTAAGCACTAAAAAGTCTTGGGTAGAAGCTCAACAAACAAGACTCGCGATTGGTGTACAAATACAAATACCTTGGCAGAGCAATAAGGTAATGATCTTTGGTGAAGCGTTTGAGTTTTTATTTGGCACTTGTAATTATATTGATCATCAAAAAAAGCAGGTTGTTATCAAAACCTCCACACGCTCTTCAGTCAAATCAATCAGAGCTCAGCTCATAAAGTTGCTGGCAGTTGAGCTTGAACAGTACGTAGATAGCAAATTACATCACTTTAGTACACAAATGAATGCGCCTGTAGCAACTGTAAAATTCAGAGAGTATAAAAGCCGTTGGGGAAGTTGTTCGAGTCAGTACGCACTTACATTCAACGTGTTGCTCGCTGGTGCGCCAAAGAGAATGATTGATTATGTGATGGTGCATGAGTTAGCGCACTGTCATGTTTTATCGCATAACAAGGCGTTTTGGCAGCTTGTCGGTAAATATGACCGAGATTATAAACAAGCGGTAAAATGGTTTAGAGAAAATGCTAAGCAGTTATTTATAGCTAAAGAATAAAAGAGATGGTGGAGGGGGCTGGATTCGAACCAGCGAAGGCAGTGCCGTCAGATTTACAGTCTGATCCCTTTGGCCGCTCGGGAACCCCTCCTCAGTGGAGCATACAATTTGGTGGAGGGGGCTGGATTCGAACCAGCGAAGGCAGTGCCGTCAGATTTACAGTCTGATCCCTTTGGCCGCTCGGGAACCCCTCCAAATTGTATTTGTGTTGTTGATGGTGGAGGGGGCTGGATTCGAACCAGCGAAGGCAGTGCCGTCAGATTTACAGTCTGATCCCTTTGGCCGCTCGGGAACCCCTCCTAAACAACGGCGGTGATAATATCAAAGTTTTTTATTAAGTAAAGAAAACTGCTAAAGAAATTTAAAAAAATGCCGATAAAAGTCTAGTTCAGTAATTAATTGGCGAAACTCTATGCAATTTGATGTGGTATTAACCAGAGAAGACCAACTTGGTAACGCACTTTCGGTGAGTGTGACCGAGCACCGTCGTGCTGATTTTTCCATGTTACTGGCAATGCTTTCTCAAGACGCCTTAGAATTTAGTCAATTTCATTTACCAGAGTCAGAACTGAATGAAGCTGATCTGAGTGAGTTAGCACTTAAGAAGGAACTACAAATTGGCCCTCAGCAAGCACTGGCACCAGAAACATACGATATGTTGATAGGTCAAAACAATGCGTCGCGATTAGCACAAAGCAGTTTAACAACTTTAAAACTGCAACAGTGCCTGTCGCCAGAGCCGTTGGCAATACGCAATGACAAAACGCATATTCCACTAGAGGTAGTGGATAATTGTGAAATAGCGGTAAGGAAGCGCTTGGAATCAATTAAAAGTGGCACTTCAATAGAAGAAAAACCCGCTATGAATGCAGCGGGCTTTTACGATCAGCTTGCTAGCGGACAGATGCAAAGTGCGTTGCAGCTCACCGCTTAAGTAATGTCTATCAGGTGCTATGGCACTTTTTAAACTTTTTACCACTGCCACAAGGGCACATGTCATTTCTACCCAGTTTAATTTCAGGTGTCTGATAAATGTGGCCGTCTAAATACTTCCATAAACCGTCTTCTAAAATAAAATTTGACAACTCATGAAGCGCACAGGCTTTGTTGTCTGCAATATATGTAGCTTGAAACTCAACAAAGCTGCCATCATTTGTATCACCAACCGATAATACCTCTAACTTAATAAAGTCAACGACATCGGCAAATGCCAAAATATCTTCAACACTATGATGCTTTTGTTCTTCTTGAGCGTAAGTTGCTCTTATGTATTGAGCATTTTTTACCACATATGCGCTATAGCGCGAGCGCATAAGCTGTTCTGCTGTTTTAGGAGTTTGTGCTCCTGAAATAAAAGGTTCGCAACATTGTTGGAAAGGCGCTTCACTTGAGCAATAACACATCACTGATACACATTAAGACATAAATGCAGGCATTGTACACTTTTCTGGTTGCTTAGTATGAGAAAAACAGAAAATTTCAGTGTTCGTGTTGGGTAAATTCATCCTACTTAGTTCATTGGCACTGAGAACGTCCGTCCAAGTGATCACGGCTGCAAAATTACCATTGTTTAGCGCAGAAGATAAAACGTAGCTTAAATCGACAATATGCTTTCTTCTAATCACTAATAATTTCTTGGTATCAACAGAGCAGCTATCTATCATTGCTTTATTTGGTACATTATCGGGCGCGATTAACAGTGTCCACCCTTGTTTTTGATTACATTGATGAACAATTTTGAGTAATGCTAAACTTGCACAAATATCATCTTCTGTTGTCACATGATGGACATTACTTACCGGTGACTTTGGTAAACCTGAAGTAATTTCTAAAACTGAACTTGTTTGCAACATAATCAACTCACTGGTGTTATATACAGTATTTGTATACAGTAGTTTATACAGTAATTAGATGCAAGCGAAAATTGTCACTTTTTTATACAAATATACAGCTATGGGTGAGGAAAAGTGCATGAATGCTTGTCAAGTCTATGAAATTTAATATAAAAAAGTGGCTAGATTACGACTGGATAAAGGTTAACTGATGTATTTGTTCGTACAGTGTTGCGGCATAACAGTGCGCATCTTTAATGCGCTTGGTAGTTAAGTGCGGCTTTAGTTGTTCTATCATAGCACTGGCGGCCTCCATACCCTGACTTTGTGCGAGCACCAACCAAGCCATCGCATGGAAGGGGCTTTGTGGCACCCCTTGTCCTTTAACAAAGAGTAAGCCAAGGTAAAACTGCGCTTTATAATTGCCAGACATAGCAGACATACGGAACCACTTCGCAGCAAGCGGAAATGCTTGCTCTTTGAGATAATACAAGCCTTTTTTAAAAGCGATTTGAGGATCATTGTCCTGGGGTAACTGGGCGTCACTGCTAATCGGAGAAGTTACAAAGTCCAATACATTAAGCAGCTGCTGCTCTAAATCTTGGCTTGCTGAATTTTCGAATTGATCTCGTTCCATAGTATAACCGCAATAATAAGCCCATTAGCAAGTGTAGCTGAATTCTAACTAATTTGTCCGAATAAACCAGTAGTTTATGTTAAAATCCAAACACTTGTTTCCAATTTAAAACCTTAACTATGTTAGAACGGTTATTCAATATACGCCAGCAAGGCTCTAGTGTGAAAACAGAGATAGTTGCTGGGTTAACCACATTTGTAACTATGGTCTATATCATCTTTGTAAACCCACCGATGTTAGCCGAAGCGGGGATAGACCTTGGCGCAGCATTTGTCGCAACCTGTGTCGCGGCAGCCATTGGCTGTTTTATTATGGGCTTTTGGGCCAACTACCCACTGGCACTGGCACCGGGAATGGGGCTGAACGCATTTTTCACCTATGGTGTGGTGCTTGGCATGGGGCACAGTTGGCAATCTGCATTGGGAGCGGTCTTTTTATCTGGGTGTCTATTCTTATTGCTCAGTATTTTTAAAATACGAGAGTGGGTGATTCAGGCCATTCCTTTGGTCTTAAAACAGGCTATTGCAACAGGAATTGGCGCATTTTTAGCGCTTATTGCATTGAAAAATGCTGGTATTATTATCGCCAGTCCGGCCACTTTGGTACAGCTTGGAGACATTACTCAGGCGGGCCCATTGCTGGCAATATTGAGCTTTTTTATTATCGCTGCTCTGATGTTCAGAGAGGTGAAAAGTGGAGTGTTGATCAGCATATTCGTTGTCACTGCAATAGCATTAAGCATGGGGTTGGTGTCATATCAGGGGGTGATATCTGCCCCACCGAGTGTTGTACCAACTATGATGCAACTGGATGTTGCCAGCGCATTGGAGTTATCTATGCTCAGTGTGGTGTTTGCGTTTTTGTTCGTTGACTTGTTTGATACGTCAGGCACATTGGTTGCAGTGACACACAAGGCGGGTCTGGCAGACAAACAGGGTCGTATGCCAAGAATGGGCCGCGCGCTATCTGCAGACAGCACTGCGACGATTGCAGGCTCAATGCTTGGGACCTCGACGACGACATCTTACATAGAGTCAGTCTCTGGTGTTTCAGTGGGAGGAAAAACAGGGTTAACAGCTGTCACGGTTGGGGTGTGCTTTCTACTGATGATGTTTTTTGCACCGCTGGCAAAAATGGTGCCGGCCTATGCGACGGCGGGAGCGATTTTATATGTTGCAGTGTTGATGTTGCAAAATCTTAAGTCGGTGAATTGGGATGATATGAGTGACGCCATTCCGGTCAGCGTGGTTTTGCTGATGACACCACTGACGTTTTCTATCGCCCACGGTATTGCACTGGGTTTTATAGCTTACACCGCGGTTAAAGTTGTTTGCCACAAGTCGCATGAAATCACGTTTAGTGTGTGGCTATTGACGGCATTATTTATATTTAAATTCGCGATAGAGTAGGTTAGGTATCAATGAAAAAGTGGTATTGATTACCACTTTTTCTTAGGTGCAAATAGGACGTCGAGATCGTCTTTTTCTCTTTCTTTTTTCTTTTTAACCGCAGACGCATTGGATGCCTTAAGTTCGGTACTTATCTCATCCAGATAGGTTGTGAGCTGTGCTTTTTTCTCTTCAACGTATTCATCTGTATAGCTTACAGAGTTGATAGTCGCATATGCCTTTTCAAAATATTGGCGCGCCGAACCAACCATGTTAGCGGTTCTAGCAGATACGCCGCGTTTGATCTGACTTTCTACATTAATACGCAGTTGTAACTTTTCCAGTCGTCTATCTTCGGCAACGAATAGTTGTGTATCAACCTTACCTTTAGAGTGCTCCGTACGAAGTACGTGACGCAGACGCTTTATACCTTGCACCAGAGCGATCAATTGTTTGTCAGCATCAGGTAAGCTTAAACCATCAACCTGTGACTCTGGGTTAATTGAGGAGCTTAAGCGCTCTTTGGCTTCATTCAGACGGTTTTTCAATTCTTTATTTGTTGGAGAAAGCTCAACCATGGTGGTGAGTGCGTCGAAAACTCTGCGTTGTAGAACCCGCAAAATGAGATCTGACATAGGAATGTTAGAGCTATTTACGATGATGTCCTCAGATTCCTCAATAATCTTTTTCTGTTTTGCTAATTCCTTTCTACGCTCAGCTTCTTGTTTTTCTCTATGCTGTTGTACGGCACTAACCCAAACCGCAATAACGATCAGTGCAACAATTAGCATAATTATAATAGAAACGAACATAACAAATTTCTCTTAGACCACGAATCAAAAGATGAATTTTTATCTTACATCAATTAATTGCATTCTGAACAGTTTTCCGTTCAGTTGTATGAAAAATAATTTGAAAATCATTATTTATCATTATAGACCAAGACAAGGTTTTATCTGATAAACAAACAGATATGTCTAGAGCTATCTCCATAGATGTAATTATGCTAGCCTTAGGAAGATTGGCTTTGTCTCAAGCATATACCATTTAATAGCGCGCCGTGTTCATTGCCTTGTAAAAACTAAAAAGAAAAAATAAGCTATGAAATTACAACAACTTAGATATATTGTAGAAGTTTTAAACCATAATCTGAATGTGTCAGCCACTGCTGAAAGCCTTTATACTTCTCAACCGGGCATATCAAAACAAGTTAGAATGCTGGAAGATGAACTTGGCGTACAAATTTTTGGTCGAAGTGGTAAGCATTTAACTCATGTCACTAATGCGGGCAATGAGATCATAAATATAGCGCGTGAGATCTTATCTAAGGTCGAAGGCATCAAGGCGGTTGCAAACGAACATACATTGCCCGATCAAGGTAAGTTGAACATTGCGACTACCCATACCCAGGCTAGGTATGCGTTGCCGGGTGTTATCCAGGGTTTTATGAAGAAGTATCCTGCGGTTTCTCTTCATATGCACCAAGGCACCCCACAACAAATATCTGACGCGGCGGCAAGAGGCGATGCTGATTTTGCTATCGCTACAGAGGCACTGCATTTATACTCAGATTTAGTGATGTTACCTTGCTATCACTGGAATCGCTCAATCGTAGTTGCTAAGGATCATCCACTTGCTCAAAAAGCACATAATCTGACTGTACATGATGTAGCAAAATACCCGCTCATTACCTATGTGTTTGGTTTCACTGGCCGCTCTGAATTAGATAAAGCGTTTAACGCGCATGGCTTAGAGCCTCACATTGTGTTTACTGCCACTGATGCTGACGTCATAAAAACCTATGTGCGCTTGGGCCTTGGAGTTGGGGTGTTGGCATCGATGGCTATTGATAGTGTGGCTGATAAGGACCTTGTTTGTATCGATGCGAGTCATTTATTTGAAGCCAGTACGACTAAAATTGGCTTCAGAAAGGGTAGCTTTTTGCGAGGTTACATGTATGACTTCATTGAACGTTTTGCGCCACACTTGAGCAAAGACTTAGTTGAAAAAGCCAGTTTGCTGCGTAATCAGGATGATGTAGACGCGTTATTTGCAGATATTCCGTTACCTATCAAGTGATCTCCTAGTTGTTGCGCATGGATTCAATGACTGTGCGCAACGTTGTTTTTCAACTGCTGTAATGAACAGTAATGGCAGTTTTTTGGGATTAGTCTAACGTTTAATGTGTGTTACCTGTTGGATACATACTGTGGAAGGATTGTCTCAACCAAGCGCTCGCTTTTCTCTTAACCATATATTTTTTGACAGCTTACTCGATAGGCTGTCTGAGTTCTCATTGATTCCTGAGCCGGCGAGTAACCAAACATCTGCTCCGGTTGCACATAATCAAGTCTTTCTAGGAAAAATCTATACACAGTTTTGTCCCACGGTTGAAACTGTAGAGGCGATGTTGGTGAGCAACAACAAAGTAGTTATTTTGGGCAGCCAGCATGAAATTGAGCAATATATTACTCGTCTAGATATGAGTGTTCGTTACCAATACTTGGGTGAAGAACAGAGCCTGTGCCCTGGGTTTATAGAGCCGAATATTAACTTAATTCTCAGTGCGATACTGCAACAGTGGTCGCATATTGGACCATTTGGCTTTGACTGTGGTTGGCAAAAATTGATGCCCAATTACGGGTTAAATTATATTGCGCGCGCATTACTGTATCTTGACAAAGGTTTATCAGCTGAGGATTGGCTGCTAGGTTACGGGCTTTACAGTGTGTTACTGGATGAGAGCGCACAAACGAGCCAGGATGATGTTTTTCAACTGGTGCAGCAAGTGTGTATCGATAGACCGGTTGCTATCTTGGATGCCACCAGTGCCATTGCATACGTGAATGAAGCCGCACTAGAGAAAATATATAGCTATTTGCAGCATCATGATGCGAACCCCTTTGCATCAAAAGCAATGTTTTTTGATTTGGTACGTCGTCAAAATGGTTTAATTAACGAACAGTTAGTGTGGTTGGTCGAAGCCTTGCCAGCTAGGCAGCTTAAACGCCAATTAAAAAGTGTGTTTATACAAATTGATGAAATTGTAGCACGTGCGTATTCGTTGGGTATCACCCATATGGGCACGATTGATACTCACCCATTTGCTCGCAAGTTGCTTAATCTATATCAAAAAACAAATTCAGCAATAAGCATAATGGAACCAAGAAATAGTTGGTTACAAGAGTTAAACAGTCTAGCTTGTTTAAGTGAGCAGTATACAAAAGTCGAGCCTGCGGCTAATCGCTCAATAGCCATTAACATTGGAGAGGTTGGCTATTGCGGCTATGACTGGGTGAAAAGTTATCACGGACAGTCAATGTTACAGCCTTGTCAGCAGTTAATGGATCAAGGGTATAATGTATGTTTGCAATCAGGGTTTCCTATTTTACCTTTGAGCCCCTTACGTGCTGCGGAGCAAGCCTGTAGCCGAATTATGGAGTATGCGCCAGGCTGCTATACCCGTCATGAACGGGTCTTGCTACCAGATCAATGTTTGTCAAAGCCCCAGTCACTCAATGCTATTACCAAAGCAGCAGCGGAACACTTAGGGTCTAACCTCGGCACTTTAAAAGAAGGTGAAACCGCAAACTTCGTTCACTTATCAGCCGATCCACTTGCTAGCAACTCTAATTTTAGGGAGTTGGCTGTGATAGCTTGTTACACCAACTAGCTAACCCAAGATCTTAGAAATTTCATTTATTTTCTTCATTCAATATGATTTACATTTAAATTTTTAATTATCAGTATTTTAAGTGATTTTATGTGTGTCAATGTTTACTGTACACATATAAATTCGCGGAGTTATTCATTAAAGTTATATAAAATATATTGTATACATTGTGTATTTGGTGTTAATAATTAAAAAGCCCGTTATCAAAAGTGATGGGTTTGGATACACAACATACAAAGGTACATTATGAAACTTAATAAAATAGCGTTAGCTCTGCCTGTGCTTGGGATGAGCCTAAACTTGACTGTTAGCGCAGCACAGCATTCAGGTTCTGCGCCGACACAGCCTCAAACAGAGCAATCAGTGCAACATATTCACCATGGTCATGAACATGAACAAGTAGATGAACGAGCACCAGTTGCTGCGTCCCAGCTTCAGGATGTGACACGTATTAATCCTCAGCTAAAATTGCAACAAGTGATGACATCACAAGCATCAGAAACGGTGCTAAGTTGTGATGCAAGTGCATTTGCAAATTCTTCAGGCAGCCAGCTGGTTGAGCAAGTTAAATCACAAGGCAGCAATTGTGTGAATGAGCTATTCACAGCGAGCAGCAGTGATCAAGTAGCAATCTTCACCAGCAGTAAAATGAACACCATCACTGATCATGCACGCACTTTAGCAACCAGCTACACAGGCTTAGGTGGTGATGAACTAAAAGCGATGTTTTTGTTTATTCGCGCAGGTTTTTACGTAGAGTTTTATAACGACGCGGTGACATTTGACAGCCAAGTAGCACTTAACGTTAAAAGTGCCATTGATGCATTTGTAAATAACAGCCACTTTTATGACAACAATGACGAACACGGCAAGGTACTACAGGAAGTCATAACGACCATGGATAGTGCTGAGCTACAACACGAGTATATCGATGTAGTGCGCCAGTGGTTGCTACGTTTTGATGAGAATTACGCCAATAACCGCAATATGCGTAATGCGGTAAATGGTATCTTTAACATCTTATTCCGTGGTCAATGGAATAGTGAGTATGTAACCAAAATTAAAACTGATAGTGCTTTGGTGAGTGCCTTAGTTGCCTTTACGCAAAAATCTTGGATGGTAGGCTCAGACTCTGAGTTCTTGATTACCAACTCAGCAGGAGAATTAGCAAGGCTTACCCAGTATCGCCCAAGTGATATCGATGAAGCGGTTACCAATGGTCTGAAAACTTTGTTCTCTACCTACAAGAGCTACGGGTATGGTGATTCATTGTGGCTCAATGCTGCTGATGTGGCATCGTATTTTGGCCATTGTAGTGAGTTTAACATTTGTAACTTTGAAGAGAATTTGACACAGCAAGTATTGTCTCAGATTCATCAATGTAGCAGTACGATTCGCATCAGAGCACAGGAAATGACAGCAGTTCAGCTTTCTTCAGCATGTGACACCATGGCAGCTGAAGAAACCCGTTTCCACACCCGCTTAGCGACTAATCAAACACCTGTAGCGGATGACAACAACTCGTTCTTACAGGTGAATATTTTTAATAGCAGTAATGACTATAAAAAATATGCCAAGGTCATCTTTAATATTGATACCAACAATGGTGGCATGTACTTAGAAGGGGATCCAAGCAAAACCGACAATCAGGCAAATTTCGTAGCTTATGAAGCAAGCTATGCTAAAGCTGATCACTATGTTTGGAATTTAGAGCATGAATATGTGCACTATCTAGACGGACGCTTTGATTTGTATGGTGGTTTCAATGCACCAACAGAAGACATTGTGTGGTGGACCGAAGGTGTGGCAGAGTACATTGCTAACCTCAATGATAATCAGGACGCTATCGACACGATTAAGGATGGCTCAGTTTATAATTTGCAGCAAGTCTTTGCGACTACCTATGACGGTTTCGATCAAGATAGAATCTACCGTTGGGGTTATCTTGCGGTTCGTTTTATGTTTGAACGTCATAACGATGAAGTGGATAAGATGCTAGGCAAAACCCGAGTAGGTGATTGGGCAGGTTATAAGTCATTACTCAATGGTTGGCAGGTAGCTTATGATGCAGAGTTTACACAATGGACACAAGAGCTGGCAGGTGATGTAATCACACCCCCTGTGGCAGAAGTTAATGGCCCTTACAGTGGTGTCGCTGGTGAACCTGTGACCTTCTCAAGTAATGGTAGCAGTGACGCGCAAGGCCCGATCGCAAGCTACTTGTGGGACTTTGGCGATGGTAATCAAAGCCAACAAGCGAACCCAACGCATATCTATAACGCCGAGGGCGATTACACTGTGACATTAACTGTTACTGATTCAGAAGGCCTCTCAAGCAGTGCCAGTACAAATGCACAAATTGAACAAGGACAGAACGTGCCACAGTTAAAACGTGGTCAGGCGGTCACTGTTAATGGTGTGCAAGATGAGCAACTGCTATTTGTGCTGAATGTACCGCAAGGAGCGAGTGATCTAAACATTGCTATCTCAGGCGGTGACGGAGATGCGGATTTGTATGTTCGTTATGGCAGTGAGCCGACACTTAGCAGTTATGACTGTCGTCCGTACGTGGGGGGCAACTCTGAGCAGTGTGACTTTGCAACTCCTCAAGAAGGCCAATACTACGTCATGATAAGAGGCTACAATGCTTTTAATAATGTGTCTTTGGTCGCGAACTTCGATGCACCTATAGCGTCTCTACCAGATGCTTGTCAAACACAAGCTGCGAAAACGGGTGGACGCGCTACAGCAGGCGAGCTTATCTGCCTTGGTGATCAATCTGTGATGTGGTTTAGTTTGGAAAATGTCAGCGGACAAGACACCGTTCGTATTGAGACAGCCAACGGTAGTGGTGACTTAAAGCTTGAATATAGCAATGCAGGCTGGCCAGATGGCAGCAATGTGGATGCGACATCAGATAACCTAGGTAATGCAGAGTGCATTAGTGTTAGTGCACAGTCTCAATATTGGGGTTATTTGAAAATATCAGGAGACAGTCAAGCCGCTTCTCTAAAAGTTACCTATAACGAAGGTGGTTGTAACTAATTGATGATTAGGTACTTGTGATAAGCTAATGGCAGGGCGGCCTTTTTGAGCCGCCTTTTTATCATCATAATATTGCTGAGTAATAATTCTGGTTGCAAAGCGTAAATCACTGGTTAACACTATAGTCATGTACATTATGTAATTGAGTAAACCTATCAAAACATTTCTTCTCCTAAAAAGGTCACTCATCCTATTTGGCATGGGCTGTTTGATGATCACAAGTGGAGTGTTATCTGCTAAGCAAACGATGACACTTTATGCTTATCACCTAAAGCCACCCTATATTACCGATGTTGAGCAAGAACAAGGGTTGTACTTTGACTTTGCGTTGCTGCTTAATCATCACCAAGCACACTACTCCTTTAAAGTTGAGTATATGCCACGCAAGCGTCTTAACCGTGATATAGAGCAAAACACCTTAGATGGTTTAATTATTGGTGTAAATCCAGTTTGGTTTCGGGATCAGCAACAGACAAAGTTTGCGTGGTCTGAACCTTTTATGAGAGATAGGGACGAGTTTGTATCGAATATTTCAGCGCCGTTCGAATTTTCAGGTCAGGCTTCATTGTATGGTAAAAGCATTGGTGGCGTGAGGGGCTATCACTACTTTCAGGTAGCACCTGTGGTAAAAATAGATAAAGCAACTCAACTTGAGATGGGAACTGAGTTACAGTTGCTGGAAATGCTCGTAAAGAAGCGTATTGAAATTGCGGTGATTAGTAATGCTACCCTGAACTATTTATTGGCTAATAACAAACGCTGGGAAAACGCCGTGCACTTGTCAAATCAGCCCCACGAATCATACAGTCGAGCATTACTCGCACCAAAAGATATGCGTAATGTTGTTGATGTAATAGACACGGTACTTCAAAAGAGCGAATTTAAAGAGCAGCTCCAACAGTTGTTAATTCGCTATCACATTACAAACACAGCACTAGGTGTAAAAAGCTAAGCGAGTCATTGAGTCGCTTAACATCAACTTGTCATTACCAACTGCCTGTATTTTCCATTGAAGCCCAAGGCTCTTGTGGCTCTAAGGCTTTGCCTTTTTGTAACAGCTCAATAGAAATACCATCAGGAGATCGAACAAATGCCATGTGCCCGCAACGAGGAGGACGATTGATCACAACTCCTGCTTGTTGGAGTGTTTGGCAAATAGCGTATATATCGTCAACTGCAAAGGCTAGATGACCAAAGTTTCTGCCACCTGTGTACTGTTCAGGGTCCCAGTTATAAGTCAGTTCTATGGTTGGTTTAAGAGAGGTTTTGGCTTCTTCTAGTTGGCCTGGTGCTGCCAAGAAAATTAAAGAGAACCTGCCTTGCTCACTGTCATATCGCTTGACTTCAACCAAGCCCAACAGGTTACAGTAAAAGTTAAGTGATGCGTCTAAGTCTTTCACACGCACCATAGTGTGTAAAAAATCCATGTATTGCCCCTTGTTTCAATTAAGCTATAGACTTATGGTCATTTGCTTAAATAACAAGGGGCAAAGTTCATTACTCAGCCTGTGCGCTTAACAACACACCAGAGAAACTTCGATATGCTTTTATACCTAAATGCCATACGCCCGATTGAGGGTTAGTGATGCTACAAAGTTCATCATTACCATCTTCATACGGGCGACACTCATAATTCGCAGTTGTAGGCTGCTGAGCAAATCTAATGTATAAGTCTGCATCACCTGAGCCGCCGCTCGTTTGTACATTTAGGCTGCTGGCGCCTGAAGGTACTTCAAAGGTGTAGTATAACCATTCGCCTTTACTGGCACTTTGGTCGGGCCATTGCTGTTGTTTACCCGGTGTTGTGCCGACATTGAAGTTCGCTACCAAACTCAAGTTAGAATAGGCCTCATAAGCGTGCAACATCACATAGTATTTACCTGATTGAATGGTATTGATAGTGCAGTTTTCAGCATTACCATTTTCGTATGGACGGCAGTCATAATCTTGTTGTGTAGCAAGCTGGGCAAATTTAACATATAGGTCTGCATCACCACTGCCTCCTGAGGTAGTAAATGATAGGCTGGATGTGTTTTCTGGCACATCAAGTACGTAGTGGGTTTCGTTGTCTTTTGCGGCATTTAACCCTGTTAGTGCTTCACCATTTTGTAACGCGATAGCTTCAGGCGGCTCAACTGGGCCCGAACCATTATCGATAACACTTAACTTATTACTCGCTTGTTTGAGTGTAAGCACTTCCCCAATCTCATTTGCGTGCCACCAATTGATATTGGCAGGGAGCGCAAGAGGGTCTGCTGCGCGCTGTTCACGCGTCAGTGTGTCGGCCGATGCGTCAAATTGTGCGGTGCGTACCAATAAGTTATCTGTACTGACAGTGAGTACTTTAAATTGCTGAATACTTGCCAAATCAATCGTCCAAGACTTAGGGTCGTTGGCGGAGCGGGCAGGTGCACCCCAGCTGCCTTCACCCACGTAAACAGTGCCGCCTGAGGTAGTCGCGTTAAAGCCATTATTGGTTGGCTGTAATGCTTGGGTGAGTTTGTTGATATGAGTATCTGATTCAACAACTAGGTTCATTGCATGGTTATAAAATGCATCGGCCCACCAAGTATGTAAAATGGTATTGTCAGACTTACCAGAGTAGTGCGGATACATAGGTTTGTGGTATTGCGCGCTACGCCAAGTGGTTGTATCACCATTGTTGCTAAGATCTTGCGTTAACCAGTTGTTCATAGCGGTAGCATAGCTTGACCAGCCGCTGTTTTTATACTGGCTGTTTAGGGTGTAAACACGCAGCAAGGTACCGACGTTAAAAGCACCATAGGTGTCTGAACTGGTACATTCACCATCTTGGTTATAATCAACACCAAAAACTTGGCATAGGGTTTTATAGTTATCGTCTTCATGATTGCCATGGGTGGCTACAAACGGGTAAATACGTTGGTAATTTACACCGTCGATCACATCGTCTGAGAAGGTTAGCTGCCAGTCTTGCAGATACTCTTTCATTTCTGAGACGGAGTTTGCATTGGTGTAGTCGCCACCATGCATGATGAACAGTGGGCGAATTTTTGCGATAAGCTGATTACCTTGGCGACGCGTTGTCCAACCCGTTCGAGTGTCACCGCCAGCGATGGCTGTAAACGGTTGGTTATCAGCTGGCGCGGTTTTAAACCACAGCGGCTGTGAACAGCCTTGGCTGTCACAAACACGATAATAAACTGGGGTATTTGCGCTGAGGTTCTGCAGTGTTACAAACTGACTTTCAAGACCTCCGTCAAAAGTGTGAGTGGTACTCACATTTTGCACCGTCCAACTTTGTTCATCAGTTGATGTACCATATTTGACGTGATGATTACTGCCCCCGTTGGGGGTGAAACCAATAGTCGCTTGTGATGAGGGGTTGTGGTCCCAGATCAGTCTATGATATTGACTACCGGCATGGGCGCTGGCGGTAAGGGTTAAACCGACAGCAAGGCTCACGATACGTGTGCTCATTTCCTTGATCCTATATTAATGTGTAGTTGAAGTGTCGCGACTGCTTAGCTGCGCATGAGAGTAAGCCTTAGTGATATCACTCACTAAGATAACAAAGGCGGCGTTTCTGTAGGGTAAGGTAACAACTTTACCGTTATGGAAGTTCACCGCTTTGGCACCTTGTTTTAGGTGCGCAAATTGTTGCTGTAATTTGACGTTGGCTTGGTTTGTCCAGTAATCACCTTTTTTGATGTGAGTAAAATAGTCATAGGCGATATAGGGCTGGCCAGGGTGTGCTGGCGGTTGTATTAAACTGGCGAGTTCACGCTCGGTTGGCAGTCGCCAGTTCTTTTGGCCGCACAGTGTTTGTTCATTGGTATGGCGGATAAGGTCTTGGGTATCGCAACGCGCAGACTCAAAATAGCAGTCACCAAAATTAGCTTTGCCCAAACCTTGGTCATACCAAGAGTATGTCCAGTAGCCATCATGAATAGACTCATCGTCTGTTTTTATTTCCCATAACAGATTGTTCTGGTGATCCAACACACAGGCCCACGGACCTTGCCAAGGTGACAATGGCTGACCTTGCGCGGTTATTTTTGTAAACCTTGGGTGTGTGATGGGTTCCATCTGTACATCGTCAAAAACAACATAAATGCTCACTATCACAACAACGAGTGCTGAAATGCAAAATCTTTTGATCACAGTAAATACCTAAGTTTGATTGCACGCTGGTGGCGAGTGTGGGCAATTTGGCTGCTATCAAAGGCTGACACCCAGATACACGTATCGCTATTAAGCGGCACATCATATTTAGACTGAGTCTGGTTTTTTCTTACCAACTCCAAGGTCCAAAAACCGTCTTGCCAATGGCCTTTAGCTCGTACGTCGGCACGATCGCCTTCGAACCGATTGGAGCGATAAAGTACTGAACTTAGTTGTGTGCCTATGGGATAGGTATCTTTTGACTTGTGGTAGGGCCGTGAACCAAACCAAGGTAATACCGCTTTGTTACTGTTGTCGTCGTGGGTGGGTAATCTTTTTGGGGTAACCTGATTAGGTGAATACCACAACCAATTCATCACATACGCGCCACTTTCTTTACCATCCGTCTGGTAGCCTGCCTTGTAGCGACGTTGACCACTCAGAGGCGTTGCCAGTGGGCCGATAAAATTGTCATCGGCTAGCACCATATCGTTGGTACGAACGGCTTTCCAATGCCACAGATCACGTACTTTACCATCTAAACTGGCATGGTAACCCTTACCATGCCAGTTGGCTGGCTTATCGGCAAAGGGCTTTTTACCTAAGTAGCTGGTGCCATCTGCACCCAGATCACAGCTGTTTGAGAGCATCACCGCGAATTTATCTTCATAGTGACTTTGCTCATCAAATTGATAAAAGCCGTTCTCTTGGACCTTCCAACCCTGTGATGTTTTTGTCAAAGGCAAGTGTCGCAAACTCTTGCTTGGATCTGCCCAGCGAAACAAAAAAAATGTTTCCTGCTGATTACTCAGTGCCTTTATTTGCACCTGCGTACGGCCATTGTCAAAGTTGGCTCCACCGGCGGTATCAATCAAAAACGAATGTGCTTGTTGCCACTGAGGTTCATTGGCTAGGCCGTCTACCTCCATCAAGACTTGGTTCGAGATAGGTGCAATATTCAATGTGTGTGTTAGCGCATTAATGATAAAAAAAACGGCTGTGGTACATAGGCTTAGCCCTGCAAGCAAGGCATAAGGAATGTGTTTATTGCTCATCAGCAGAATTTTCTTAAAGGCTTTACGGCCAAATTGGAGCATATACACCCAACTGTGCAGTAATAAATAAACAACAATGGCCAATGCACTGTAATAATGTAAAGACGTAGCTTGTTTGGGCGTTATATCGAGATAATTTAGTAATCCGCTTACTAAACATACTGTTAAACTAATATAACCAAACCATGTAACCATACGGTGGTAGCGGCTTTGTGAGGTAATGGTGCCTCTGCTAATTCTAAAATATAAATAATACACACTGACAATCAATAGCACACTGGCTGATAGCAAGTGTAAGTTATGGACTTGCCCTGATGGAAACAGCGTTGCTATGGTTAGTAAGTATGGTTTAGTTAATGTTGCGATACGAAAGCCAGATAGCAAGCTTAGCGTAATTGCGAATATAGCAGCGGTGTGTAAAAGGATAAAAATTGAACGTCGCACGAAATTTCACTGAGTAAAATAAATGTAAACATATACTACATTTTATTTACGTAGTGTGAAGGGGGGATGACAATCTATTAATTATCAAAGTATTTTTTAGAGTTCTTAGCGAATGCGAGATCCTATCCTATACTCAAATATAATCAGTTTTAGGCGTTTCATCTTCACTAGAGGGGGCGATGACTGTGTCAAAAATAGCGAATGATAGCGTTATTGACAGCATGACAGATATCGTTGCTTGTTTGAATACGAGTGATTCGATACAACGCTTCTTGCTGGATATTCATTGTATATTGCAAAAAGTCACATACGCGGATAACTTTTACGTCGTCTTGTTTGGACGTGATGATACGCTTCATTTCCCATATTTTCATGATGTGATGGACAACATCAGGGCTGAAGACCTAGAAGACATCAATTTGAATGTGGTTGAAAAAACGCTGACAGGGTATGCCATCAGTCAACGGAAAATTTGCAATTTTACCGAGCAAGATATACAGCAGCTTATTGATTCTGGAGAACTACAGGTACTAGGCACGATGCCTAAACAATGGTTGTGCTTTCCGTTACTTAATCGCAGCTCCTATCTTGGTGCGTTTATTATTCAGTCCTATCGTAATGAGCAAGAATACTCAGGTGTGATTGTTGATGTACTTTTTACGATTAGTCATGTGATCTCTTCCGCATTAGATGCTTTCAATAACCAACGTGCTTTACTCGAAGCAAATGAAGCGTTGCAAATCTATCAAAGAGAATTAGAAGAGAGAGTACAGGCGCGTACGCAAGAGCTACAAAAAAGCCTTGAAGAAGTTCGTCAGGAGGTGCAAAAACGTGAGCAGTTGCAGCAGCAACTGGAATATGAATCGTTACACGATAATTTGACGGGTCTGGCTAATCGAAAATATTTGTTTAAAGAGTTATCTCGACTGGCCGCAAAATCACAGCGTGCAAATCTAGAAATCTATGTTTTGTATATCGATCTAGATGATTTTAAGCCGATCAATGACAATTACGGTCATCATGCTGGCGATATTGTTTTACAAACGGTCGCTAAAAGGTTGGTCGAAGAAGTGAGAAGTTACGATCTCGTTTCTCGCCTAGGTGGTGATGAGTTTGTGGTGCTGATGACTGAGCCACTTCACTTTGGGGTATTACAGCAAGTTTGTGAGAGGTTGCTTAAAGCTGTTTCTATGCCAGTTGATGTACCTGACAATAGTCAGGTTCGATGTGGTTGCAGCATTGGCGTGACCGGGAACTATGCTCAGGCTTTTAGTGCAGAAGCCATTTTACACCAAGCAGATGATGCGCTTTATCAAGCTAAGAATAACGGGAAAAAACAAATCTCTTTTTCGGTGTCAAAGTAACAGTAAACTTTTTAAGGCTTTGCTTTAGTCTGGCTTTGCTTTAGGATCGAGCCACAAAGATTTCCTGTAGCTTAAGTTATGGCATTGAGAATACTGTTTATTTTTTGTTGTTTATGGTCGATTCATACACCTGCAGTTGAAGTGACTGATTTGTATCAAAGCGAGCTGTATGTCACTGATAAAAGTCGCGACACGCGAGTCGAAGCCAGCAAAAAAGCGTTGTATAACGTAATAAAAAAACTCACAGGTCGCCATGAAGGTGGGGACTCTACGCTTATCAAACAAGCAATGCGCTCTATCTCAGACTATATGCTCAAGTATGAATATTTAGATGCGCAAGATGGAACGGTTAAAATACGCGTAAAGTTTGAGCCAACCAAAGTCGAAGAATTGGTCAGAGATGCCCAGCTACCACTTTGGGGGAATCGTCGACCACTGATCGCGATTTGGCTTGCTATTGAAGACAATTTTCGCCGTGAGTTTGTTACCCAAGACAGTTATCCGCAGCTTGAACGTTTAATTTACGATACGGCAGCGGAGTGGGGTGTGCCTGTCATAGTGCCATTACTTGACCTTGATGACCTGGCCAAGGTAAGCGTTGCTGAGGTTTGGGGAAACTTCTCTGAGCCTGTGGAGCTTGCATCGCAAAGATATAACGCAGAGCGCGCTATCACAGCACGTATGTTCCAACAGCGTAACAGTAGCAGCTGGCAGTTGGAGTGGCGCTATACCGATGCGCAAATGTTTGAAGTCAACAAATTAGTTGGCGATAAACAGCAGATCCTCATCACCATGGTGAATGACTTTTCATCAGCATTAGCAAAAAATTACGCGATTGACCCGAATGTTTCTTTGGCGACTCAAACCACTTCTTTGATTGTTGATAATCTCAAGACCTTCACATCAATTGAGTTGGCAAAAAGGCAACTTACCAGTTTGAGTACAGTGGTGGATGTGGATGTTGTGTACCGCTCTGCTGATGTGGTTAGGTTTGAGATCCAACATAGCTCGACGTTAGACGATCTCGTTAAATCATTGAACTTAGAGCAAGCGTTTAACATTTATGTTGACCCGCATGCGTTTTATCAAATCGCCAACGCCTCGAATTTACGCTATAGCTGGGTAGGCCAGTGATGAGTAACGAACCCATGCAAATGGCGCTGCCTGTGACCCTCCCAGATGACGAAACATTTGAGTCTTACTTTGGTGGCGCTCAGTCATTAGAGGTCAACCATTTAAAAGCGTCATTGAGAAATCTTGCCAAGGATTTCCAATATACGTATTTATGTGGGTTGGCGGATTCTGGCAAGTCACATTTGCTTTATGCCACATGTATCCATGCTCAGGAAATGGGGTTGTCGACCATTTTATTAAGTCTTAGAGAAGTGATTGATTTTGGCCCAGCGGTCTTAGATGGTTTAGAGTCTTTGGATGTTGTATGTATCGATGATGTACATTTGGTGGCAGGTGTTGAGCATTGGGAAAAGGCGCTCTTTAACTTTTTCAATCGATTCAATGAACCCAATAAGTGCTTGGTTGTGACCGCGGATCTGTTGCCCAACATGCTGAACATAAATCTACCAGACCTTGAGTCTCGTTTGGCATGGGGAACCACATTTCAAATCCGCTCGATGAGCGATGATGATAAAGCCGAGGCTCTAGTAAAACGTGCAAATATGCGGGGCTTAGAGTTGAGCGATGAATGCGCACGCTTTTTGCTCACTCGATTGAGCCGTGATATGCGTGCCTTGCTCGATGTACTAGATAAACTCGATCATGCCTCGATGGCAGCACAAAGAAAGCTTACCATTCCATTTATTAAAACCACGCTGCGATTGTGATGAACTTGCAAGTAAAATGGCGAAAATTTTTGTAGATTTATCCCAAAGATGCAAGTTTTTACAAATATTCACCCACAATAGTAAACTCAACCCGAGTTAGGGCTAGAATCTAGTCCTTGCTTTCAGTTATCATACGCGATTAATACAACAGCAAATTACCTCCATAAAGATCAGGTATAGAATGAACTTAGAGAATATTTTAGCGCAAGCGTTAGAAGCCGTATCGGTAGCCCGCGAAATTGCGCACCTTGAGGATGTCCGAGTTAATTACCTTGGTAAAAAAGGTGAGATCACAGGATTATTAAAAACTCTGGGCACGCTCGCACCAGAAGAGCGAAAAGAAGCCGGAGCCGTTATCAATCAGGCTAAAACTCAGGTGCAAGATGCGATAAATGCAAAGCGTGAGCAATTGACTCAGCAAGCACTTGAGAAAAAATTGGCGGCAGAGACCATAGATGTCACGTTGCCTGGCCGCAACATGCCAATTGGTGGTTTGCACCCAGTGACACGCACGATAGAGCGTATCGAATCATTCTTCGGTGAATTAGGGTTTGCTGTTAAATCTGGTCCAGAAGTTGAGGATGACTTCCATAACTTTGATGCGCTAAATATTCCTGAGCACCACCCAGCACGTGCTGATCATGATACATTTTACTTCAACCCTAAATTGGTATTGCGTACACAAACTAGTGGCGTACAAATCCGTACCATGGAAGCTGAGCAGCCGCCACTTCGTATTATTTCTCCAGGTCGCGTATACCGAAATGATTACGACCAAACCCACACGCCAATGTTCCATCAGGTAGAAGGTTTGATGGTTGACACAGATGTGAGCTTTACTGAACTTAAAGGTATTTTGCATGACTTCTTACGTAACTTTTTTGAGGAAGACATGGAAATTCGTTTCCGCCCATCTTATTTCCCATTTACAGAGCCTTCAGCTGAAGTGGATGTAAAAGGGAAAAATGGAAAATGGCTAGAAGTACTAGGCTGTGGCATGGTACACCCAAATGTATTGCGTTCAGTCGGTATCGACCCACAAAAGTATACAGGCTTTGCTTTTGGTATGGGTGTTGAGCGTTTAACCATGTTGCGTTATGGCGTAAACGACTTACGCGCATTTTTCGAAAACGATTTAAAATTCCTAAACCAATTCAGATAAGAGCGAAGTTAATAATATGAAATTTAGTGAAAAGTGGTTACGCGAGTGGGTTAATCCAGCCATTGATACTGAGGCTCTATCTGAACAGCTCTCTATGGCGGGTTTAGAAGTTGACGGATTAGAAGCCGTTGCTGGTGATTTCTCAGGCGTTGTGATTGGGGAAGTGGTTGAATGTGGTCAACACCCTGATGCAGACAAACTACGTGTGACCAAAGTGAATGTTGGCGAAGATGAACTACTTGATATCGTGTGTGGTGCAGCAAACTGCCGTACAGGACTGAAAGTTGCGGTAGCAAAAGTAGGTGCGGTATTACCTGGCGACTTTAAAATTAAAAAGGCCAAATTACGTGGTCAACCTTCACACGGCATGCTGTGTGCGTTTGAAGAACTTGGCATGGCTGAAAGCTCTGATGGTATTTTAGAGTTACCAAGTGACGCGCCAATCGGCCAATGTATCCGTGAGTATTTTTCTTTAGACGACGTCACAATTGACGTTGATCTTACTGCTAACCGCAGTGATTGCCTTGGCATAAAAGGTCTAGCTCGTGAAGTGGGTGTATTGAATTCAGTGGATGTCACAGACGTTGCGATTGAAGCAGTACAGCCAACGATTGATGATAAGATTTCAATTGAGCTGGTAAACAGTGCGTCATGTCCTCGTTATTTGGGTCGTGTGATCAAGGGAATTAACCTTGATGCAACCACACCACTTTGGATGGTAGAAAAGCTACGTCGCTCAGGTGTACGTTCAATTGACCCAGTTGTTGATGTAACCAACTATGTGCTACTTGAGCTTGGTCACCCAATGCACGCGTTCGATTTGAATGCGATTGAAGGCGGCATTAAAGTACGTAACGCTAATGAAGGCGAGGAACTAGTATTGCTTGATGGCAATACAGCCAAGCTAAATCCAACAACTCTGTTGATTGCTGACGATAAGAAAGCGCTCGCTATGGCGGGTATTTTCGGTGGTGAAGGCTCAGGTGTTACACAAAGCACTCAAGATATCCTACTCGAAAGCGCATTCTTCTCTCCTTTAGCCATTGCTGGGCAAGCGCGTAGTTACGGTCTTCATACCGATGCATCACACCGTTATGAGCGTGGTGTTGACTACAAGCTACAACGCGATGCAATGGAACGAGCTACTGCGTTGTTGCTAGACATTGTTGGTGGTCAGGCAGGCCCAGTGGTTGAGGCTGTATCAGAAGCCGATCTACCCAAAGAAAAATCAGTGACGTTACGCCGTGAACGTTTAGATCGAGTAATTGGTTATCACATCGCTGATGAAAAGGTTGCTGACATTCTTACCCGTTTAGGGTTGAGTAACACGTTTGCAAACGATACGTGGCAAGCACAGGTGCCAAGTTATCGTTTTGATATCAGCATTGAAGAAGATTTGATTGAAGAAGTGGCACGAGTATTTGGTTACAACAACATTCCAAATGTTGCACCAAAAGCGGCGTTAAAGATGACTCAACATAACGAGGCCAACGTGCCGGTGTCTCGTATGCGCAACGAGTTGGTGGCGCGTGGTTACCAAGAAGCGATTACCTACAGCTTCGTTGAACCAAAAGCACAAAAGCTATTGCACCCAGAGTCAGATGCCTTAATTCTACCACACCCGATTTCAGTAGAAATGTCAGCCATGCGTGTAAGCCTGATGACAGGGTTAATTAACGCTGTGGTGTATAACCAAAACCGTCAACAATCTCGTATTCGTTTATTTGAGCATGGTTTGAAGTTCCTGAAAGATGAGTCTGCAGAGAATGGCGTTGCTCAAGTGGCTGTTTTAGGTGGTATTGTTTATGGCAACACACACAACGAGCATTGGTCGGTGGCATCGCGTCCAGCAGATTTTTTCGATGTCAAAGGTGATGTGGAAGCCCTATTAGCACTGACTAACGATGGCTCTCGTTTTAGCTTCAAAGCAGAGCAGTGTGACGGCCTACATCCTGGTCAGTCAGCAGCGATTTATTTTGATGATGCAAAAGTTGGCTTTATCGGCGCAGTTCATCCACAATTACAAAAGTCTCTAGGTTTGAATAGCACGGCCTATGTGTTTGAAGTTGAAGTGGATGCATTGAGTACTCGTAAGTTGCCAGAAGCGGTAAGTGTGTCTAAATTTCCATCAAATCGAAGAGATATCGCTATTTTAGTTGCAGATGATGTAAAAATAGGCGATATTTTAGAAAGCATTGAGAAAGTTGGCGGAAATCAATTAGTTGACCTAAACTTATTCGATGTGTATAAGGGCAAAGGTATTGAGCCAGATTTTAAGAGTTTGGCGATTGCTCTGACACTACAAGCGGTTGATAGAACGCTCGAAGAGAAAGACATCAATCAAGTTGTAGAGAACGTGGTGGCCGAACTGGCCAAACAATTTAATGCATCGTTGAGGGACTAGATATGGCGCTTACTAAAGCCGACATAGCTGAACACCTATTTGAAAAATTGGGGATAAATAAAAAGGATGCCAAAGACTTAGTTGAAGCGTTTTTTGAAGAAATCCGCTCAGCGCTTGAAAAAGGAGAGCAAGTTAAGCTCTCTGGATTTGGTAACTTTGATCTCCGTGACAAAAAAGAGAGACCGGGTCGAAACCCTAAAACAGGTGAAGACATTCCAATCTCTGCGCGTCGCGTAGTAACTTTCCGTCCAGGCCAAAAGCTTAAGACTCGCGTCGAAGTTGGTACTAGCAAAGAAAGTTAATATTTTTTTAAAAAGTTTATAGCTATTTTTAAGGCCTTGAGTTCACGCTCGAGGCCTTTTGTTTTGTCATAAAAAAGTCATAAACCTTCTCTACACTGTCGCCTTTCATATCTGGCAGGCTGAGGTTTAAATCATGCCAAGGGCACATTTGTTCGCAAAGCAGTTGAAACATATTGCGTTTGCTTGGTTGGCTTGCACTGTTGTGTTTGGCACATTGCTCGCTTTACTTGTCGTCCAGCACCGTGATGCAGAGCAATTACATATTCAAAATGTCGCTCAGAAGGTTCACTTCGAACTTAACGCTCAACTTAAAGAGATTGACTCGTTTTTGCGCCAAGCAGAATCGCTTGATGTTACATGCCCACAAGAAACATTGTTTCGCCTCAGACAGCAGGTATTTAAAAATCCTGCCATGAGTGAGATTGGCATTGTTGACCACAAGGGTCAGTTGTTATGTAACACTTATGGTGTGCTTAACCCGCCAATTCAAACAACGGCCCCCATAAAAAGCAAAGAACTACGTTATCATGGCCCTGTCATAAGCGAATATATGGAAATGTCAGCTTTTGTTCTGGCAAGAACGCGCAAAGATGGCTATGAGGTCAACGTACTGTTACCGAGCGACTGGCTGCGCCATACGCTTGATTTACAGCAATATTCTCAGCTCGATTTTATCGCTCTCGTTGATAGCCAAACGGGGGTGCCAATATTATTGCAGGGTAATTATAGTTTACCTTTGCACCAGGCATTGTTTCCTATTGAACTGCCGCTACAGGCGCGTGGGGAGTTTGATGATGGTATGAACAAGTATCTATTTGCTAAGCCACTGGCCTCGCTTCCTAAACTTTCAGTGGTGGCCTCAAGTAATAGCAAGCCAATCTTTACTATCCGTTCAACTCCCTTCATGGCGCTTGTGGTTGCGTATCTGATTGTTTGGGGATTGCTTAGCTATCTACTTTACTTTATTGAAAAACGACAGCTTAGTTTGAAGTATCAGCTAAAACGCGCCATTTCACAGCGCCAGTTATTCAATGTTTATCAGCCGCTTATAGATGCGAAAACACAAAAGGTTGTGGGCGTAGAGGTACTCATTCGCTGGCAACATCCAAGTGAAGGAGAGTTGGGCCCCGCTTATTTCATTCCTGAAGCCGAAAGAAGTGGCGCAATCGTGGAGATTTCTATTGCACAAGTACACAACGCGGTTCAGGAGTTGGCTCCGTTGTTGGCGTTAAACCCGCAGCTTAAAGTATCATTTAATGTTAATGGGCAGTTGTTGAGCTGTGCCAGCTATTTAATCGCACTTGAGCAAGCAAAGCGACATATTTGCTCACTTACCATAGAGCTGACAGAACGAGATGTGTTGGCTCAGGTGCAAGTAAAACGCACCTTGGAACAGCTCGTTGCGCAGGGGATTGAGGTGGCTGTGGATGATTTTGGGACTGGGTATAGTGGTTTGCAATACTTGCAGAGTTTTCCAATAGATTTACTCAAGATAGACCAAAGCTTTGTGGCTTCAATTGGGTTGGATAATTTACAATCACCGGTGCTCAACGCGGTGATAGAAATGGCGACCAAGCTCAACAAAAAGTTGATTGCGGAAGGGGTAGAAACTGCCTATCAGGCTGACTATTTACTCAAACAGGGGGTCGAGGTCCATCAGGGCTGGTTATATGCCAAGGCTTTGGCAATTGAGGCTTTAATAGTAATGGTACAAAGGGAGCCATCAACACTCCCTTCATACTCTTAATTATGAGGCTTTGGATTATACGGCTGCAAAGTAGCAGCCAAAGCCTGGCATGGTTAAAGTCCCCTCGTTAAGCGAGCCATTATGGTGCTGCAACTGAGTGTGCTCAGTGTGTATGTTGTCGCTCAATGGTAGTGTGTGCGACTGGTCACCAAGGTTGAACACACACAGCATACTTTGCTGTTCGTAACGACGATAAAAAGCGAGTATCGGCTCAGGTGTGTCGATGAACTCAATATCACCATATTGCAACGCAGGCATGGTTTTTCGCCAAGCCATAAAGTGTTGGAAACGTTTTAACACTGATTCTTCTGAGTGTAGCTGAACATCAACGGCAAGTGCTTGATGCTGCTGCTCAACTGGCAACCAAGGAGTACTAGTACTGAATCCTGCATGGGGCTGCTCATGTTGCCATGGCATAGGTGTTCTACAGCCATCGCGGCCCTTAAAGTTAGGCCAGAAGGTAATCCCATAGGGGTCTTGTAGGTCCTCAAAAGCAACCTGAGCCTCACCCAAGCCAAGTTCTTCACCTTGGTACATACAAACGCTGCCGCGCAGTGAACCCAGCAATGCTGTTAACATGCTAACTTGTTTTGAGTCCGTCTTAGCTGATGGATGCCAGCGGCTTGCAACGCGCTCTACATCGTGGTTGCTAAATGCCCAGCATGGCCAACCTTGGGTCATGACAGACTCAAGTGTGCTTACGGTTTCGCGAATATATTGTGCGCTGTAATCCTTAGTCAGTAACTCAAAGCTATAACCCATATGCAGTTTATCGCCATCGGCGGTGTATTCTGCCATAGTTTGTAGCGAATCTTCTGATGAGATTTCACCTAAACTAACTGTACCGGGGTAGCGGTCAAGTAGGCTGCGGATCTCCTGCATAAATGCGAGGTTCTCTGGCTGTGTATTGTTGTAGTAATGATATTGGAACGCGTAAGGGTTGTCCTCGCTAAACCCACGACCTTGGCGAAGCTCTTTGGGCTTTGCTGGGTTGTCGCGTAGCTGCGCATCGTGGTAACAGAAGTTAATAGCATCCAAACGAAAGCCATCCACACCTTTTTTCAACCAAAACTCTACATTATCTAACACGGCTTTGCGCACATCTGGATTGTGAAAGTTCAGATCAGGCTGTTCAGTCAAGAAGTTATGTAAGTAATACTGACAGCGTCTTGGTTCCCATTGCCAAGCGGTGCCACCAAAGATAGATAACCAGTTATTTGGTGCGCTACCGTCTGGTTTTGCGTCTGCCCAAACATACCAATCAGCCTTATCGTTACTGGTGTTTTCACGACTTTCTATAAACCATTGGTGTTCATTGGACGTGTGACTCAACACCTGATCGATAATTATTTTTATGTCACGCTGGTGCGCTTGGGCAATTAAAGTATCGAAATCATCCAAGTTACCAAACATAGGATCGATGTCACGGTAGTCGCTGATATCATAGCCGAAGTCTTTCATCGGAGATTTAAAGAATGGTGAGATCCAAATGGCGTCTACGCCAAGTGACTTTATATAATCTAATCGATTTATGATCCCAGGCAAATCGCCAATACCATCGCCATTTGTATCTTGAAAACTGCGAGGGTAGATCTGATAGATAACCGCACCTTTCCACCATTGCTGTTGAGCCATGTATATTCTCCAAGTTTCTGCTCAATACTGCCATTTATGAAGGAAGTTATATAAACCTAACCAACATGGGGGCATTAATGGCAAAAAGCATACGTTATCGCCCAAATACTGTAAAAAGGTTGCATACGTATGCATCATAAATACCGAAATTAGAAGCAAAAAATTGACCTAGAAAAACCAATATAGTTTCTGTAATAAAAGTTTACCAATTTAATCCTAACTGATCTGATAGCCTTTTATTACCTAAATAAATTGTGTTTTGGTGGGGTGGTTAATGGTAAGACCAATTTATCATTATTGAAACTTCAACAATTTTAGCACACCTATGCTATGGCGTTTTTGTGACAAAAAAAAGAAATCAGGTTAAGTTTGCAGCAAAAATCCGCTATATATTTGTGATCAGAGAAGTCACTTTTTAGTTTTATTAAATGTTTTTAAAACATAGGGTTAATGCACTTTTGTGTGAAATAAATGTAAACTTGGTGATGTTGGCTATAGTTTGAATACGTATGCATAAAGTTGTTTATAAAATTAGCTCAGCGCTAATATGCATCCTGACAACAAAAGTAGCTGAGCATCAATACGCTTGTCATCCAAGCAAGCGCAATAGAAAAAGATGTTTCAGTAATAAAATTGGGTAATTGGGATAAAACACTATGTCTATGTTCAAACCAAGTATGTTAACACTGGCACTAATTGGTGCAGGTGTTGTTTCACACTCTGCGTATGCAGCTGAAGAAACTGCTAAAGCACAAGAAGATCAAAAAGTAGAAGTCATAGAAGTTAAAGGCTTTCGTGCCAGCGTTGTGGAATCAATTAACACCAAGCGCTTTTCTTCTGAAGTCGTTGAGTCAATTTCAGCTGAAGACATAGGTAAATTGCCTGATTCTTCAATTGCAGAATCAATTGCTCGTTTACCGGGTTTGACTGCGCAACGTCTTGATGGCCGTGCCAGTAAAGTAAGCGTACGTGGTTTTGGTGAAGATGAGAGTGCCACCACTTTTAATGGCCGCGAACAAGTTTCAATCTCTGACAACCGGGGTGTAGAGTTTGACTTATATCCTTCAGAGGTTATGAGCGGCGTTACCGTTTACAAAACACCGAGTGCTAATTTAGAAGCGGAAGGTATTGCGGGTGTAATCGACATGCAAACCATCAAGCCATTGAGTGTTGATGAGCGTGTTTTCCAACTAAATACCATGTATGAAAAGACCAGCTTTGATAAGTTAAACCCAGATGGTGAAGACGCTGGTCTGCGTGGTACGTTCTCATATGTAGATAAATTTGCTGACGATACCATTGGTGTTGCGTTGGCACTTACTACCATGACTTCACCAAACCAAGAAAAACGTTGGAATGCGTGGGGCTACCCTGAATTTGAAGCAGATGGTAAACAATACTCTATTTTGGGTGGCGCTAAGCCATTTGTTCGCTCATCAACGCTTGAGCGTGACTCTGTAATGTTCGTTTTTGAAGCGGCACCAAGTGACAAACTATCTATGGTGTTTGATGCTTTATACGTTGACTTCAAAGATGAAAAGATCTTACGTGGTATTGAAATCCCATTTGCATGGGGCCAAGGTTCAATTTCTGGTGAAACGGCAACCGTAGACGAAGCTTCTGGCTTTGTAACGAGTGCTATCACGCAAGGGCAACGTGTTGTTGTACGTAATGACTATGAAGACCGTGAAGCTGAGTTAAGTGCATTTGGTTTCAATACAAAATATAACGTAAATGACTCATTGACGCTTGAATTTGATGCAAGCCACTCGAGCGTAGAGAAGCAGATCTGGAGTTTAGAAAGCTACTCAGGCACGGGGCGTGGTAATGACCGAGGCGTAGCAGATAACTTAGGTTATACATTTTCTGGTGGCAATACCGGTGCGCAATTCTCCCATGAATTAGATTACAGTGACTACGACTTAATCAAAATCGGTGGCCCATTATCTTGGGGTTGGAGTTCAGCACTTAACGAAAAGTATGGTGTTGTGGGTTCAGAAAACGACCAAGGTGAATACGAATATCACCCATATGAAAACCAGCTACAAGATGGTTTTATCAACGCGCCCACTATTGAAGACGAATTAAACGCATTGAAACTTGCGGCAAAGCAAGCACTTGATAACGAATTTGTCAGCAGTGTTGAGTTTGGCTTGTCATATCGTGATAGAGAAAAGTCTAAAGTGTCAGAAGGTTACTTCATGACTGTTGCAGGTTTCTCTTACCCTGACAATCCTGGCATGCTAACAGTGCCAGAGCAATACCGATTAGGTAGTGCTAATTTAGACTTCATCGGCATGGGTGACATGATTGCCTATGATTCACGCGCTATGGTGGCGGATGGTCAGTTTGATTTACTGGCAGAAAGCTTGACTAACCCAAGCCACGCAACGATGTCTTGGACGGTTGAAGAGCAGGTTACGGCCGCGTTTGTACAAGCAAATATCAATGCTGAAATCGCAGGTTTCCCTGTGACAGGTAACGCGGGTCTACGTTACGTAAAAACTGAGCAAACGGGTAAAGGTAATGCTTTCAACACTGTGGATGGTAAAGTGGTTACTACACCAACACACGTTGAGCATGACTATTCTCACTTATTACCCAGCTTGAATTTGTCATTGGCAATTGATGAAATGCAGACAGTGCGTTTTGGTGCTGCGAAAACAATTTCTCGACCACGTCTTGATGAGATGAATGCGTCAATCAGCGCTAAGTACAACCAGCGTCCTGATGAAAATGGTAATAACTGGGAAGTGTCAGGTGGTAACCCAACCCTTGAGCCAAAAGAAGCGATTGGTTTTGACTTGACCTATGAAAACTACTTCAGCGCAGAAGGCTACTTCTCAGTCGCGTTGTTCCATAAAGACTTAAAAGAATGGATCTTTGATGGAACTTACGAAATTGATATGACTGGCGTTGTTGACCCTGTATCAGGTGAGGTTCCACCAAATGCAGGTGGATCAGGTAAAGGTAAAGTCAATGGTGGCGGTGGCGACCTTTGGGGTTATGAGTTATCGGTTGCATTGCCGTTTAATATCTTCCACGAGAGCTTAGAAGGCTTTGGTATTATTGCCAGCCACACTGGTGTGAAATCAGATATCGAAGACCCTAATGGTAACGATTATGAGCTACCGGGCTTGTCTGACCGTATTCAAAGTTTAACGTTCTACTATGAAAACCACGGTTTCCAAGCGCGTACGAGCATGCGTAAGCGTAGCGCATTTAAAGGTGACGTATACGGTTTAGGATTTAAAACCGTTCAGGTAGATATTTTAGGTGAAACCATTTGGGATGCGCAGTTGGGCTATGACTTTGGTGAAGGTGGTTTCGAGCAGTTAGATGGATTGTCTGTAAGCTTACAAATTCAAAACATCACTGAAGAGCCGTTTACCGCGCTTTCGGGTGATAACGCACTACAAGTACGTGATTACCAAGACTATGGCCGCACCTATATGTTAGGTTTAAGCTATAAGTTTTAATCGCTGACACGCGATAATGTAAAGCCCTTGTCTTAACCACAAGGGCTTTTTTGTATCAAGCTATGAAGGGGTTGTGTTATGTCTGCTCAACAGATTAAAAACGTTGTGATTGTTGGTGGGGGAACCGCCGGTTGGTTAAGTGCATCTTTTTTAACCAAAGTGATGGGGAAGCTTATTAACATAACGGTGTTGGAGTCAGCAGACATAAGCACGGTGGGAGTGGGGGAGGCAACCATTCCACCGTTGCAACCGTTTAACAGCGCGATGGGCATTGATGAACAAGCATTTATTCGCGCAACCAAAGCAACCATTAAACTCGGCATTCAATTTGAAGGTTGGGGTACAGAAACGAGCAGCTATATGCACGCATTTGGGGCGATTGGTAAAGACTTCCCATTTTGCGAGTTTCATAACCACTGGCTGTACGCGCAGCAGCAGGGCATTGGTGACGATTTTTGGAATTACTCACTGAATTATCAAGCCGCAAAACACCATAAGTTCTCTAAGCTCAACGCCATCCCCGGTACCAAACTACCTGGCATTTCTTATGCCTATCATTTTGATGCAGGGCTATACGCCAAGTTTTTAGCCGCCCATGCAAAGCAACTTGGAGCATGCCATATTCAAGGCACTGTAGAGCGAGTTATTAAGGATGAGTCATCCGGTAATATCAGAGCACTTGAGCTCAAAGACGGACAGCAAGTAACTGGCGACTTATTTATTGATTGTACTGGTATGCACGCTCTATTGATCGACAAGGCCCTCAACAGCGGCTTTGAGGATTGGTCTCACTGGCTGCCCTGTGATAGTGCTTTAGCAGTGCCATGTGAACATGCCAGCACACACATTGCGCCCTACACTCGCTCCATAGCACATGAAGCGGGCTGGCAGTGGCAAATTCCCCTACAACATCGCGTCGGCAACGGTTTGGTCTATGCCAGTAAGCATATGAGCGATGAGCAGGCCAAAGACAAGCTACTGAGCAATTTACCCGGTAAGGCATTAGCAGAACCTAAGTTAATTCGTTTTAGAACAGGGCGACGACTGACGCCTTGGCACAAAAACGTAGTGGCAATTGGACTCTCTAGTGGCTTTTTAGAACCGCTCGAATCAACCAGTATTCATTTAATTCAAACTGCCATTGTGCGCTTGGTTAAGTTGTTTCCTCACAATGGTATTGAGCAAAGCCAGGTCGCGCTATACAACCAGCAGTCGAAAACAGAGTTTGAGCGTATTCGCGACTTTATTATTTTACATTACAAACTCAATGAACGAAGAGATTCTGATTTTTGGCGTCAATGTGAAAGTATGGATATCCCTGAAAGTTTGCTGCAAAAAATTACCTTGTTTAAAGAAACGGGAAAGCTACTGCGTGAAGATGACGAATTATTTGCCGAAGTAGCATGGCAACAGGTATTCATCGGTCAGGGGCTAAAACCAAAACAACTACATCCGTTATTACATGCGCTGAGCGACCAACAAAGGATGGAGTTATTTAGCAGCCTCAAAACCTTAATAGAACAAACAGTGACTGCGATGCCTACCCACACACAATTTTTGACGGACCTCTAAGTTATGAAAGCGAGTCTTACAATTTTATATCTGCTGTTTGCAACGTGTTGTTTGATGCGTCACGAAGCGATAAACGCCTATCAAGTCGAACCACAAAATTGGTGGGTGGGTATGCAGCATCCAGCCTTGCAAATTATGGTTAGGCAGGTGAGCGTCGCCAATGCCAAGGTAAGCCTGCGTAGTTACGAAGGCGTTAAGTTGGTAGGGGTGGAGCGAGGAGACAGCGACAACTACGCTTTTATAAACTTGCATATTGATGAACATGCGCAAGCTGGTGAGTTGATTTTTGATATCATTTCTCAACACACAAGTGATGTGCTTCGCTACCCATTACACAGCCGTCAGCCTCAAAGTGCTGCGCGTCAAGGGTTCTCTAGTAAAGATATCATTTACTTAATCAATCCTGATAGGTTTGCCAATGGCAATCCAGACAATGACAGTGTCGCTGGTATGTTGGAAGGCCCACAGCCGGATTTTAAAGGAGGGCGTCACGGCGGAGACCTACAGGGGATTATCGACCGTCTGGATTACATAAAGGATATGGGGTTCACACAATTGTGGTTGACCCCAGTGCGTGAAAATAACATGAGTGAATATTCTTACCATGGCTATGCACTAACAGACTTTTATAAAATCGACCCCCGTATGGGGAGCAACGAGCAGTATCGCATCTTAACGCAAGCCGCAGCGAGTCGAGGGATTGGCGTGATCATGGATATGGTGCTTAATCACAGTGGCTTAAATCATTGGTGGGTTAAAGATAAACCAACCGCAGATTGGCTTAACTTTGCTGGTGAATTTAGCGGCACAAGCCATGCCAGACAAACAATTCAAGACCCCCACGCCAGTGAGTTTGATAAAAAGCAATTCAATGATGGCTGGTTTGTACCCACCATGCCGGATCTCAATCAGCGACAACCACTTTTGGCGACTTACCTCATACAAAATGCGATTTGGTGGGTAGAGTATGCCAACTTAAGCGGTATTCGTGTTGATACATATTCATATTCTGATAAAAGTTTTCTTGCCAAGTGGACCGAGCGTCTAATGAATGAATATCCCAACTTTAATATTGTGGGTGAAGAGTGGAGTACTAATCCCGCTATTGCTTCATATTGGCAGCGAGGCAAAGTAAACCAAGATGGCTACACCTCTGAGCTCGTGAGTGTGATGGACTTTTCATTACAAGCGTCGCTGGTTAAAGCGTTAAATGAGGAAGAAAGCTGGAACACAGGATGGATAAGAGTATATCAGTCCATAGCGAATGACTTTCTTTACCCAGACACAGATAATTTGCTGACGTTTTTAGATAACCATGACATGAGCCGGATATTTACTGAGTTGGGTAAGGATTTGGACAAAACAAAACTGGCCATGACTTTGCTGCTAACCACTCGGGGTATTCCACAGGTTTACTACGGCACTGAAGTATTGCTTGATAACACAGGCTCAAATGATCATGGTGATATCAGAATTGACTTTCCAGGCGGATTTCAAGGCCACAAGCACGATGCGGTGTCAGGCAAAGGGTTAAGCAAGGCGCAAAAAACAATGCAAAGCTATGTACGGCATCTGGTGCAATTAAGAAAAAAATACACCGCGCTGAGCGATGGCGAGCTGATACATTTTAGCCCTTATGATGGCGTATACAGCTATGTTCGACGCGCAAAGTCGCACAGCATTATGGTGTTGCTGAATAAGAGCCAAACGCCGGTAACAGTCAGCACGGCTCGGTATCAAGAAGTACTACAGGGGGTAAAAACCGCGCGGGATTTACTCAAACTCTCTGAGGTAGATGCGCTGGATAGCATAGAAATACCGAAAATGAGTGCAAGGGTACTACTGCTAAAGCATGACTAGCATATGAATCCTTATGGTGAATACGTATGCAGAAGGTTCAACCTCAGTTATAAGCCAAGGTAGACTGCAATAAGCCACATTATGACAACAACAAGTGACAACAAGTGCAATGAGAAATTTAAAATCTAAGGCTGTATTTAACAAGCTAAGATATTGTGTATTGAGTGCGGCGTCGAGCGTGTTGATACTGGGCTGCTCTGAGCCACAGCAAAATGCTCAGACGAGTCTTCAAAGCGAGCCTCAAAGCACTCAGGCAGCAGTGAGTAAGCCAGTTGTTTACCAAGTATTCACTCGTTTATTTGGTAATCAACAAACCGCCAATGTGCCTTGGGGCACCGTAGAGCAAAATGGTGTGGGTAAGTTTGCAGACTTTACACCAAAAGCTTTGCAAGAGATCAAAGCGCTCGGTACAACCCATATTTGGTATACGGGCGTGTTACATCATGCATTGGTGACCGATCATAGCAAATTTGGTATCGCTGCTGATGACCCTGATGTTGTTAAAGGTCGTGCAGGTTCACCGTATGCCGTTAAAGACTACTACAATGTTAATCCGGACTTAGCGATAGACCCCAGTCAACGTTTGGCTGAGTTTGATGCTTTGATTACTCGCACTCATCAAGCAGGAATGAAGGTGATCATTGATATTGTGCCGAACCATGTTGCCCGTAACTATCAGTCTATGTCGGCCCCTGATGGGGTCAAAGACTTCGGCGAAAATGATGATACAACCCAAACCTATGCAAGGGACAACAACTTCTACTATGTGGTGGGCGAAGATTTTAAAGTGCCAGTGTCGCCAGATTACCAGCCTTTGGGGGGAGAAGCTCACGTGCAAAGTGATGGTCAATTTAGCGAGTCTCCTGCTAAATGGACTGGCAATGGCGCACGTGCAGCGCAGCCAGATATTAACGACTGGTACGAAACCGTTAAAGTGAATTACGGGGTGAAGCCCGACGGCAGTTATGATTTTCCTCGCCTACCTGCAAATTATGCACAGCGCGATATTCAGGCACACTATGAATTTTGGCAGCAACATGAATTACCTGATAGCTGGTATAAGTTTCGAGATATTGCCTATTACTGGTTAAACCGAGGCGTTGATGGGTTTCGCTACGATATGGCGGAAATGGTGCCTGTGGAGTTTTGGAGCTTTTTAAATGCTTCAATCAAAATGAAAAACCCACAAGCCTTTATTCTTGCTGAGGTGTATAACCCCGCGCTGTATCGTGACTATATCCAGCAAGGAAAAATGGATTACCTGTATGACAAAGTCGGTTTCTACGACAGCTTGAAAGCGCTAATGCAGCAAACAGGCCATGCGCAGGATGTTTTGGCAGCGCAGCACAGCGTTCAAGATATTGCCAAGCACATGCTGCACTTTTTAGAAAATCATGATGAACAACGTATTGCCAGTGCTGAATTTGCAGGGGATGCTCGTATGGGTAAGCCTGCAATGGTGGTGTCGCACTTGATCAGCAAAGCCCCGACTATGTTGTATTTTGGGCAAACGGTCGGTGAAGATGGCTCAGAAGATGCGGGTTTTGGTAAACCAAGCCGCACCAGCATTTTTGACTACATTGGTGTGCCAGCCCATCAGGCTTGGATGAATGGCGGTAAGTTTGATGGTGGTCAGTTGAGCCAAGCTCAGCAATCACTGCGTGCCTATTACGTTAAGCTGATGTCGCTTAGTACCTTACCAGTTGTGGTTGCTGGGAACTTACTGCCAGTGGTGGTTGATACTGATAATGCCCAAGCAAAGCAACGTGTAATGGCATTTGCTCGCCAATACGCAACACAAAGAATGGTGGTAGCCAGCAACTTTGATGCAAATCATTCACATACTGTCAGTTTAAGCTTGCCCAATGATTGGCAACAAAACAACAACACAACAGTACGTGATTTATTGGAAAACCATCCTGTGCAAACGATAGAAGATGGCCAAATTACGATTAATTTAGCTCCACGCGCAAGTGTGGTTTATTTACTTGAGGATTAGCCATGCAACAACAAAAACCGAACTTAAGCTTTTGGCAAATCTGGAATATGTGCTTTGGCTTTTTAGGTATTCAATTTGGCTTTGCACTGCAAAATGGTAACGTGAGCCGTATTTTTCAGACTTTAGGGGCATCGGTAGATGATATTCCTATCCTTTGGGTTGCCGCGCCATTAACAGGTTTGATAGTGCAGCCTATCGTCGGGTATTGGAGCGACAAAACATGGGGACGCTTAGGGCGTCGGCGACCATTCTTCTTCTATGGTGCTGTTTTAACAACGCTGTCACTGTTTATTATGCCTAACTCGCCAACACTATGGATAGCTGCGGGTGTGCTGTGGATTATGGATGCATCCATTAACGTGACAATGGAACCTTTTCGAGCATTAGTTGGTGACAACCTTAACGAAAAACAGCGTGCTACAGGCTACTCAATGCAGAGCTTTTTTATCGGTGTGGGCGCCGTTGTAGCCTCAGCCCTGCCTTGGATGATGACCAACTGGTTTGATATTAGTAACACGGCCAGTGAGGGGCAAATTCCTGAATCTGTAAAATATGCATTTTATTTCGGTGGCGCTATTTTGTTTTTAGCGGTGGTATGGACCGTGATTAAAACCAAGGAGTATACCCCAGAGCAATTGGCTAGCTTCGACAGCGAAAGCAGCGATTTACCCTATAATAATGAGCCGCTTAGAGTGATTAACTTTGCAAAAGGTGCGTTGGTGTTTGCATTGCTAGGCGGTGGGCTACTAGGTTGCGTTGTTGCATTGGAACTAGAAAAAGAGCTGTATTTGCTGGCGGCATTATTACTGAGCTTCGCCTTGGTTCAGCTAGTTGCAGGCTTTTTACAGAATAAGCAACGTGTTAGTGGCGGTTTCTATCAGGTGATTTATGATGTGTTTACCATGCCAAAGACCATGCAACAATTAGCTGTTGTACAGTTTTTTAGCTGGTTTTCATTGTTTGCGATGTGGATCTATACCACCTCAGCGGTTACCAGCTTTCACTATGGGACTTCGGATGTAACCAGCAAGGCATATAACGATGGAGCTGACTGGGTCGGGGTACTGTTTGCTGCATATAACGGCTTCGCTGCACTTGCTGCCATCGCCATCCCAGTGATCGTCAAAAGAGTGGGTTTGGCTTGGGCGCATTGTTTGAATTTATTACTGGGTGCAGGCGCTTTGATAAGCTTTATGTTTATCCAACAACCGCACTTGCTATGGCTACCTATGATTGGAGTAGGGTTTGCATGGGCGTCGATCTTATCTTTGCCTTACGCGATGCTGAGCAACTCATTACCAAGTAATAAAATGGGAGTATTTATGGGGATTTTCAATTTCTTCATTGTTATTCCGCAACTATTAGCTGCCAGTATTTTAGGTCTTATTCTAAGACACCTGTTTGATAATCAACCTATCTATGCGTTGGTGATTGGGGGCGTATCACTAATTTTTGCCGCCGTATCTGTACTGCGCGTTAAAACGCAAACCGCCTAGGGGAAAGAAATGAGAAAAACGATAAACAAACTGACAATTGCATTACTGACTGCGGGGCTTGTAGGTTGCGGTAGCGCAACTTATAACGGCCAAACTGAAGTTGATGTGGTTGCACCGGGTGCGCCTGGAGACAAGCCATTTTGGGCCTATTCAGGCAAGACGGGGATTGGCACGTCTTATGAAGCATACCAAGATGGGCAATATAGCGATAAGGCGCACACCGGTGAGGTATCAAAAGTTTGGTTCTCTATCGCAAAAGGCATGATCACTGAGACCATGTTTGGGCTTATTCACCAAGCGCAGTTAAAAGACTTACAAATGGTGATCACAGGCACGGATGACTATGGCAACGCTTTTAGTGTTAAAGAAAGTGATGTTGATGCTTTTGAGGTCAGCGTAGATTATCTACATAAGGACTCTGCTGGTCGCCCACTGTCTTTGGCGTATAAAATTACCAGCAAAGACAAGTTGGGTCGCTTTGTTGTAGAAAAGCATGTATTTACGGACTCAGATGGGCAAAGTTTGTTTGTACGCACTCACGTTAACAGCGCCGTTAAGTCACCATTACAGTTGTATGTATCGGCGAATCCATACATCAATAACAATGGCGTGAATGACTTTGCAAAAGTAACTGAGCAAGGTTTGGTTGCCAATGAAGGCGATAGTTATCTCACCATGCAGGCACAAGGTGGCTTTGCTCAAGCCTCAGTAGGCTTTACTGGTAAAAGTGATAATTTGGCCTCATTAATGCAGCAGCAAAAGCTGGAAAACACTTACACCTCAACGGGAGAAACATCGGGTAACGTGAGTTTACTTGGCAAGTTAGGTGAGGTGAATCAGTCGGCACATTTTGATTTTGTATTAAGCTTTGGCAAGTCACAAGCTCAAAGTGCCAAGCAAGCAGAGCAGACGCTTGCAAAGGGCTATCAAGCGGTATTAGATGCCTATAATGGCGGTTGGGAAGCCTACCTATCGCAGTTAGCACCGTTGCAGCGATTAGCACAATTTAGCGCGGACCAAGGTAAATTACTCCATACCAGTGCCATGGTACTTAAGGCACAAGAAGATAAAACTCATGCAGGGGCTTTGATTGCGTCACTATCAAACCCGTGGGGAGATACGGTACCTGCGGTAGAAGGTTCGACCGGATACAAAGCCGTATGGGTAAGGGACTTTTATCAAGTTGCCATGGCATTTATGGCCATGGGCGATGCTCACACAGCCAAAACGGCGTTTGAGTATTTAGAAAAAGTACAAGTAAAAGACAGCACGCCAGGCAACCAAGGTGACACTGGTTGGTTTTTACAAAAAACACACGTGGATGGTGAGCTTGAGTGGGTTGGTGTACAGTTAGACCAAACCGCCATGCCGATTATGCTAGCGTGGAAGCTTTATCAGGCCAAGGTGTTAACGGAGCAAGAGCTCGGTTATTGGTATACCAAGATGCTTAAACCAGCAGCTGACTTTTTAGTACACGGTGGCAAGGCCAAGATCCTTTGGAATGATACGCAAATTACACCGCCAAGTACGCAGCAAGAGCGTTGGGAAGAGCAAAATGGTTACTCTCCTTCAACCACAGCGGCGGTGATCTCAGGTTTGGTAACGGCTTCTGAAATCGCCAAACGTAGCGGTGATATTGCAGCGGCTGAACGGTATCTGGAAGTGGCTCAACAATATGATAAGCAAGTTGAAGCATTGATGTTTACCACTGAAGGTGTGCTCAAAGAGCAGGCGCAGAGTCAGGCCAGTGACGGACATTACTTCTTCAGAATTGGTCAAGACTCAAACCCAAACAGCAATAGTAAAATAAACAGCAATAATGGCCGTGAAGGGATGAATAAAAAAGCCATTATTGATGGCGGCTTCCTAGAGCTTGTACGATACGGTGTACGTGCAGCTGATGCACCGAGTATTTTGGCAACATTGCCAGAATATGAAGATGAAAGCATGGTTGATAACCTACGAGTAAAATACAGTTTTACTTTCGATGGTGTAGAGGGAAGTTACCCAGGCTATCGTCGTTATGGTAACGATGGTTACGGCGAAGATGAAGTGACGGGTAACAATTACGCGCAAGGTGGGAAAAATGCTCCAGGGCAGCGTGGTCGAGTATGGCCTTTCTTCACCGGAGAGCGTGGTCATTATGAAATTGCAGCCGCATCACTGAGTAATAATCTGTCAACGCAAAAGGTGCAGCACATTAAACAAACCTATGTCAAAGGGATGGAGCTATTTGCTAATGAGGGAATGATGTTACCGGAGCAAGTATGGGATAACGTGGGTGTAAACCCTAAAGGCTATGAATTTGGAGAAGGAACAAATTCAGCGACCCCACTTGCTTGGACGCATGCAGAATACATTAAGCTGGTTCGCTCACTTGCTGATAAGCAGGTGTGGGATCACTATCCAGTAGTTGAACAAAAGCTTAAATAGTGTGACTAAAATTGTACGATAAAAAACAGCAGGCTTTGGCCTGCTTTTTTATGCTGGCGGCTTATGTTTGGCTGAGTTGATCTGATAATAGATACACTAATATTTCGACAACCTGCTCGGGTGTGGTCGCCCAGGCTTGGGCTGAACCATCTACTTCTTTTAACGGGTGGATCAATGCCTCACTATGTAGCGTGATATAAGGTTTGTTTAGAGCAGCGCAATAGCCTGCATCAAATGCAGCATTCCACTGCTTGTATTGCTCACCAAAACGGATCACCGCCAAATCGCATTGTTCAATAAGTGTTTTGGTGCGAATAGCGTTGATCTTTGCTGACTTATGGTCACGCCAAAAACCGTTTTGCTCCTGCCCAAGGCAATCGCCTGCGGCATCACTTGCTTCATGAATAGTCACCGCTGATGAAAACTTGATATCCAGACCGGCAGCTTTGCTACCTGTTATAATTTGTTCACGCCAATCGGTATGAATTTCTCCACAAAGGTATACTTTTAGTGTCACGTTTATCTCCGTTATGATGAAGTGCTCTGCTTGGTAACAAACAGGGTAACGTGCTTAAGCTCATTCGCAAAATAAAGGCGTTATTTTTGGTAGTGTGTGGTTTGAGCTGTTCATTTTGAGTTGGTCGATTTAAAGATCAATAAATTTCATAGCTGTTTAACATCGGTAACATTTCACCTTTACACTCCTTAGGTTTAGCTATATCTAAATTTAAGGATAATTATGAGCACACCCTCATCAAGCATTGACGTAGAATTAAATCACGAGGACACACCACTACTTACCAGCAACATTGCCAAACAATTCGTACTGATAGCCATTCCAACGACACTCGGCATGGTGATCAATGGATTGTACAGTTTTGTCGACGCTATTTTCATTTCAAAGGGGATTGGCAGTCATGCTATGGCAGCGGTATCGGCAGTATTTCCAATTCAGATGTTGCTGATTGCCATCAGTACTATGCTAGGTAGTGGCATGGCCTCATTGATTTCTCGTTATCTGGGAGGTAATCGTCAGCAAGATGCTGATGTGGTCTTCAGTGCTTCATTTTTATTAGCTATCAGTATCTCTATTATTCTATCCTTACTCATATTTTTTAATTTGTCAGGTATTTTTGATTTTTTAAAAGTACCACAAGATCTTAGAGGGAACGCAACAGACTATATTACACCCATTGTATTATTTTGGACGATTGGGTTTGCCAGTAATCAAATAACAGAAGGGTTTAGAGCGTCAGGTAACCCGAAAGCAATGATGCAAGTTCTATCCAGTGCGTCAATTTTAAATATCATTTTAGATGCGATGTTTATATTTGGCTTTGGTTGGGGGGTTGCTGGCGCGGCTTGGGCAACGATTATTGCTATTCTTATGGCTTTGTTACTCGGAATTAAATTGCAAAAAAGTGGGCAAAGTAAGGTTCGTTTTAACACAGGGTATTTATTTAGCCCCATCAGAGTACATTTTAAAATTCTCAGCTTAGGGTTGCCTGTGTTGATGTCACATGGTGGGTTTTCTCTGACGTTAGCGGCGACTGTATATTCTATCTCTACCTTTTTTAGTGAACAGCCTGATTCGATTATTGCCGCACACGGCATTTTAGTCCGCTGCTTTATGTTTTTATTCTTACCAATTATAGGCATGATGATAGCGCTGCAAACTTTATCTGGTTTTAATTATGGTGCCGGTCAATACCAGCGGGTGCGCAGTGCTTACCTTGTCGCGATTTTTGCAAGTACGTTGTGGGGAGGATTGGTAACTTGGCTGTTGTGTTTTAACGCTGACTTACTCATTGTGCTGTTTACTAATGATGTGCAAGTTATAGCGTTAGGGTTAGACATTGCGAAAGTGTGCTTTGCAGGTTTTATCGCGGCAGGGTTTTGTATGATGTCTAGCGGGTTGTTCCAAGGTATGGGCCGTGCCATTCCTGCGACGTTTTTGGATGCTGCCAGAAACTATATTTTACTGTTCCCGCTCATGTATCTGTTACCCACTTACTTTTCCACAGATGACTTTTGGTTGGCATTCCCAATTGCCGATGTGACAGGCGGTATATTTGCTCTGCTGTTTTCACTGACAACTTTACAGTATTTGACGCATCGTGGAGATTTGCCACTAAAACATAAAAAATTCATATAAGAATTTTAATTGCAAATATATGGACTCAGTATTGCCTAATATAATTTTATGACAATACTGATTTTCATTATTTTTCGCACTGATAACAACCTTCAAGCTTTTGTTTCTATTATGGTTGTTAAAGCCTCTTATTAATTTCCTCTCTATTTATTCTGTTTTTTAATATTCGAATTTAAAATATTTATAATTGATGGTCTCTGAGAAAAACCCCACCTATTCATCTGGTTATGATTTTCTCTGGTTTTTTTGGCGTAATAGTTTTTTGTTGTTGTGTTTATGTGTATTTAAGTATGTCAATAAACAGAATTTATCAATAATAAAATTCTGGAATTTAAACAGACTTAAAACTGCAAGATTTTTGAAACAGAAAAACCGTAACTTGCTTTTCCGACCAAAGGGGTAGGTTAATTGGTCTAATAATAATAGGTAAACAAAAACATAGATATAGAAGCAGTAAATACTATGAAGAATTAACAAATTATGGCTCAGAATCATCAAGGAATATAACGATGTCTAATATTAAACACTCAGTTTCAATTGTTGGAGCTGGTATTTCGGGTATCATGTGCGCGCTGACACTTGCTCGCTCACAAACCTGCAAAGGTTGGTCGATTAATGTTTATGAACAAAAATCAAGAGTGGGCGGACGGGCACACACTACCTTTATAAATGATCAATTCCTTGATCTTGGCGCTGGCAGATTTTGTTCGCAAATACATGTAAATGTTTATGACCTAGTGAAATCCCTTAACCTAGAGTACGAAACGTTTCCTTTTACACAGTTGAAAACTTCACAGCCCATCCAGAAAGAGCTTAAGCAATTGCTCGATAATTTAAAGCCTCTGATTGCAGAACATCGCGATGATTCGTTTCGTGACTTTTTAGCGACTTACTTAGGCGCGAGCAAAGCGTCAGATGTGATTATGGCACTGGGTTATGATTCTCTTTCTCTACCCATTATTTCTCCTTCTATTGCCTACGATATTATCGAAAAGCACCCAGAAACACAGGGCTTTTCTGAAAATGTGGGCTATCAATGGTTCAATTTGAAAGAGGGTTTTTCAGCGTTGACACAGGCGCTATATGAGCAAGCATTATTACTGGGCGTAAACTTTCATTTTGATCAAGAACTAATCGCAATAGAGCACAGTACGGATAGCCATAACCTGATCCTTAAAGATCAGCTTGGTCAGCGACAAACTCTCTCTGATGGCTATAAAATTGTGACGTTGCCTCCTTCTAGAATGCAACAGCTAGATAGCGAATTCCCCAAGCGCTGGACTAACTATAGTTATGGTTCAAGCCCATTGTTTAAAGGGTTCTTCTTTTATACAGATTCATGGTGGCAAGGGTTAGGGTTGACTGACCATGTTGTAATTACCCGTAACCCAATTCGAAAGTTGTACTTTAAAGACAACAAATATGTGTTTTTCTACACAGATGGTGAAAACGCGCTTTACTGGCAAGATATGTACAACCAAGGCGAGCAGCATTATCTTCAAGCCGTCAGAAACTTTATTGCAGATGCATTGCATCAATCACCTGAGTCTATTCCGGTTGCACACTCCCACATTCATAAATTCTGGACCCACGGTGTTGAGTTCTCAAAAGAATGTTGCCCAGAACATCCTTTCTATCTCACTTTAGGGGATGACAGCGTTATTTCTCTCTCTGATGCATACACACATCATTGCGGCTGGATGGAAGGGGGAGTTTTAGCGGGGAGACATACCGCAGAGGCCATCATTAGCAAACAAAAAGCAACGAATCACGAACCTGAAAAAGAGGTGGCATACACATGATGATAAGAGCGTTTCAAATCAATACAAAAGAAATAAGTGAACGATAAATGAGTGTTCTAGATTTCCCACGAATACATTTTAAAGGCGTAGCAAGAGTTAACGTGCCAACGGCTAACCGCAATATCAATAATACCTTGGATATTGCAACGAATACGGTATTACATGAAGGTCAAGCAGTTGATGTTAAGATGCCTCCAAAGGCATATCATGAGTATTTACAGTCACTGGGGCCAAAAATTAATGCTCGAGGCGAAGTAGATGAAAATGGACAGTTTAACCTAGCATGTGGTTATAACATGATGGGGAACAACCACTTCTCATGGCATGATACACAAATTACGGCACTGCAAATTCGCCCAGGGGAGTGTTTACAGCATGATCCGTTGCTAGGCGGTACACTGAATCTTTGGGGCCACTATAATGAATATTTGCGAACCTCATTTAATCGTGCCCGCTGGGTCGACAATGACCCAACGCGAGCGGATTCTGCGCTGATATACGCCGGACAACTTACCGTTAGCGCACCAAACAGTGAAGCCAATACAGCGCATGTATTATCTGCTGATATAGATTGTACTCATGGAGTACGTTGGCTAAATCCAGGCTACATAGAGCAGGAGCAACCCCATGCTTTTGCAGCCGATCTCGCTGCTGCTCGACTTTTTCAATTTACCGTGAGTAAACATTCTAAAGACTTTCTTATCAACCAGTTGAACTTAGAGTCTGAATTTCTAGAACAGCTTAAATTGGCACTGGCGCAACCCGATGTAAAAGGGCTGGTAGTGCAATATTGTGTGAGTAACCTGTCGCCACCAACTCAGCCGAATATGCCAGTATTTTGCGATTTGCACGGCAGTATTGGGCTATGGCGTGAGCATGAAATGGCCACTTGTCCGGTGGGTAGAGTGTTACAACCTGACAACCAAGAGCACTTTTCAAATATCGTGCTGCAGGCTTCGCAGCATTGGTTGAGCCTGAATATGGCAATCAGTGTGGGTCATCAAGGTTATTTAGAGACTTTGCCGGTTGAGTCCGGCATGCCTGCGAAACTGGCCGACAAGGTATCACTTGGTGATCTGAAACTACAGAGTAAAGAGGGTCAAACGCTTGCGATAATTCCAGAGGCCTTGTACAAAAACAGTCTTGAGTGTGCTGGTATCATCGATATTCCAATAGAATTAAGTGTCTCGGATCTTGCCAACTTGTCGCTTAAATTGGTGAGCGATCAACATAGCTGGCATGAAGTGGATTGGTACGTTCAAGGGGAGCAGCACATTACCTATATGGAGTCGCCAAATCCTAAATCACAGCAAAAAAGTAACCAGCTCATAGATGTCTACAGTTATTTTCGAGGGGCACCTCGGGCAATAAATAAGCTGGCGAGCCACAATTGCACAACGGATTTATTATCTTGTGATGCGTTTCTTGAAACCGCTGACGATGGTCGCGGTCAGTTTTTAGTTGAAGCTTTATCTGCAGGCAGCGGACAAATCTTTTTAGGTGAGCAACATAGCCCAATAAAGGTGCGTGTGCTCAGTGATGATTGGGCTTTATTGGATACGCCAGATGAGCAGGTTGACTATGACTTTTTGTATGAAAATGTCATGGCTTATTACGAGTTTATATACCCGTTTATGGCAGACAAAGTGTTTAGCATGGCGGATAAATGTAAGTGTGAAACATACGCGCGCTTAATGTGGCAGATGTGCGATCCCAACAACAAACACAAGAGCTATTACATGCCTAGCACGCGTGAGATGTCGCAGGCACAGTCTTATTTGTTCTTGAAATATCTTAGCAATGTTGAAAACTCGGCCATTCCTAAAACTTTGCCACCCTGTAACACAGAGTTAGCCATTACTGGCAAGATTAAAAATAAAGCTCAACTTATTCAGTCTCTTAGAGATGCCGTCGACCTCGAGCTATCTATCATGTTGCAGTATTTATATAGCGCATATTCGTTGCCAACTTATGCCTCTGGAGAGCAATTTGTTAAGGCGGGACGTTGGACTAATGAGCAACTAGAGCTTGTTAATGGCGGCTCTGATAGAAGGCATAACAGTGGTTGGCGAGGCGTGCTTTTGGAAATAGCACATGAAGAAATGATCCATTATCTGGTGGTCAATAACTTGTTGATGTCGCTGGGAGAGCCATTCTATGCGGGGGCGCCAGTCCTAGGTGAGCAGGCGCACAGTACTTTTGGTCTAGACACTGACTTCTCATTTGAGCCGTTCAGTGCACAGACGATGGCCAAATTTGTGCGCTTCGAGTGGCCGACTTTTATTCCGACTATTGGCCGCTCTATTGCTGATTTCTACGCAGATATAAAACAGGCTTTTGAAGAGCTGCCAGACCTTTATCCGCAAGGCAATATACACTCTGGTGGAGAACATCACCTGTTTTTGAATGAAGTGGTGAATCGTAATTATCCGGGTTATCAATTTGAGGTCTATAACCGTGAAACGGCATTGTTTGCGATTGAGTTTGTGACGGAACAAGGGGAAGGTGTGAGTGAGCAAACTGAGCAATTTGAGCTCAGTCACTTTAACCGCCTTCGTCAGATCTCTAAAGTGCTCAACCAGCAAGATGTGCCTTTTGAGGGAGCTTATCCGGTGCTTAAAAACCCGGTTTTCCAAGCGCGAGCTGGGTGTAATCTGGTTACTAACCCGCAAGCGCAATCGTTGATGAGATTTTACAAAGAATGTCACGAGTTGATGTTTCAAATCATGATGCATCATTTTGCGCAAACCCCAAAAGGCAGTTTACGCCGTTCTCGTTTAATGAATGCTGCAATAGACCTAATGACGGGAATTCTACGCCCGCTTTCGGTGCATTTGATGACCTTGCCCTCAGGTACACCTGGGCGCAATGCTGGGCCACCAGTGCCTGAACCTGTTGAGTCATCAATTGCAACTGACTATGCAAAAGGCTGCGCGCAATTATCGCAACGCTGCGCAGATTTGGCCGATATGGCAAGAAATTTAGATCTAATTCAAACACCTGACACGCAAATAGAGCTGCTGGAGTTTTTCCAACAACAAATGGCAGATCTCGCAACAGGAAATCTTTCAAGGGAAGGCTAATACAATGAAAAAAATAATCATCGTCGGCGGCGGTTTGGCAGGTGGCCTGACTGCTATTTATCTCGCAAGACGCGGCTATGAAGTGCATATAATTGAGAAAAGAGGGAACCCGCTAGACAATCAAGCAGACTACATTGACCAAGTAAGCTCAAGAGCGATTGGTGTGAGCATGACGGTACGGGGTATCGAAGCGGTAGTCGCTGCGGGTATTCCTTTGCAAGAGTTGCAAGCATGTGGTGTGCAAGTGTCGGGCATGGCGTTTTTCGTCAAAGGGCAGGCCAAAGTACGAGAGTTACCGCCAATTGATAAATTACAGCCCTTATCGCTTAGCCGCAGTGCGTTTCAGGTTTTATTAAATAAGTATGCGCATCAAGCTGATGTGACATATCACTATCACCAACGTTGTGTTGAAGTCGATTTAGATAATGCCAGTATTTTAACCCAAGATGCGTCTGGCAACTTTGTGACTCACAAAGGGGACTTAATTATTGCCGCTGATGGGGCACGTTCGAGTGTACGTGATGCGATGCAAACACACTGTCGTCGTTTTGAGTTCCATCAATCATTCTTTAAGCATGGCTACAAGACATTGGTGATCCCAGATGCGTCTAAGGTTGGACTGCGTAAAGATTTATTATACTTCTTTGGTATGGACTCAGGCGGAGAGTTCGCGGGTAGGGCGGCAACTATCCCCGATGGAAGTATCAGTTTTGCCGTGTGTTTACCTTACACAGGCCAGGTGAGTTTGCACAGCAAAGATAGCACCGCCATGCGAGCTTTTTTCGAAAAGTACTACTCAATGGTGCCAGACGATGTTCGTCAATCTTTATTCGAACAATTCATGGAAAAACCCAGCAATGATTTAATCAATGTTCGCTCGTCTACATTCCATTACAAAAACAAGGCGGTTCTAATCGGTGACTCTGCGCATGCCACCGCACCATTTTTGGGTCAGGGCATGAATATGGCGCTTGAAGATGCCTATGTTTTGGATCAGTTATTCGAAGAATATGAAGGCGATCAAGATGAGATTTTGCCTAAATTCACGCAGTTACGTAAGAAAGAGGCCGATGCGATGCAAGACATGGCGCGCGCTAACTATGAAGTGCTGTCTTGTTCTAATCCCATCTTTTTTATGCGAGCGCGTTTTGCTCGATACATGAATCAAAAATTTCCCGGTCTCTATCCGCCAGATATGGCTGAAAAGCTGTATTTCACCTCTATGGCGTACAGCGAGCTTAGGGATGTTCAACAAAAACAAAATGTTTGGTACAAAATAGGGAGAATGAACTAATGAACATTTTAGTGATAGGTGCAGGTCCGGCTGGGTTAATGTTTGCAAGTCAAATTAAAAAGCTCAATCCGCAGTGGCATATCCGTATCATAGAAAAAAATAACCAAGAAGAGAGTGTTGGTTGGGGCGTTGTCTTACCCGGCAGAGCGCCTCATCATCCAGCCAATCCATTATCCTACTTGTTGGATCATGAAACGTTAGATGCGCAATATTTAGAAACCTTCAAACTGACGCATCACAATGATAGTGCGATGAAAAGTACTGGCGTGACATTGTGTGGTGCAGAAAGAAAATCAATGATCAAAGCGCTTCGTGAGCTTTGCCAAAGCCTTGATATTAACATTGAGTATGAGCAACCTGTGCTAGAAGAGGCGCAATTAGCCGCTGACCAATATGATCTTGTGGTGGTCTCGAATGGCATCAGCCAGAGCGCACATTTCTATCGTGAAGCACTTAAGCCTAAGGTGGATTTTGGTAAAAACCGTTACATGTGGTACGGCACACCGCAGATATTTAACGAAATGAACCTGATTTTCAAAGCACACTCAAGCGGCGTGTTTGTCGCTCACTCATACAAATACTCCAGTAAAATGAGTACTTTTGTTGTTGAGTGTAGTGAACAGACATATCAAAAGTCTGGGTTGGACGATATGTCACCTGAGCAAGCTGAGCAGTTCATTGCAGGCGTATTTAGCCAAGAGCTTGATGCGCAGCCTGTTATTGCGCAAGCTGGCTTAAAATGGCGTCAGTTTATGACATTAAGCCATGAAAAAGCCTACGATGGTAATGTGGTGTTGCTAGGGGATGCATTGCAATCAGGCCATTTCTCAATAGGACATGGTACGACTATGGCGGTTGTTGGTGCGCAATTGTTAGTCAAATCAGTACATGAGCATAGCCAAAATGTAGAGGTTGCGTTGCAAGACTTCAACCAACGTGTCATGCCTGTAATGAAGTTGTTCAGTCAACATGCCGAAATTAGCCGACTTTGGTTTGAAAGTGCAGAAGATAACATGCATCTGACAACCCCAGAGATTGCCCAAGCGTTTGCACAAAGACGTGCGTCATTACCTGCGCTGCCAGAGGCATTGGAAGCTGCACTCAAATACGCGTTGAAACGTTAAAAGGTATTACAATGGAACTGAATAGATTGGATAAAGTACCACCAAGACTCCCGAACAAGTGGAGTAGTAGTTATATCTCTTACTGGCAACCTATGTTGCCCGAAGATGATATTACCTCAGGTTACTGTTGGTTTGATTACACTAAAAACGTATGTCGTATTGATGGACTATTTAACCCTTGGAGCGAAGCACAAAAGGGACATCGTTTATGGATGTCAGAAATTATGTATCCGAGCAGCAATGAATCCTTCAAGGCAAAAGTGGCTTACACGAGAGCACATACTAATATGCCTAGTGAATTTATTGAATCGGTTCTCAATGACGAAGTGGATGCCTGCCATGAGTTAATTTTAACTCAAGATGTGCTGATACAGTGCAATGCACAATTTACCGGTTTGCACGATGTATTGGGGCAATCCGCCGAGGCATGGACCTTCGAAAGGCCGCATGGCAAGGGGCCTGCAACTTATTATTTTGCAACGGGTACCAATCAGCTATTAAGAATGATCACAGGTGATCCTAACGTTCATGCATCTGTTCGTGATTTTCCAAACTTTAATACGTTAGATATACCAGCGAGTACGTTTGACGTTACCAAATTAAAATCGCTCGAATAGGCGATTATTTGGTACTGAGAATGAGGCATGCCAACCATGTTAACCAACATGGTTGGTCATGAATGCTGGGTCAGCAGCAAGCATTGAAATTAAAAATTAAATTGTTATTAATGCAACTATAATCGGTAATTTTTTAAAAGTAAGTAAAAACATCAAGGTGTTAACTGAATATTTCTCCACCTCTTTCTCGCCTGTTTTTGTAAATAAATTAAGATAATTGATAATAAATGTTGAAATGCAGGTTTTTGCGTGCCATATTTTTTGGGCGGATATTAACATCTGCTTAATCTTAATTTCTTCAACAATCATTTAGGAGACGTATATGTTTAAAGTTATCGTACTACGCCCTAGTGATCTGCATGAATGTTCGGTTGACTACCACTTGAGTGAGTGGTTCGACGAATAACCTCACCTGAATTTTAAAGCCTAACTATGCCCACATTTTCGTTGCGGCAGGAATAATTATAACTATTAAAATTCAGGTAAATTATTATGAAAAACAACATGAACATTCTATCTGCATCACTAGCAGCCTGTTTGCTTGCAAGCGCAAACAGCTACGCATGTCTAACCAATGAAATCGAATCAAATAATACTGAAAGCAGTGCCAATAGTGGCGTGTGTAGTAATACGCTAGTCACTGGAGAACTATCAAGAAACGATGTTGATTGGTTTTCTTTTGAAGTGACGCAAACAGGGACTATTGATATTTCATTGGATCACAGTAGCGGTGATGATTTTGACTGGTTCTTGTATCAAGAAACAGGCCCTGCGGTGGCCAGTAGAGAAACCAGCCAAGTGCCCGAGTCTGGCAGTTATCAAGCAACATCCACCGGCACGTATTATGTCAAGTTAACGCGTTATAGCGGTTCGGGTTGGTATGATCTAAACGTAAGCTTTGACGAAAATACCACACCACCTCCACCACCGAGTGGTAGTTGTAACTATGGCGCACGACCGTCAAAACCTGGCGCACTGAAAGCCTACATAGCGGGCAACAGTGCTGATACCTGTAATGTTCTGACCTCAGGCAACGGGGCAACCTTGTTGATGGGCGGTGGCACGGATGTAGACGCTGCTTTCAATCAACGAGTGACGCCACATGTTGGTACTGGCGCTGATGTGGTGGTGCTGCGCACATCGGGCACCGATGCGTATAACGATTATCTACTGGCACTTATGAATGCTGATTCAGTAGAAACCCTGATTGTTGACTCTATCAGCAAAGCTAACGACCCGTATGTAGAGTGGGCTATTCGCAGTGCGGAGTTTGTCTGGTTTGCAGGAGGAGACCAGTCCGATTATCTCAACCAATGGCAGGGTACAGCTGTACAAACGGCGGTTCAGCACGTGTTTGACAAAGGGGGCGTTGTGGGTGGTACTTCGGCTGGTATGGCATTGATGGCCGACAGCATCTATGACCCTGATGGTGTGCTTGGTGCGATTTCTAGTGAAGTGGTTACGGATTATTGTCATGAAACGCTTAACTTCAGTAGTACGTTTGTCTCTATCCCAATGCTAAGCAATGCCTTGACCGATACACATTTTGCTGAGCGAGATAGAATGGGTCGCGCGGCGGTATCATTGGCAAGGCACAGCAGTGCGCATTTCAACATTGCCGCAGATGAAGCGACTTCTATCTATATTACCGCAGATGGTAATGGAGTTGTTGATGGCAGTGGGTCAATTTACATCCTCAAAGAAACGGCACAAACCCAAAGACTGGCGTTGGCATGTGGGCAGGCTGTTGAATATCAGGATATATTACGAGTGAAGCTGCAAAGCGGTGATAACTATAATGTTTATAGCCATACACACACAGGTTCAGAGTTAATGATGTCAATTGATGGTAATTTAACGAACTTCTATCTGCCGACTAACCCTTACTAGAGTGGGCCCGGTATAACTTTTGTTTTATAGCGCACAATTCAATATCTTGGGTTGTGCGCTTTTTACTGGCTTAGGTATTTCTGACGATAAGATTAGGTGGTAATAAAGTTGACTCTACTTCTTCACCACGGATCAAGCTAAGTAAGTTTGAGACCAGCATTTGTCCCGCCAAGGTTGTGTTCTGTTGTACTGTAGTGAGGGCAGGAGATACATAACTTGCTGCAGGTATGTTATCAAAGCCAACGACACGAACATCATTGGGCACCATAATACCGGCTTCTTGCAGTGCACGGATTGCACCGATGGCTATCAAATCACTGGCAGCAAATAGGGCATTAAAGTGAACGTTATTAGCGATGAGAGATTTAGTCGCATGATAACCAGAGTCTTCGGTAGAGATGGCATTGGCAATTTTGCGTTCATTCAGTTGTATGCCTTGTGCCAAAAATGTGTCTCTAAATCCTTGATAGCGAGCAAAAAACTCAGGGCTATGATGTGATGCATCACCTATGAAAGCACAATCTGTGCGTTTTTGTTCAATTAAATGCTGTGCGGCAAGTTGTCCACCGCCATAGTTGTCACAACTTACTGTTAAGTCGGGCCGGCCATCAACCTTAGCACCCCAACAAACAAATTTAGTGTTTTGTTCTAACAATTGTTGTAACCGAGACTGATAGTCCAAGTAATCGCCATAGCCGAGTAAAATTATACCGTCGGCGCGATGGCTATCTTCATAATCGGCGCGCCAATCTTGGCTGCTTGATTGAAAAGAGACTAACAAGTCATACCCTTCTTTGGCACAAGCGCGTGTAATACTGCCGAGCATACTTAAAAAGAAGGGATTGATTTGTGACTCATCTGTCGTCGGGTCTTCAAACAACAACAGCGCTAAAGTACTACTTTGCTGGGTACGTAAATTGCTGGCGTTTTTATCTACTTTGTAGTTTAGTTTTGCTGCCACCTCGTGCACTTTACGTCGAGTTTCTTCATTGACCAAGGGGCTATTTCTCAGCGCACGCGAAACCGTGGACTGGGATACACCAGCGTAGTGGGCAATATCAAATGATGTTGCTTTACCTTTATGCTTCATTTTTGTACTCAACAGTAGTTAACTTGGTTATTGTCAGGATCTGAACAAATATTTCAACCAATTTCGCCATAATCATAAATTTTTTATTGCCACTTTCTGACACCGGTGTCATAATGTCGGTGTTTTATCATTTTGTTGTCAAAACGTATTGGCTGCCCAACTTGTGTGGGCAGCACTTTTTTACGTCAGTTAGCGTGCAAAATTAACTGAATGACCAATAGAAATACTTGCACTGGCAACCTGGGCTTGGTGCATAAAAATAAGCGCGTATCGCGCAATGACAAAAGAGAAAACAACATGACCCAGACAACAAGTTACCAACATCAAGATTTTGATCCGATTGTCGTTGCCGATATCGGTGGAACGAATGCAAGGTTTGCTATCGTCACTCATTATTGCCAGCAAACTCGTCAATTCGAAATACAACATCAGATCACTTACCCAAGTGCAGATTTCCAATCATTTGAAGCTGCTTTAACTCGCTTTCTAAGCCAATTACCGATAGATAGACCAAAAAGAGCATGTCTTGCAGTCGCAGGTCCAATTAAGTCACAACAGGTTTATTTAACTAACCTTGGTTGGCATTTCGGTATCGCACCGCTCAAAGAGCAGATGCAATTTGACGAATTAGCGGTTATCAACGATTTTGCGGCTTTTGCCTACGCAGCACCGTACTTGGATACAAAACAGAACTTAATTATTAAGTCAGGTCAACCTGAACCAGACGCCAATATTGCTGTAATGGGACCGGGCACTGGTTTTGGCGCAGCGTGTTTAGCGCGAGACATAAATGGCAGTGCGGTGATGAGTTGTGAAGCCGGGCATATTAATCTGGCACCGGTGACAGCGCTTGATAGACAACTGCTTCATGCGTTGCGATCGAATTTACAACATGTGTCTATTGAGAGTGTATTCTCGGGCCCAGGCATCGCTCGTTTGTACCGTGCTATGGCCGAAGTAAAGGGCCATACCCCCATGGATCTAAATGCTTCGCAAATCAGCCAGTTGGCACCGGAATGTGAAGTCTGTGATGCAACCTTGACACATTTTTGTGACTGGATGGGTAGCGTAGCGGGTGATTTAGCGCTGACCTTTGGTGCACTTGGCGGTGTATATATAGGTGGGGGGATTTTACCTCGCATGACAGATCGCTTATTATCAAGTCGATTTATTGAACGATTCACTGAGAAAGGGTTAATGTCACAGTACGTTGGACAGATCCCGGTGACTTTAGTAGTACAAGACAATATTCCTCTTATTGGTGCCGCCGCATGTTTGCATGAGCGACGCGCATAGCAAGAGGCTTGGAATAATTGCATGAAAAAAGTAACCATCAATAGTGTTGCAACTTACGCTGGCGTATCTAAAAAAACGGTTTCCAGAGTCCTTAACAATGAGCCTAACGTTAGCCCAGCAACACGTGAGAAAGTACTGAAAGTCTTTAAAGAGCTAGACTATACGCCAAACCCCATTGCTCGCGGATTGGCTAGAAATAGAAGCTTCATTATTGGCTGCTTGTACGATAACCCAAGTAAAAGTTACATAACTCGTGTACAAAGCGGCGCGTTGGAAGCTTGCCACAAGCATCACTATAACTTGCTAATTCATCCGTGTGAGCTGCGTGGTGAAGAGCTCATTGCCAATATTGAACACCTACTTACCACCTCAAGACTCGATGGTATGGTGCTAACGCCGCCATTTTCAGACTCACAAGAGCTCATTAATTTTCTGAAGAAGAAGAAAGTGCACTTTGCACGCGTTGCATCGGCTATCGATGATGCTGAGTCTATTTCTGTACGCAGCAATGATGAGCAAGGGGCTTACGAGATCACGGAGCATTTGATTGAATTGGGCCATAGCAATATCGCCTTTATCAAAGGTCACCCAGATCACAGCGCCACCGAACAGCGTTTCTGTGGGTATCAGCGCGCATTGGCCGAGCATAATATAACCTTTAATCCGAAACTGGTTGCCGAGGGTAACTTTAGTTATCACTCTGGTGCTGATAGTGCAAAGGAGATATTAGATCTGAGCCCAAGGCCAAGTGCAGTGTTTGCGTCAAATGATTACATGGCAGCGGCGGTGTTAAAGCTCGCTACACAAAGGCAATTAAAAGTGCCTGAAGATATTTCTATCGCCGGCTTTGATAATGCGCCAATTGCCCGCCATATCTGGCCGGGACTGACAACTATCGCACAACCGGTAGAAGAAATGACGCGTCAAGCAGTAGAGCAACTCATTTTGCAAATAAGCGATGAGCAAACGCCTGTTTATCAGGCCACGCTTGAAGCGAAACTCATTACCCGTGAGTCAACGGCAAACTATAAGTAAAGTATTCGATTTCAATTATTATACTTGCCCAAAAGCCCTGCACATAGCAGGGCTTTTTTTATGTTAATAGTCACGCAAACTTGTGTTGGATCAAGGATAACTTACTTGCTCAGGCGTACTGTAAGGCTATCAGCTAATGATAAGTGTATAACAACAGACAATAGGAATTGAATAATGAATATTGAGCGCCATAGTCTTGCTAAAGAGTTACCAGAGTTTAAAGATAAAATTCATGAGTTAAAAATGAAAGACCGTCATTTTGCTCGACTGTTTGAAGATTATCACAATGTCGATCATGAGGTTGTCCGCATCGAAGAAGGGGTAGAAAATACCTCTGATGAGTATTTAGAATCACTCAAAAAACAGCGTTTGCATTTAAAAGATCAGTTGTATCGTATCTTAAAGTGCGCATAAAGAAGTAAAGCCCAACCCACCGAAATAGTACCATAAGGCATATTTCAGGTGGGTTGGATAGATCGGTTTTATGCCAATATCTGGCATGTTTTTCTATCACACTCTATAGGCATAACTCAAAAAACAATGGAAAAGCCATTCATCGACAAAGCTCAAAGCAGTTAAAAATCCGAGTGTAATATTTTCCACTATACTCTTAGTCATTGCTTTTATGATGGTGTACATATGTGGGATTGTTAGCGCTCATTCTTGTTATCGCTGGAGTTACTGGGCTATGCCTATCTCTTCACTGGGCATATAAAATATGTCAGATTTCTCGTCAATTTGGTTGGCGCGTGTTATTTGGTTTAATCGTCTTTTTTATACTGGGCTATAGTGCATTTACGGCCTACTTATTTGAACGAGAACAAGTTGAGCTACTCAACGTGGGTTTAGCGAGTATTCTGTTTTTTGGTTCAATCTTTGTTTTAATCGTCAATCATATGGCCCATCAAAGTTTAAAAGCACTGGCAAAACTTGTTGAAGATGAGCGCTTTCACGCGCAAACAGACTTCTTAACCAAGCTGAATAATCGAGAACATTGTGTTAATACCATAGAGACAAAAATTTCCCAAGGCCATGCCTTTGCCGTCATGTTGGTTGACCTAAATAATTTCAAACAAATTAATGATTCTGTGGGGCATTTGTTTGGAGACAAAGTACTGGTTGCCTTATCACAGAGACTGACAGAAGCGTTATCACCCGGCAGCACACTATTTCGCATGGGCGGAGATGAGTTTGTAATACTGATTGATGGCACCGAAGAAAGAACGATTTATGCGCAAAATAATGCACTTATTAAAGCGCTAGAGTACCCTTTACAGATTGAAGATGTGGCAGTTGATGTACACTACAGCGCAGGTGTGAGCGTATATCATGGCGATGAACAAAGAGATTGTATTACCTTGTTACGTGAAGCCGATATTGCCATGTATAGTGCAAAACGTTCTCGCCAGTCGTTGGTGATATTTGATGATGTATTACACAAGGGGTGTGATCAGGAGTTTCATATCTCAGTCGGCCTTAAAGAGGCATTTGCGCAACATACATTGAAAGTATTTTATCAGCCGATGATTAAAGCGAAAAGTGCTGAAGTTCATGGCGTAGAGGCGCTGGCTCGATGGCCGCAAGCAAATGGTACAATTATGATGCCGGAACATTTTGTGCCTGTTGCAGAGAGTAGTAACTTAATTCGCCAGCTCAGTTTATTTGTAATAAAAAGAGTGTTTGCAGACTTACCAGCATTACTGGCATGTGATAAACATTTAATGGTTCATATAAATCTATCCAGCCATGACTTTTTGAACAAAGAGCTAGTCAATCTGTTAGCGAGTTTGCTCAGTGGTAATCAAGTTGCAGCTAAGCATATCACCTTTGAATTGACAGAAAGCATGATGGTGGCCGATTTGGCGCAAACACAGGCATTAATAGAGGTGCTTATTGAGATGGGGTTTGCGGTGAGTATCGATGATTTCGGTACTGGCTTCTCTTCGTTTAAGTTACTTAAGGATCTGCCTGTATCGCAGATAAAAATCGACCGCTCGTTTATTGAGGGGTGCGTGAAAGATGAAAAAGCGCAGATCATTGTAGAAACAACCATGTTTATGGCTAAACGCCTTAAATGCTCCGTTGTGGCAGAGGGTGTAAATCATGACAAAGTGGCGAGTTATTTAACCAGTATCGAGTGCGACTATTTGCAAGGGTATAATATTTGTGAGGCGCTGCCATTGGATGAATGTATAAAATGGATCAAATCAAATGGCTTAGTCAAAAGTGTTTTAAAGAAATACTAATCATGTGCCTTACATCGTAGCGCTAGGCTTTGAAATGTCGTCCGATTGTCGTCTTAGTACCGCTAGAAAAGCGGTGCTTTTACTGGAGCTTGGAAGCCATACAATTTATCAAACTCAGGTATATTATTCTCCCAAATGGGCGTATCTTTGCCTATATATTCACGCATTGCATCAAAAAATAGCCGTGTTCTGACGGGTAAATCTCGATGCGGATAAACAGCATATAACGCAGAATAATCAGTTAACTTGACATCGGTCAGTAGCGGCACCAGTTGGCCATTGATAATTTCTTGATCAACCAAAAAGGCAGGCACAGTGCAAAAGGCTGTGTCAGAAAGCACCTTCATCATTAACAACTCACCATCGTTACTTCTAAAGATACTTTTAATCTGAATTTCTTGTGGCTCGTTGTGGTCATCTAGGTAATGCACGCCAGTAACCTTAAGGCCATCGCTTGCATAGCTTGCTGCTGGTAATCTGGCGAGATCTTGCATGGTTTTCGGTTCACCATAGGTTTCAATAAATTGTGAAGTAGCTAGAATTATGAGTCGATTTCGGGCTATTTTGCGGGCAATGAGGGTAGAGTCTTTTGGTTCACCAACGCGAAACGCCAGATCATAGCCTTCACCAACTATATCCACTAGCCTGTCCTCGAGTCGCAACTCAACCTCAACCTGCGGAAAGCGTTTTTGAAATTCGTTAACCACAGGCTGTACGTAGCGCCTACCGATAATCGTCGAACTGGTGATTTTCAACAACCCTTTGGGCTCGGTGTGGTAGTTCTCTGCAAGTAACTGAGTCTCACTGAGTAGCTTCCTAAGTTGCTGCGCCTTTTTTACCATTTCGGCTCCCGCAGCCGTCAACGAAAACGAGCGGGTGGTACGATTTAACAATCTAACACTGAGTTCATCTTCTAATTTACTGATTTGTTTAGAGATAACCGAACGGTCAATGTTCCTGTTTTGAGCTGCCTTGGCAAAAGAGCCACGTTCAACAACATCTAAAAACATTAATAAGCGTGTACTTGTGTCCATATTCAGTTTCTCTTAGATTTCTATTGGTGCCATTTTGGCATTAAATAATTTAAAAAACGATGCTTTTTTGGCTCTTTTCTGATCTATAGACTGTATTGCTATCAGTACTAGGAGATAAAACCATGAAAAAATCACTCGTGACAATAGCGATTCTGGGCTGCTTAGCCTATATGACAGGATGTAGTGAATCACATGCCGAGGCCCCAGCACAAAGCGCCCAAGCATTTAAACAACCTATAGATGTTACTGCGGTAAAAGCATATCCAGTGCAATCTTGGTTTACTTATACCAGCCGCTTAGAGGCCGTTGATTTTGTGCAACTGAGGCCGCGAGTATCAGGAAACATTGCCGCGGTTAATTTCAAAGAAGGGCAAAGCGTGAATGAGGGGGATGTGTTATTTACCTTGGATCAGCGCCCTTTTGTGGTGAAAGTAGCTGAACTAGAAGCGCTATTAGCAAACGCCAAAGCGCAGTTGTCTCAGGCTGAACGCGATGTAAAAAGAGCGGCGCGCCTTTTGAAAACGAAATCTATTTCTCAAGAAGAAGTTGAGCAACGACGCTCTTTACTAAGCCAGCATCAGGCGAATGTGATGGCAACACAAGCTAAGCTCGACGCTGCTAAGTTAGATTTAACGTACAGCGAAGTTAAAGCCCCTATTAATGGTATTGTGTCTCGCGCTGAGTTGACCACAGGTAATACAGTCCAGGCAGGCACAAGTGTGTTAACGCATTTGGTATCCAATGACTTCGTTTATGCATATTTTGATATTAACGAGCGTACTTGGCACAAACAGTTCAATCAGTTGCGAGGCGATAAGCAAACGCAAGTCGTCATGCAAATGCTTGGAGACCACGAGTTTGAACACAGTGGCGTTGTTGATTTTGTTGATAATCATATTAACCGTCAGACAGGTACGCTACGTGTCCGTGCTGTATTTGCTGCGACACCACAGTTAAAGCCTGGTGCATTTGTGCGTGTGCGCATTGCCGCTGAAGATGTTCAGCAACAGGTTCTGGTGCCTGAAAAAGCGATTGGTACGGATTTGAAAAATCGTTTTGTGTTGGTAACAGATGAGCAAAATGTCTTGCAGTATCGACCCGTTACGCTTGGCGAGCGTTATGGCGTTATGCGCGCAGTTGTTACGGGTTTAAAACCAGGAGATAAGATTGCAGTCAATGGTCCAGCCAGAGTTGGACCAGGCATGCCGATAGCACCACAAATGGTTGAGGTTGAACCTGATAGTAAGCTGCTGGTGATGAATGCTGCAAGCCAGACGTCGCTGTTGGTTGCCGAGCGAGGAGAATAAGGCATGTCTTTTTCTCATTTTTTCATCAAACGGCCCATATTTGCGGCGATGCTTTCTTTGGTCATTTTTATTGCTGGTGCTTTGAGTTTGTCTCAACTTCCAGTGAGTGAATATCCAGAAGTTGTACCGCCTACGGTCGTGGTATCCGCAAGTTATCCGGGTGCGAATCCGACTGTAATCGCAGAAACGGTGGCAACGCCTCTTGAGCAGGAAATCAATGGCACACAAAACATGCTGTATATGTTTTCTCAAGCGACCAGCGATGGACGTATGACACTGACAGTGACATTTGCGCTGGGCACGGATCTGGATAGAGCGCAGGTGCAAGTACAAAACCGCGTTAATAGCGCACTACCTCGCTTACCTCAAGAGGTACAGAGGCTTGGTGTTGTTGCTGAAAAGGCTTCGCCGGACTTGACGATGGTGGTACACCTTTACTCACCGACAAACAGTCACGATACCACCTATCTATCTAATTACGCCGATTTGTACGTTAAAGACGAAATTGCTCGTCTGCCTGGCGTTGGAGATGTACAGCTGTTTGGTGGTGGCAAGTACGCCATGAGGGTGTGGCTAAACCCTGATGCGCTGGCGGCGAATCAATTAACGGCGATGGATGTTGTTAAGGCATTACGGGAGCAAAACCAACAAGTTGCAGCTGGCAGTTTGGGGGCGCAACCAGCGGCGAATGAGTCTGAGTTTCAAGTTTTGCTTAATGTACGTGGCCGCCTTGGCAGTATAGAAGAGTTTGAACAGGTGGTTATTAAAGTAGGCGAGCAAGGCGCGCTTACTAGGCTAAAAGATGTCGCGCGTATAGAACTTGGCCAGGATAACTATTCACTGCGAGCTATGTTAAACGGCCAGCCCGCGCTTGCAATGCCTATCTTTCAACGACCCGGATCGAATGCGATTGAACTGTCCGATCAGGTTCGTCAGACGATGGCACGCTTGAGCGAATCTTTCCCTGAAGGCGTTGAATATGACATCGTGTACGATCCGACCGTGTTCGTGCGTGGTTCAATTGATGCCGTTATCACGACCTTGCTTGAAGCCATTGTGCTGGTCGTGCTCGTGGTGATCCTTTTTCTACAAACATGGCGTGCGTCGATTATTCCATTGATAGCCGTGCCGGTATCTCTAGTTGGTACATTCGCAGTGATGCAATGGTTGGGTGTGTCTATCAATACCTTATCGTTGTTTGGCTTAGTGCTGGCAATTGGTATCGTGGTTGATGATGCAATTGTTGTGGTTGAGAATGTTGAACGCAACATCGCCAATGGATTAAGTCCAGTGGAAGCCACTAAGCTGGCAATGAATGAAGTGACAGGGCCGATTATTGCCATTGCACTGGTATTGTGTGCGGTGTTTATTCCTACGGCGTTTATCACGGGGTTATCGGGGCAGTTTTATAAGCAATTTGCGCTGACTATTACTATTTCTACCATCATTTCAGCGATCAATTCACTGACCTTGTCGCCAGCGTTATCAGCCTTGTTACTAAAACCACATGGTAGCAAGCCAGATGGGTTAACACGCCTACTGGATAGGATATTTGGTCGCTGGGTCTTTGCGCCTTTTAATCGTTTTTTTGACAAAAGCAGCGAAGGGTATGAAAAGCTGGTTAAAAAGCTGATCAGAATGTCTGCTGTGGTTATGGTGCTGTATGTGGCGCTATTGGGGTCGACGGCTAAATTATTCGATGCTGTGCCAGGCGGTTTTATTCCAGCTCAGGATAAACAGTATTTGGTCGCAATCGCGCAATTACCTGATGCTGCGAGCTTAGATAGAACTGAAGCTGTAACAAGGCAAATGGAACAAATTGCATTGCAGGTGCCAGGCGTTGCAAACACGGTGTCTTTTCCTGGGCTGTCAGTCAATGGCTTTACCAACAGCCCCAATGCTGCCATTGTGTTTACGCCGCTTGAAGACTTTACAAAGCGTAATGACCCAAGTTTATCTGCGATGGCAATTGCGATGGAACTTAACAAGCGCTTTAGCGCCATTGATGAAGCCTTTGTCGCTGTTTTTCCTCCGCCGCCAATCCAAGGTTTGGGGACTACAGGGGGGTTTAAGTTGCAAATTGAAGACAGAGGCAATAAAGGATTTGAGGCGCTATTTAATACATTACAAACTGTAACCAATGAGGCAAGAAAAGACCCAGCGCTGACGGGGATGTTCTCAAGCTTTAGAATTCAGGTACCACAAATGGATATCGATATCGACAGAGAACAGGCGCTGTTGCAAGGTATTCCGTTATCAGAGGTGTTTAACGCACTACAGGTATATATGGGTTCTTTGTACGTGAACGACTTCAACTTATTTGGTCGTACTTACCAAGTGACTGCGCAAGCTCAAGCACAAAGTCGTTTAGACCCTGAGCAGATATTAGCGCTAAAAGTGCGTAACGTAAGAGGTGATATGGTACCGTTGGGGTCTGTTTTAACCGCGACACCTACGACGGGACCGGATAGAGTGATGCATTACAATGGCTATCCAAGTGCTGAGCTAAACGGCAGTCCAGCTCCAGGGTTTAGCTCTGATCAAGCGCAGCAGGCAATGGAAGCGATATTAGCTAAGCACCTGCCCAATGATATGGCGTTTGAGTGGACTGATGTGACTTATCAGCAAATCTTAGCGGGCAATACCATGGTATATATTTTCCCGCTAGTGGTACTGCTGGTATTTATGGTACTGGCGGCACAGTACGAAAGCTTAAGGCTGCCATTGGCCATCATTTTGATAGTTCCAATGACTATCTTCTCTGCATTACTTGGTGTTTGGTGGATAGGCGGAGATAACAATATATTCACGCAAATAGCTCTAATCGTGTTGGTTGCTTTGGCGTGTAAGAACGCCATTTTGATGGTTGAGTTTGCTAAAGAGCAAAATGATGATGGTCAAACAGCACTAGAGGCAATCATCACCGCTTGTAGACTGCGTCTTAGACCAATTTTGATGACCTCGATTGCGTTCACGGCTGGGGTTATTCCTTTGGTGCTAGCGTCAGGGGCGGGAGCTGAAATGCGCCATGCCATGGGGGTCGCAGTATTCTTTGGCATGTTGGGCGTAACGTTATTTGGATTGCTATTTACACCGGTGTTTTATATGTTGGTGAGTAGCAAAAGCGCTAAAAATGTAGCAAAGTCTAGCCAGATTTTGACACATGATTAACTTATAGTTGAGCTGTACAACAATGAATGTTCTAATAATTAAAACGGTTATTAGAACATTACATACAACTAATCAGCCTCCAAAATAGAAATGAATGAGAATCGCGTGACAACAATTCCTGAAACCATGAGCGGTATTTTACTTGCAGAGCCAGGTGTACACTTTCGTTTGCAGCAGGCTCAGTTAAGCACGCCAAAACCAACAGCACAGCAAGTGTTAGTGAAGGTGGAATACACAGGGCTAGGCAGCTTAGACGAGAAATTTGCCCAACAAGGCACGCCTTGTTGGCAGTATCCACGCGTATTTGGCTTTGATGCGGTTGGTACTGTGGTTGATGCGCCAAAAGGAATGCATCCACAAGTTGGTACGCGCGTGATGTGGCACAATGATATCAGCACGCCAGGTGTGATGAGTGAATATGCCGCTGTGGCAAACTATGCCTTGGCAGTGGTGCCTGAACACGTTGACCCAATCGTAGCAGCTTGCCTGCCAACACCGGGGATGACGGCGTTAATTGCCTTGCTAAAACTGCAGTTAGACGAAGGTGATTCCGTTTTCATTGAAGCAGGCCACACGTGCACTGGTCAGTTGGCAATTCAATTTGCTAAACAACAGGGGCTCATGGTGTTTAGTAATTGCCCACAAGGCCATCAAGAGCTTTTAAAAGAATTGGGCGCTGACGCAGTGTTCTCTGAGCAAGATGAAAATCTAGCCGACTTGATCCAGCGTCAATATGGATATGATGGTGTTCAGGGCGTTATTGATAGCAGCGGTCAACATACCAATGAGTTATTGTCACTGTTGCAATTTTGCGGTCGAATCAGTTGTATTTCCGGTTTATCCCAGCTTGATGATGCGTTATTGTTTAAAAAAGCACCAAATATTGGCGTGGTGTCTTTGCCAGGGGCTTGGCTGGCCAAGAGTATTTGTGCGCAGCAGCGTATGTCATTTCTAGGTAATATCTTGATGGAAAATCTTCAGCAAGAACGTTTACGTTTGCCAAAGCATGAACTTATCGCTTTTGAAAGCGATGAGATAGCGCGAGCGTTAAAACAAAGACAACACCTGCCAGGTACCTTCCAGAGCATAAAAGTAGCGTAGGCTCACTATGCTAACAGTCCTTTGCTAAGGCTTAGCTAAATAGTATTGGCTTTAGCAAAGCAAAGGCTGAGCGACACTTTTTCAATACTCCTTACAAATCCTAACATTTGTTCTTGCATGCCTTCGTTATAATGCACGCGAAACATTTTTGCGTGATGAATGGCAGCAATAAACGGAAATTTATTGGTGCTGATTTGGCATCAAGTATGTGCTTATTTGCATCTTTTTATGCATGAAATGTTTGCGTACCATATCGCCATATAAACATTTAGGACGTTTACTCATGAACAGATTAATTATCGTGTTAGCGATGCTGTTTTCAGCCTTTAGCTTTGCATCGGACACACCCTATCAGTTAATTACCAAAGTAGGTGACGAATTATTTACCGATATTAAAGCGGTTAACAAAGACGGCAAAGCTCAACCTGATGTTATGAAGAACATCGTACGTAGCCGATTAATGCCGCATATAGATGTGAAGTTTGTGTCATTTAAATTGCTGGGTAAGCATATAAAAGGCTTGCAACGAGCTGAAGCCGTTGAATTTATCAATGCGGTGGATAGCTACTTAGTAGCAACCTATGCCAACGCTTTGTTGCAGTACAAAGGGCAAAATGTACTGTTTGAAGAGTTGCCGCTTGGTGACAATGAATTTGCTACCGTAAAAGTGGTGATTAAAGAAATGTCAGGACCTGATATCGATATGCACTTTAAATTCAGACAATCGAAAGACGGTAGCTGGAAAGTCTACGATATGGTTGCAGAAGGCATTTCATTGCTCAGTGCCAAGCAAAAAGAGATTATTACTCGCATTTCTGAAGTGGGTTTGGCTCAAGTAACACAAGAGCTAAAAAATAAGGCGTAACAGTTTTAACTTTCCGACTTTAAAGTTAAAAGTTTAAGAGCAGCAACCGCTGCTCTTTTTTTTAAAATTCTCTAGGTGATACAAAGGTACCTTCTTGAATACTGGTATAGGTTTTTTGTGCTAAATCGTTCAACGGATCTAGCGATTTACCAAGGCTGGTAATTTGATGTTCAATGGGAATAATATCCACATTTTCATAGCCAGATAGTTTTGCCACCTTAGCAAAGGTATAAGCATGTTTGTATTTTTCTTGCTTATAAAAAATACTCGTCAGAGTTTCGTATACTTCTGGAGCGGGTTGTTGGCCTTTCTTATTTAACTCTAAAACGCGGTACAACAAGTCGACCGTTTTATCATCATCAATCTTGGCATAAAAGGTTGCCAAAAAGAGCTGAATCTCCGGATCATCTTTAACCACTTTTTGTTCTTGCATGTTGAGTAATTTATTTAACGCCGCTCGATTAGCGTTGCGTGACCAATGGTAATACAGTAACCCAGGATGTGTGGTGTTTAATGTTTCTTTAAAAATGCGATTAATTTCTTTAAGGCTTGTTAAATGACCATTGACGCGAGACGTGGTTTTTTCTTTTAGTTTTATGTGTTCAATTTTGGCCGCGAGGGAGACACATTTGTCATAGTCTTCGAATAGTTTAAGTAGCTGGTACTTATTTTCGTCGGTTGGCTTCTTGTATTCATGATAACGCGCAACAATTACCTCCGCGCGCTCTTCTCTACAATGACTATCTGTGTTTAAGTCACTACAAAATCCAGGCGTTTCGTCGCACACTCGACTCAACGTAATGGCGTTATCACAGCCTGCCAATAGCAATACAGACAAGACAATAGATTGTCTTAATGCCATGAGATTTCCTCTTGTCGTCATTTATTATGAGTATTCTAGCCCAATGAATTGATGAGTAACAGTGGAGAATCACGGCGGTTTAAATTAGAATACGTGTGCCCGATAGGGCTATCCGTTCAAAAAATTGTTTATTAGGCAGAAAAAATGACCTTATCTCACGAGCAAGAATATCAAAATAGCTGGCAAGAACGCCAAGATTACGCAGAAAATATGCAACCAATTATTGGTCGCTTATATCGTAACTCTGGTATCGAAATCGCGGTTTATGGCCGTCCTTTGGTAAACACCAGTACCATCGACGTGATCAAAGCACACAAAACTGTTGCACGCTTTGAAGAGCGTAAACTGCGTTTGCGCGAAAGCTTCCCATTTTTAGAAGCTATCAGCAAAATGGACTTAGCACCAGCACGCATCGATTTAGGCAAACTAGCATATGGCTACATTTATAAAAATGCTGGTGAAGGCCGCTCAATCGAAGAATATCTTAACGCTGAGCTTGCTGAGCTAATCAACAAAGGCGATGAGCAAAAGCCTCGCGACGTTGTGCTTTATGGTTTTGGCCGTATTGGTCGTTTATTAGCGCGCCTACTTATTGAACGTGGCGGCTCTCACGCTGATTTACGCCTACGCGCTATCGTTGTTCGTGGCGGTCGTGATGGTGACTTAGAAAAGCGTGCAAGCTTACTACGTCGTGACTCTATCCATGGGCCTTTCAACGGTTCAATCACAGTTGACCATGAAAAGAGCGCGATTAAAGCTAACGGTAACTACATTCAAGTTATCTATTCAAACTCTCCAGATGAAGTAGATTACACAAAATACGGCATTGAGAACGCGTTGATCGTTGACAATACCGGTATTTGGAAAGATGAAGATGGTCTTGGCCTGCACCTTAAATCAACAGGCGCAGCAAAAGTACTATTGACTGCACCTGCTAAAGGCGACATCAAAAATGTTGTTTACGGTGTAAACAATCAAGACATTAAGAGTGAAGACAAGATTGTATCAGCTGCAAGTTGTACAACCAACGCAATCACTCCTGTTCTAAAAGCTATAAATGATAAGTTTGGTATAAAGAATGGCCACGTAGAAACGGTTCACTCATACACTAATGACCAAAACTTGATCGACAACTATCACAAAGCAGAGCGTCGTGGTCGCAGTGCGGCATTGAACATGGTTATTACCTCAACTGGTGCTGCAAAAGCGGTTGCTAAGGCACTTCCGGAACTTGCGGGTAAGCTAACAGGTAACGCTATCCGCGTACCTACACCAAATGTTTCGATGGCAATCATTAACTTAAACCTAGAAACAGCGACTGACCGTGAAGAGTTGAACGAGTTTTTACGTAACACATCGCTTTACTCTGACTTACGTGATCAAATCGATTACACAGCGTCAACAGAAATCGTATCAACAGACTTAGTTGGTAGCCGTTATGCGGGCGTAGTAGATTCACAAGCAACAATTGTTGATGGTGATCGCGTTGTTCTTTACGTTTGGTATGACAACGAGTTTGGTTATAGCTGTCAGGTAGTACGTGTTATGCGTGATATGGCAGAAGTATCATTCCCAAGTCTGCCTCGTTAATACGTTGATAGTCTTAAAAAGCCAGCATTTGCTGGCTTTTTTAGTTTTTGAACGTAGCAGGCTGTGATACTCTTGAGCGTATTACGTTACAGTCAGCTAACAAGAATTAACAGCGAAGTTCTCCCGCTCAAAATGAACGGGGTAAAACAATTAAGGTACATGATGAAGATCACCAGTAATTTTGACAGTGGTAATATCAAGGTGCTAGCGGCTAGCGAGCCTCTTGATATTCAGTTGGAAATTAATAAAGACAATGAATCCGATTTTTTTCAGTGGTTTCACTTTCGTTTAGAGAGCACACCATTTTTAGGTCACAAACTACATATTAATGGTCTTGAAAAGTCAGCTTATCCAGAAGGATGGGATGACTATCATGCGGTTGCATCATACGATCGTCAAACATGGTTTAGAGTGCCGAGTCATTATGAAGATGGCCGTTTAATTATTGATTTTGAACCTGAATTTTCACACACCTACTTTGCTTATTTCGCACCGTATAGTTATGAGCGTCACCTAGATTTATTATATTGGGCACAAAGCCATGACATTTGCGCCATTGAAACACTGGGTGAAACACTAGATGGCCGTGACATTGGTCTACTTACTGTAGGGGAGCCTGAGGACGGTAAAAAGCAAATCTGGATCACCGCGCGTCAACACCCTGGTGAAACAATGGCTGAGTGGTTTGTTGAAGGCTTGCTACATAAGCTGTTAGATGATGAAGACCCGCATGCAGCTGCATTATTGTCAAAAGCCGTATTCCACATAGTGCCTAATATGAACCCAGATGGTAGTGTGCGAGGTCATCTACGCACGAATGCTGCAGGCGTTAACTTGAACCGTGAATGGCAAACACCAAGCTTAGAAAAATCTCCAGAAGTATATCACGTGTTAAATAAAATGCATGAGACTGGCGTTGATATGTATCTAGACATTCACGGTGATGAAGCGCTACCGTACAATTTTGTGGCAGGTGGTGAAGGGATACCAAGTTATGATGCACGTATCAAAGAACTTGAAGATACTTTCAAAGCTGCACTATTGACGATTACGCCTGAGTTTCAAGATGAATTTGGCTATGATAAAGACGCTCCAGGTGAGGCAAACCTAACCGTTGCGTCCTGTGCTGTGGGTGAGGCATTTAAAACGTTAGCTTATACCGTTGAAATGCCGTTTAAGGATAATGCTAATTTGCCAGATCCTTACTATGGTTGGTCAGACAGACGTTCATACCAGTTTGGACAAGACACGCTCGCGGCGATTGTGAGTGTCGTAGATAAATTAAGATAATAATTAACCCAAAAAGCAACCGTTATTCGGTTGCTTTTTACGTATAACAACAAGAGGATGAGTCGTGGATGCATTTGGACAGTTTCTAGATTTTCTAGATAGCATTTTAGGGGGATCCGTTTGGTTCCCATATGTACTTTTAGGGGTAGGTTTATTCTTTACAATTTATCTCAAGTTCCCACAAGTTCGCTACTTTAAGCATGCATGTAAAGTAGTAACGGGTAAGTTTGATAAAAAAAGTCATGAAGGGGACACTACTCACTTTCAAGCTCTGGCAACTGCTTTGTCGGGCACTGTGGGCACGGGTAATATTGGTGGTGTAGCGTTGGCTATCTCTATTGGTGGTCCTGCAGCGTTGTTTTGGATGTGGATGACTGCATTTTTCGGTATGACGACCAAGTTTGTAGAGGTCACCTTATCGCATAAGTACCGTGTCAAAACCGATGATGGCACAATGGCTGGTGGCCCTATGTACTATATGGACCGTCGCTTAAACATGAAGTGGCTGGCTATATTATTTGCTATAGCAACTGTGATCAGTTCATTTGGTACAGGAAGCCTGCCGCAGATCAATAACATTGCGCAAGGTATGGAAGCAACTTTTGGCATTGAACCTTGGCACACAGGTGGTGTGTTATCTGTATTATTGGCGCTAGTAATTCTTGGTGGGATCAAACGTATCGCTGCGATTACTTCTCGCATTGTGCCAATTATGGCAGCTATCTACATCGTGGGCGCGTTAGCCGTTATTTTTTACAACATTGAAAATATCGCACCGTCATTTGCCGCTGTATTCACCAACGCGTTCACAGGCTCCGCCGCAGCTGGTGGTTTCTTAGGTGCGTCATTTGCTTATGCCTTCAACCGAGGTGTAAACCGTGGTTTATTCTCCAATGAAGCCGGTCAGGGTTCTGCGCCAATTGCGCACGCCTCTGCAAAGGCCGATGAGCCAGTTTCGGAAGGGATGGTATCTATTTTAGAACCATTCATTGATACTATTATTATTTGTACACTCACTGGTTTGGTTATTTTGTCATCTGGCGTGTGGTCTGAAAAGTTTGATACTCAGTTTGAGCGTTCATCAATGACTATTCTCCATGGTAAGTACAGTGAAAATGACCCGCAGCAACGCCAGGAACTGTATCAATATCTCAACGGTGGTAAAGAACATTCGGTGCAGCCGTATACAGGCAATATAGAAGTGTTGCAGGGCAAGGCGCTAAGTGATGACTTTACGATTATTCATTCACGCTCGATTGGTGAAAACATTCGCTTCGGTATTACAGAGCGTCATGTTTACACAGGTACAGTGGAAGTGGACAAAGGTAAGCTGGTTGATGACAGCATCAGTATTCGTGGTGAATCTTTGGTTCACTCAGCTGAGCTGACAACCAAGGCCTTCACTCGTGGTTTCTTTGGTGAAAACGGTCAATATATCGTATCGATTGGTTTGTTGATGTTTGCATTTTCAACGGCGATTGCATGGTCATATTACGGTGACAGAGCCATGATCTATTTACTAGGCAGTCGTTCAGTCATGCCTTATCGAGTATTTTATGTGGCGGGCTTTTTCTGGGCGTCATTTGCTGATACCACACTCGTTTGGAAATTAGCAGCGGTGGCGATAGTGGTTATGACTCTACCAAACTTGTTTGGTATTTTCTTGCTGCGTAAAGAAATGAAAGACTCTGTAGATGATTACTGGCAGAAATTTAATCGTGAACACAAAGAACATGCATCTAGTGACCAAAAAAGTGACGATAAAAACAACATGCGCGTAAACGAGTCGAATTGAACAAAGACATTCGAATAGAAAACGAGTAAAATGGCGCCCACTATGGGCGCTTTTTTTGTAGCATTTGGAGAGTTATTTATGGCAATTGTACAATGTCCTGGTTGCAGCAAATCCATTTCAAATAAAACTAAGGTATGCCCGCATTGCCAACTGCAATTGGGTGAGCTGACTGAAGAACAGATTGAACGACTTGCGATAAAAAAACGTATCAGTAAACAACAAAAGTTTATGAATCATTCGTTTTTGGCATTGATTTTATTCCTTGGTGGCTTTTTATATATGTATTGGCACCAACCTGAGCCGGATTCGTTACAGATGATAGCGGCACAGGGAGCCATTGCTGTGGGCTGTGTGTGGTACTTGGTTAACCGAGTTGTGTTGATTTATTTGAAAAAGAAAAAGTAGCGATGAATATTGACAGTATAGTAAAAAGCTTAACACCAGAAGTGTACGAGCGTCTCCAGTATGGTGCTGCAACAGGCAAATGGCCAGATGGTACGCCGCTTAACGAGGCGCAAAAAGCCCAAACGGTGCAGTTAGTGATGCTATATCAGGCGAAAGTTGCTAAAAGTAATGAGCAATTTACCATTAATGAGCGCGGCGAAATGGTTCAAAAGTCAAAGCGTGAGTTACAACAAGAATTTAAAACCCAAAATGAAATAGCTAGGTTCAGTGAACATGATCTTTAAACACCTTTTTACGCCTAAATGGAAGCACCCAAAAACGGCAGTACGTTTGGCGGCAGTTGATAAATTAGATACAGGGAAAGACGCGGAGGTATTACAAACCTTAGCCTTGCAAGATAGCTCAACAGAGATCCGCAAGAAAGCATTGCACAAGGTTAATGATCTGGTGTTGTGGTGGCAAGCATATAAGCAGGACCAAAGCTTAAAAGAATTGGCAGAGCAGCAGATTTCCAGCGCAGTGCTTAACAAAAATGACGCACTGAGTGATGACATTCGTAGCGAGTATATCGACAAATACGCTCCGACAAAATTGCTTGAAAAGCTCGCTTTTTCAGAAGGTGAAATACAATTTAGAGTTAAACTGCTCAAACGTTTAGCAAACGCGAAGCTCATAGAGCGGGCTTTTAAAGAGGGTGGTGAGGCGGTACAAGTCGCGTTGTTACCTCTTACAGAGCAATATCAATTAGATAAAGCAGTTTTGAAAAGTGCGCAAGGTGAAGCGAAAACGGCTATTGAACAGCGAATTGAGCAGCAGAGGCTTGCCAAAGAAATGCCGCAACAGGTTGAGCAGCAAACCAAAATGGTGTTGGCGAAGCTGAACGCACTACGCGACAAGTTCGATTATCAGCAAGTTAATGAACAAGCGAAAGCGCTATTAAGTGAGTGGCAAGAGATTGAACTAAAATGGCTAGATGACGAAGCGATTAAGGCAGTTGATAAGAAGTTTACCAGCATCAACAAGAAGCTTGAACAGCACATCGCAAAGCAAAAGGCTGAGTTTGAGGCCGAGCAAGCTAAAATACAGGCAGAACAAGCTAAAGCAAATGAAATTAAATCAAGCATAGCTGCGATTGATGCGTTTGCACAGCAATTAGCTAAGGCAATTAGTGAGTTAGATGAGCAGCAAAGCAAGTCATTAGATGAACAGTTAACTCAATTAAGTAGTATGCTCGCTCAGAGCGAATTTGCTGACTGTAAAGAGTTAGTAGAGCAGCGCAAGCGTATCGAAACCTTTGCTAAACAGTTGACTAAGATCCCAGAACTTATTGCGGCAAGCAAACAAATAAAAGCGGCTTTGGAGGCACTAGCAGTTATCAAGCCTACTGACGAAAAAGAACTGCTGGACAAAAGAGTGGCTGAGCAAAAATCTGCCTATGATGAATGTAAAGCAATTTTGCGTCAGCTTCCCGATGATCTTCAAAAGCAGGCATCTGAGCAATTACATGCGCTAAGCAAACAGTTTAAACAAGGCATCACACCGTTGCTGGATGAGCAACAAAACCATTTAAAGCAAGCCAGACGCAAAGGTAAAGACGTGCAGCGTTTGATTGAGCAGGGACGTTTCAATGTTGCCTTTGGGGTGTTTAATGGTTTCTTGGAGCACTATCAACAACTGACCGAAAATAATCAGCAGAGCATTGAAAAGTTATACACGGGCTTGAACGAGTCTTTACAAGAAGTACGTGATTGGCAGAAGTATGCAGCAACGCCTAAGCGTGCAGAACTGTTGACTCAGGTTGATGAAATGCTCGCGCAAACAGATGTAGATCCGAAAAAACGCGCAGAAGAAGTTAAACTACTTCGTATTCGTTGGAATGAGCTGGGCCGTGTAGATACGGATGAAGAAAAGGCACAGGCACAGCAGTTTGATGAAAAAATTGAGCAGCTATTTGCTCCTTGTCGTGAGTTTTTTGCCCAGCAAGAGCAACAGCGAGAAGAAGCAAAACAGGCTCGGGTTCAGATCATTGAGCAAATGAAAGTACTTGAGGCACAACAAGCAGATGCAGATAACTTTGACTGGCGCCAGTTTGAAAGCCAATTCAATCGTTTAGCAAAGCAGTGGCGTACAGCTGGAAGCGTAGATGGTTCGGTATACAAGGCATTGAATGGCGACTATCGAGCAGTTTACAGTTCGGTTAACGAGCGTTTGAAGTCATATCATCAAGCCAACGCTAGGCTTAAACAACAGCTTGTGGAGCAGGCACAGCAGCAACTAGAATCTGAAGATCTGGCTGATGCATGTGAACAGCTAAAAGCACTACAAAAGCAGTGGCAAAATATTGGTTTTGCGGGCTCTAAGCAGGAACATACGCTTTGGCAGACGTTTAGAAAGCATAATGATGCAGTATTTTCTAAACGCAGTGAGCAGTTTGAACTACAAAAGCAGCAACAATCTGAGCACGAAGTTGAGCAGCAGGCACAGTTGGACGCCTATGCCTCAAAGCTGCATGAAGCAGAGTCAGTTGAGGAGCTAGCTAAATTGGCAGCTGAGGTCTCAGCACTGGATTTAGTGCCCGGTTTGCGAAAGCTAAAAGCAGCTCTGTTGGATAAAATTGCTCAGTTGCAACAGCAATTAAAGGCGAAACAGGATAAGCAAAAGTATGTTGAACTTATAAACGCAATTGAAGCGGGTGAGTTGTTACCTACCACTTGGCAGCAGCCAAAGGGCACGACAGAGTTAGTTCCAGCACAGCTTATGCTTCGTTTAGAAATTTTGGCAGACGTGGAATCGCCACAAGAGATGAAAAAGCAGCGTATGGTTGAGCAGGTAGCAATGCTAGACGCTAAGCTTCAAGGTGAAGAAGTGAGCTTTGAGGTATGCCTAGCGCACTATTTGAGTGCAGCGCAGAGCGAGCTTGACACCGAACGGCTGTTAAGAGTTTTGAAAAAATAAACTCTATTTATAAAAAAATCCGATGCTAGCATCGGATTTTTTTATGTCTAGGCAAGCGCCGCTTAGAAGAAAATATAATCTAAACGTACTGCCAATGTTCTGCCTGGTAAGAATTCAATGTATTTTTGTGCAGTTGCACTGTCACTTCTGCTTCTATCATTCTGATATTTAACTGTTTCTTTATCAAACACATTGTTCAGGTGCAAGCTAAGTTTAACGTTATCGTTTACTTCATATCGAGCCGATAAGTTGAACACTTGATACGCCGGCACATTGTCACCATCTTTGGTATTAAAGTGAGTTTTGTACTTACCGTAAGCACTGACATCTGCGCGAATAAACGCTGGACGGCCTCTAAACTCAAACTCTTGGTCAAGCGCAATGTAGGCGTTGTACTTAGGAACTAGCGCCATTTCATCGCCTTTACTTCCGCCAATGGATGCATTGTCTTCTGTTAACTCTGACTTGGTATAAGAAGCGTTAACAATGAGTGATAAGTCATCGGTTAGATTTGCGGTAGACTCAAATTCAAGGCCACGAGAGCGAGCTGCACCTGCGTTGGCTGTATAACTAAAGCCACAAGTGTCCATATAGATGTCAGTTTTGATGTCTGTCCAATCGATATTATAGATTGCAGAGCTAAAGCTGAAGCGGCCATCAAATAGTGACGCCTTAACACCTAACTCATAGTTATCGATTGCATCTGATGTATAACGGTCTTTTCTGTTTCCTGCTTTAGGGTCGTTAACACAGGCTTGTGCCAATGGTCCATTGTTACCGCCTGGGCGATAGCCCTCAGAATACAGAGCATATACAGAGTAATGCTTTTCAGGTCGCCATGAGGCACTTAGCTTATAGCGATTGCCATCTTCTTTACCTGAGGTAAGCGTCACGCTTTCTGACCATACACCTTCGGTCTCGGTATGACTGTAGTCCTCAAGGTTAAAACGACGCACACCCGCGTTGAGTTCAAACTCACCCAACTCTTGAGTTTGGAATGTGTAACTTACATCTGCAAACAAGGCTTGCTCTTCGTCCCAAGCGCTGTAGCGTCTTAAGTTCCAAATTTTTGCAGGGTCACCAAACTTATCTATACCCATTTGACGGGCATCAACTCCCCACCAATACGCTGCGGCCGCTGAAACTTTATCGCCAAGCTCTAGGTATTGCCATTGATAATCTGGCGTATTTGGCTCTTCGGTCTTATCGTAGAAGAAGCCCACAGCCCAACTTAATGGGCTATTCGCATCAAGGTTTTGTAACCTGAGTTCATGGGTGGTGCGCTCTTCTTCATCATGGGTGATAATCCATGTTTTAAACATGTCTGCCGCGTCTAGACGTGACCAATCATCTAGATAGTGGGTTTCATATTCGCGATAAGAGCCGGTGTAGGATAGCGATGCAATATCGGCGATGTTGTCGATATTAACGGCAACCGAGAACAAATCAAACTGCTCTTCTTCCCAGTAATCGAAAGTGTTGTATACAGAGTATTTATCTATAGCTCCGGTGACAAATTCACTACCTTGTACGCAACGAACGCGGCCCCAATTTGGGTTACATTCGTTCCAACTATGAGAGACGTCATAACCATACTTTGCGGTTGGATTATCTTTGTAATCCAAACTGAAATAGCCACCTGGTTTCGAGGTATCACCTAAAGTGGTACCTTGAGGGTTACGCTCATCTCTTACGTAAGCAAAGTTGATGGTAGTGCCATCTTGGGGTTGCCACAATAGCTGGGTACGTAAGAAACTGGTTTTTTTCTCACGTTGTACACCCGTTGCTTTGTTTACCATAGGGCCCATATCATTGGTAATATTACCGTTAACGCGCATCGCCAAGGTATTTGAAATCAATGGAATATTAACACCTAAAGACATGCTGCTATCATAGCCATCAACGTCTTTTTCAGCCGCACCTTGCATTGTGCCAAATAGCTCGAACTCATCCAGACGAGGCTTGTTGGTGATCACGCGTACGGTGCCACCAATGGCATTAGACCCATAAAGTGTGCCCTGCGGACCTCGCAAGATTTCAACACGTTCGATATCAGCCAGATTGGTAAATTCATAAGGGATATCATCGGTAAAAATGGCCGTTGTATCTGGTGTAGTATCATTACCTCCACTTAGACCACGCAGTATTAGCTCGCCTCGCGGTGCCGCAGCGCCTGCAAGTGTGCGGTAAATATCACTGGCATCTAGGTAGTTTCGGTTGCTCATTTCAGCGGCAGAGATAGCTGAAACACTCATTGGGATTTCAAGGATAGTCTCAACTTTTTTACGAGACGTTACCGTAATAACTTCAAGTGATTGTTGATCTTCATTGGCACCAACATCAGCGGTAGCAATGGTGGACATCATGGACAGAGAGCTAAAAATCGCAGTGCTGATCAAGCTCCTTTTAAGTAACTTATTATTATTCATACATTTTCCTTGTGAACAATATGGTGATTATTGCAAGGAACAGATTACGGTAGTTTCATTAAACAGACAATAATCTTTTGTTATATTTTTAGTTACAAGTAATTAGAAAATGCATACTAATTATATGGTTAGAACGATGTGCTTTAATAGTGGAAAAAGGGTGGTTGTTCAACCTATTGATAGTTAATAATATAATTTTAATTTCATAAGCTAAGGCCTCAAGCGAGTAAGAGGCCCAGTTGTTAGAGTGTTAACTTGGTTATTAACCCTTAAATTAATTAACAGTGAGTTCAACAGTTATGTTACCGCGAGTTGCATTCGAATATGGGCATACCTGATGTGCTTTTTCAACAAGCTGCTCGGCTTCTTCTTTTGGCATAGAAGGGATGGTAACGGCCAGTTTTACTGCGATACCAAAGCCACCTTCGATGGCACCAATATCCACCTGCGAGTCAATTTTTGTATCCGCTGGTAGTGACTTTTTATTTTGCCCCGCAACAAACTTGAGCGCACCAATAAAGCACGCAGCATAACCGGCTGCGAATAATTGCTCTGGGTTGGTGCCCGGGCCATCGTCACCGCCTAGACCTTTAGGTGTTGACAGTTTCACGTTAAGGCGTGAATCATCTGATTTAGCTGTACCTTCGCGGCCACCAGTGGCTGTAGCTTGTGCGCTGTAAGCGATAGATTGTAACTTATTCATAATGTGCTCCTTGTGCATTTGAAAATTAGTTTGCATGCAAAGTATATACATTAAAATCAAATTTGCAAATACTTTGTGTGCAAAATAAAATGTACCCAGAGGTAAATACAATGAATGACAGCCAACTAAAACTAGAAAACCAGCTATGCCATCGGCTTTACATGGCGGCGAATGGTATTGTAAGAAGTTATCGGCCATTACTTGAGGCCATTGATTTAACCTACCCACAATATGTGGTGATGATGGCAATGTGGGAACATGAAAAATTGACCATTGCCAGCTTGCTTGAAAAAACAGCCATCGATGGTGGGGCAATGACCTTAATTTTAAAAAAGATGGTGGCCAAGTCGCTGTTGGATATAGTCAAAGATGAGCATGATAAACGCAAAAAATGGGTGACATTGACAGCCCAAGGGCTACAACTCAAGTCTCAAGCCTTACAAATTCCACAGCAAATACGCTGCTGTTTTCCAAGTGTTAGTACGGAAGATTTGAAGCAACTAACACAGCTTTTAGACAAAATACTCGTTGATTTATAACGGTACCTCTATTGATGTGGTGAACTTCAATTTAGATCATAAAGATTTAGAGTCTTCGAAGTACTATAAGCACAAGCGAGGTTTCGAATGACCTAAGGTTTAAGGCAAAAATGCTTGATGAAAGTTAAGAACTTTTATTTGAATACAACGCATAAGTTTTACATACTGAATGTTAATAAATTGGTAAGAGGTCTGAGGTGGTGAGCAAGTTTCCGCTCTTGAAATGACCCTAACAATGGAGTGCGTTGTGTATGAAAAAGACTTATCTTGTGATAGCGGGGCTAGTTGCTGCGGTACTGCTGTGGTTTTTGTCTGGGGAGAAAACAAACTTACAAACAGAGCCTGACAGTAAGCCCAAAAATGATATGAACGTGCCCATTGTTGGGCAGTTCCCGGGCACTGTAACACAGCCAAAGACGCAGGTATCAGCGAAACCCGAGGCAACAGTACACACCTCTCGCCAGTTGAGTGAAGCCGCGCAGCATGTGGCGATACAATACGAGCAGGCGCTTAAATATCCACCTTATTCTCAACCGCTCACCGAGCATGATGAAGACAGACTCAATCCCAATCATTTCTATCCGGTGACGAGTCTGGTTGAGGGAAGTGAGCAGCCGCTGAGTGTTAAGTTATCTAAGTATCGTTACGTGTATCCAGAAGACATCCTAGTTGAGGTAACAGGGCCAAATTTAAAACAGGTAGAGCTTAGACTTGTTGATATAGATACTCAGCAGGAATATGCCTCGACAACGTTACAAAGTAGCCCCTTCGAAGGGCACTTTAAAGGGGAAAAGCAATTTCCTCGTGCTCTGCAACTTGTGGCTAACGTAAAACTTGAAAAACAGAAAGTCCCAGTAGTAGCGCAGTTTCAATATATGCAGCCTAGCGCTAAAATCGTTTCTGTGAAAGGCGTTTACCCTCAAAATGAAAATATGATCATTGAGCTCAATCTCGCGGTGAGCAACCCGGGTATTTATCGGCTAAGAGCGAATTTATTCACAAATGATGGGCAGCCTTTGGCGCATCTCGTAAGTAAAGAGAAGCTATCAAAAGGCTCACAAAGCATGATGTTAAAAGCACACTGGTCGGTACTTAGGCCAAATACAGCGAACATGTTGTTGTCGGGTTTTGTCATTGAACGCATGTCACCGAGTCCTGCTGAGCCTGCAAGTTATGGCAACAGCGAGATTAAAACCTTTGAAATTAAAGATTTTGCATTTGATAGTCTGCAACAACTACCTTACAACGCCTCTTCTGAAGAGCAACAAAGCTTAGAGTTTTTACGTCAGTTAGCCAGTGATGGAAACTTGTAGCTGACAAAAGCTTATCTAATAACTCTCATTTAACTGCCAAAAACACCTTGTTCACCTCCTTAAATTGCCATATATGGTGGTTTTTGGAGGCTTTTCAGCAAAAAATAACTTTTTTAATATCAATATATTTAATTGATTTATTTACTATTAATTTGTCAACCCACCATTTTTCGTTCATTTATGAGTCATTTTTGTAAATTTAATGTTGAATTTTGAGTTTTTGTTAAACATACTGAAATGACTCAGTGATACGAGGTCTGATGTCTGAGTTCATAAAGCAACTAATAATAAATACTCAGGAGTTTACATGAACAACAAATGCCGCAAGTTGAGCATAAAAGCCCTAGGCGCTTTTATGTTGTGTGTACTGAGCAGTTTTGCAGCGCACAGTAATGAATATAAAACTATCTTGGTCCACGGTTTTCAGCCGGATCAACTTCTCAACCCAAGAGGGACAAATGTGGTCAGCGATGGCCAGTCATATTGGACATCGTTTTGGGGCAACAAAGCAGATGAGCGAATCGATTGGCCGTCATATGAGCGCCTAGAAGGCAAAATTGCGACACACTGGTTATGGCCAAAACTAAAACAATTTTCTCAGTCAAACCTATGTGAACCGGGTTGCGTATTGCTAACGCATTCAACGGGTGACTTAGTGGCACGTTACATCATAGACAATCAGGCGAATTGGCTTGAAAATGCAGGTTTACAGCCACTGAATATTGTTGCGACTTTTGATATTGCAGGCGCAGGTGGGGGCAGTGAGTTGGCCGATACGGCGGTGAGTGCCTTAATGGGGGGTCACTTTTGGGATCCGCTGGTTGAGCAGGCGATAAAGCTATGGCTGGGTAGCACAACGGTAGAAGCGCTAGGCATTTTGCATGATTTGAAAGTTAATAATGCGCGTAAAATAGCGCCACAACCGTCGAGCCGTGCGCCACGTTTGCGGTTTGTAGCTAACTCAAGTGACTTTTTGGGTGTGACCAGTCCGTTTCTAAAAGGCAGTGATGATGGTGTGGTCGCTTCTCATTCAGCATGTGGGGCGAGTAAAGCTGCAAAATTTGGTAGCTGCTCACAACAAGTTGCGATGGACGGTCAGTTGAGCGCACAAGATGATGCGGTCAGTGGCTTTATGCCATATCACTATCCGTTGATCATGGCGGATGGATACACTCATGGCACAATTCGTGAGGCGGGGCACCATGGTAAAGTGACTATTGCACAGAACAACATTGACGTTGCTGGTAACAATGTGGGCTTTCAAACTTTTGATAAAAGTACTGGATTTTGGATCTTTAAAAAGCACTATCGCTACGTGAAAGACTCTGAAACGCTTGGCGTATCACAGCTTATTAATAACGTACTTCCTTAGCAATCCCCGACCATAGAAACGACAGGCGTTAAGCTTGTCGTTTCTATTCAATAAAGTAATCTGTGATTATGGATTGCGCTAATAAAGTGCTACCTGTCACGCACTAATAAGCTTGTAAAAGCATCTTCTATATCGCTAAACCTAAAGTGATAACCTGATTTTAGGACTCGCTTAGGTATTACAGCCTGTCCATATATGAGCAAATCGGCCATTTCACCAAACATCAGACGCAGCGCTTTTTCGGGCATTTTGAATACAGTTGGCCTATGTAAAACCTGTCCAAGTGCTTTGGTAAAGTCCAGATTGCTAACTGGTGAGGGGGCGGTAACATTAAATATACCGCTAAGCTCTTGGTGTTTTAACAAATATAAAATGATATGGACCATATCATCAATGTGGATCCAAGACATCATTTGCTCGCCGCTAGCAAGTGGTCCGCCTAACCCAAACTTGAACGCTGGCAGCATTTTCTTTAATGCACCACCGTGTTGGCTGAGCACAATGCCAGTGCGTAAAATGCATACTCTAGTTTGCTCACTTTGAGCACGTAAAGCGATGTCTTCCCACTGTTTACAAAGCTGATGGCTAAATTCTTGGTACGGATGCTGACAGGTTTCATCAATGACAATGTCATTTGGCTGTCGCCCATAAAATCCAACTGCACTGCCAGAAATTAATGTGTGTGGCGGGGTTTCTGCAGACGCTATTTTAGTAACCAGTTGCTCAGTGATATCTAATCTACTTTCATAAATGGCACGTTTTTGCTTTGCGCTCCAGCGCTTGTCGGCGATGGGCTCGCCCGCTAAATTAATGACGGCATCAAGGTTGTTAAAATCGATATGGCTTAATGTATCCACACAGGTTACATGGCTTCTAAATTGCTGTTGAGCTTTGACTATATTTCGGGTTAATACGCTGACTTGGTGTTTGTTGTACAAAAAGCGACATAGTTGGTCACCGATTAAACCTGTTGCGCCAGTTACCAATATATTCATAACGCGGTGCTCTAAACCTATTCATATATCATTAGTGTAGGTAATTTACGGAAAATATTGAATAAAGATCAAAACGTTTTATTTTCAGCTAGATTCCATTACACTTTTAAAAAAATAATAAGGAATTCAAGTGTCTTCATTGTCTGGAATAAATAAGAGCCTCGTTGTACTTGCATCATTGGTAATCGTGCTTGCAGGCATAAAGTTAGCCAGTGATATCGTTGTGCCTTTTATACTTGCGGCCTTTATTGCCATTATTTGCAATCCATTGTTGAAGTTCTTTGCTCGCTTTAATATCCCAAAAGGGATAGCAATTATTTTAGTCATCGCACTTATTCTGGCGATTGGCACCAGCATAGCGGGTTTGGTCGGGCAATCTGTAAACGATTTTTCTCAGCAGTTGCCAAACTACCGTGAGCAATTGCAAAGCAAATTTATCTGGCTAGTCGACGCGGCAGCACAACATAATATTTTGATAGATAAACAACAAATTATCGCTTTGTTTGACCCAGGTAAGATGATCGATATGGCTTCATCTATGCTGACGGGGTTAGGTGGGGTGATGGCAAATGTATTCTTGATTATTTTGACCGTGGTGTTCATGTTGTTTGAAGCACCAACCATCGCGAATAAGGTTCATTTGGCCCTAGACGATCCTGAAATGAAGCTAAAGCAAATAGACCGTTTCTTGGAGTCAATTAACTCTTATCTTGCGATAAAAACACTCGTATCGTTGGCGACAGGCTTGTGTGCGTCGCTGATGTTGTGGCTACTGAATATAGACTATTTTATTCTTTGGGGAGTCGTTGCTTTTTTTCTCAACTATATCCCCAACATTGGTTCTATTATCGCCGCGATACCAGCTGTTTTGTTGGCCCTAGTCACGCATGGGCCGCTTATAGCTGGCCTAGTAGCTGCAGGGTATGTCACGATTAATACAGTGATGGGTAATATTGTAGAGCCCAAATACATGGGGCGTGGGTTAGGGTTGTCAGCATTGGTGGTATTTTTATCATTGATTTTCTGGGGGTGGTTGTTAGGGACCGTTGGCATGCTGCTTTCAGTGCCACTGACTATGGTGGTCAAAATCGCACTAGAAAATAGCGAAGATGGTCACTGGTTATCTACATTACTAGGTAGCGCAGAGCAGTGAATACGTTAGTAGGGTATCTGTAAATCTTCAATGTGCCGACGTAGCATTCGTACGGTACATTTTTTATGTACGATTGATGCCTTGATAGAGTTGGGCAAAGTATGTAAATAACGCCACTTACAGGTGTCCTCCATATATTGCTCCTGATAAACAACAGCTCGTTTGATGATGGGCATCAATTGCGTATTACCTGTCTGCGCTTGGAGGATTTCTATGTCGTGAAGTAGTTTATTGATCCAACTTTGCTGATATCTTCGCAGCATATCAATATTGCTATCAAGGCATTGAATATAGATTTTAGAGTCAATAGGGTGGTAGCTCTCAAGCGCTGAGCAGTCGGTTAAGGAAACATCTGTTGGGTTTGCATTGGCAATCAGTGGCGATAGAAAAAAGGCCGCCGAGCTAATTTTTTTCATAATTGAATTCAATTAAAAACCTCGCACCTGAAAACTTAGAGCTTCCTATCTCCATTGTACCATGGTAAGAATTAACTAAGTCAGACACAATTGCCATCCCAACTCCGTGGCCAGCTTCATAAGTATCTAAACGGCTACCCCTTTTGAGTAACTCAGAGCGTTGGTGCTCCGGTATACCAGGGCCATCATCTTCTATTTCGAGCGCGAGGGTTTGGCTTTTATCAAAACGCACACAAATCTCTACACGTGTCTTACATGCTTTACATGCGTTGTCGATAATGTTGCCCAAAATCTCCATTAAATCTGTTTTATCACCCAAAAAGGCGATCTTTTCTGTGCACTGCGAATTAAAAGTGATGTCTTTATCATGATAGACCTTTTTCATCGCATTTAAAATTGAGTCGAGTACTGGTTTAATCAGTGTTTGCTTTTTCCAAGTGTCAGATGCACCGGTAGCAGCGCGTTTAAGCTGATGTTCTATCATGGCATTAATGCGGTCCAATTGCTCCTGAGCATCCTCATCATCAGCGAGTTTACTGGACTTTAATACTGCAAGCGGGGTTTTGAGAGCGTGCGCTAAATCACTTAAAGAAGCCCTATAACGTTCTTTTTGGCGACGTTGGGAGTCCAGAAGCAGATTTAAATCAGACTTGATGATTAATAGCTCTTTTGGATAGATACCTGTGATTTTTTCAATTTTACCAGCCTCAATCTCTTTAATTTCTTTGTCTAATCTTTGTAGTGGTCTTGCATTCCAGATAAAACCTATCGCCATCAAAGCCGCGATTATCACGCCCATAACCAGCATCCAGTTGATGAGGGTATTTCTAAATCCTGACATTAACTCAACCAGCGCTTTATTATCCCTTAGCAAAATGAATCGGGCGTGTTGAGAATAATCTGCGTTTCCTAAAATCACGGTGAGACTGAGTTGCCAGTACTTTTGGTCACCATATTCAACAAGTTTAAATTCAGCGGCGCCAGCCTCAGAGTCATCAAATATTGGCGAGATAGAAAGATTCACGGCAGACTCGGAGTACCACACTAGGCTTTGCCCTTGATAAATGAGTGCAAAGGTATCTGAATTTATTCTGTTCAACTCTGGGGCAAGAATGGTGCGTGGCATTTCAATACCATCTTCTAGAAATTCTACTTCAGAGATCAAAGAGTACAGGTGTGCTTCGAGTGTTTTTTCTGTCGCGTCGATTAAGGATGCATGATATGCACGACCAATTGAGAAAAACAGAGCGGGTAGTGCTATTACAAGCACAAAGACAAGGATAAATCCTTGTCTTATTTTTAGGGAGATTTGTGCTGGTTTTACCACTGAGTTTTGAACCTGTATCCTCTACCACGTAAAGTTTCGACCGGGTTTAAAACACCATCTGGGTCAAGTTTCTTGCGCAGTCGCAATACAAATACTTCAATCACGTTCGAGTCCAAGTCAAAGTCTTGATCGTAGATGTGCTCGGTCAACTCAGATTTAGATATCACTTTCTGAGGGTTAACCATCATATATTCAAGAACCTTGTATTCGTAAGCGGTCAACGATAGCTCTTGATCGTTTACCCATACTTGCTGTGAGCGAGTATGAATTTTAATCGGTCCAATGCAGATCTCAGGGTTTGCCTGTCCAGCACTTCTGCGTATCAGTGCGTTACAGCGTGCAATCAGTTCTTCAACGTGAAACGGCTTGGTTAAATAATCATCTGCACCTGCATCCAAGCCTTCTACTTTATCTTGCCAGCGGTCACGTGCGGTTAAAATTAAAATCGGGATTTTAATACCAGCAGCTCTGGCACGTCTGATGATTTCAATACCATCAATTTTAGGTAAGCCTAAATCGATCACAGCCATGTCTAACGGGTATTCAGTTAAATGAAATAACCCGGATTCACCATCGTGGCATAAATCGATACTATATTTTTCTTTTTCAAGAGCCGAACGCAGATTTTCAGCCAACTGTACATCATCTTCGATTACTAAAATTCGCATTTCTAATCCTTCTTGACTGTCCCATTCTTTTTATCGACGCGGATATCTACAACACGGCCATCATCTCGTAAGATTCTGACTATATAATCGTCACTTTGTTCAGTAATCTTTAATGTTCTACCCTGACATTCAGCCAGAGCAAGCTCAACGGCTTGCTTTTTACTGATTGGTTCACCCTTGGGTGTTTGACCAAGCACTTGCGTGCATGTAAGGCAGGTAAAAAGCAGGAAACAAACTGACAATCGCATTCTACTAAGCTCCACGGGGCTTGGGTTGCTTAACACTTAACGCCACTCTACGACGAGCGTAATTAACCAAAACTGAACTAAGGCAATACTTTTTTGTACGGTTTTACAACACTATGCTCATAGACGCCCGCAGCAATATATGGATCGGCGCTTGCCCAAGCTTGAGCATCTGCTAAAGAATCAAATTGTGCAATTACCAACGAGCCCGTAAAACCTGCCTGGCCTGGGTCCTCGTTATCAATCGCAGGCAATGGCCCAGCTGCAAACAATCGGTTTTGCTCTTTGAGATCAGTTAAGCGAGCAAGGTGTTCTGGCCGAGTAGCGAGACGTTTTTCCAACGAGTTTTCAACGTCGGTAGAATAAATCATATACAGCATAGGAGCGAATCAAAGGTAAATTAAATAAACACTTATATTAGTCTGCTTTGCGTTGTCTTGTAAATGGCTTAGGGAATTTGTCTGCCCCTTTATCCTTTTACACTTGAAAACCGCACGTCAAGGCTGGTAGAGTCGCTCGGATATTCCGAAAAAATAATAATAAGGTTTTCCGCATGAGTGCAAATCGTGAGCATTTTAGCTCTCGACTGGGTTTTATCTTAGCGGCCGCAGGATCAGCGGTTGGTATTGGTAACCTAGTTGGTTTTCCTGTGTCAGCGACAAAAAATGGCGGTGGCGCCTTTCTATTGGTTTATGCGTTGTTTGTTGCTTTTATTTGTTTACCCGTAATGATGGCTGAAATGGCCATGGGCCGTAAGGCACAAAAAGACCCATACGGAGCATACAAAGCACTTTCTGGTGGTGACAAGCGCTGGTCTATTGCCGGAGGGTTGTCTGTATTGACGCCATTTATGATAGCCGTGTTCTACATGGTGATCACGGTGTGGATTTTTGGATATTTGGCACAAACGGCGCTGGGCAACTTAGATGCATTAGCGAACCCCAGCCATTTTGGGCAGTTTATTAATCAAACGAGTGTGTTCTGGTACATGTTGTTAGTGGGGGTTATTGTTAACTTGATCCTCGTAGGCGGTGTGAAACAGGGGATTGAAAAAGCGGCTAAGTTTTTAATGCCAACCTTGTTTGTACTTTTGATTGGTCTGGTTGCGTATGTTCTGACTCTTGATAACGCTATGGCAGGTGTGCGCTATTACATTGTGCCTGACTTTTCTAAAATGAATGCCAGCGTGCTTAATGGGGCGTTATCACAAGCATTCTTTTCGCTATCTTTGGGTATGGGTATTTTGATGACTTACGCGTCCTATATCTCTAAAAAGGATGACATTGTTGGTGGCGCGAAAATGGTAGCGATTACAGACTCATTGGTTGCATTTATTGCAGGTCTGATGGTGTTGCCTGCAATCTTTAGTTTTAATCCGGCTACTAATACTGATGAGCTATCAGAGTCATCTGTTTCTATGATATTCGAATTCTTACCCAAGATTTTACTCGCGCTACAAACGGATATTGGTTACGTGGGTGCATCTATCGTTGCTTTTATTTTCTTTTTGTTAGTGTTTTTTGCAGCGATCACCTCTTTGGTATCAATTGTTGAAGTACCCACTTCCGCTTTAATGGAAGAAAAAGGTGTTAGCCGTAAAATGGCATTACTTATTCTGGCAGTATCGACAGGTTTGTTAACAGTATTGTGTACTATGTCGTTTGGCATGGTCGAAGGGTTGACCAAGTTTGTTAGCTATGGTGGTAGTGATAAGAGCATGTTTGACTTAGTCTATGATGTTTTCTACGACACGATATTGCCACTTAACGGCCTTATGGTTTGTTTGTTTGTGATTTATCGTTGGAAGAAGGCGAATCTATCAGCAGAACTCGCACAGGGCTGTGAAAGCTATACTGGCAGTTTGGTGGAGAAGTACGTAAATTTTTCACTGTCTACTTTCATCCCAGTGGTACTGGTGGTGATCTTTGCTAACACAGTGGCTACCAAATTTTTTGCATTTAGCTTATTTGGATTTTAAACGCTATCACCTTAGTTAAGCCGGGCTAAGTCCCGGCTTTTTTATGTCAGATTCCTATTGCCATAAAGACTGTTGTCACGCCCTAGAAGGTTACGCCAGAGTCTAAGTATTGCCCCAGTCCAAGTGTAAATATCCATAACCCCCATAAACTGTGCTCTAGCACACAAACCATCAGTGAACGGCTGTGAGCATAGGTGTATGAAAACAACAGGCCGCCCACGAATGACAAGGCAATAGCAACCCAGTTGTCGTAGACGCTATGAGCGAGTGCAAACACCGTAGCACTGAGTATGATACGCGAGCTTTTTTTCGGCAAAATGCGCTTGTAGCGGTGGAAGAAGTAACTTCTAAATATCAGCTCTTGTGGCAGTACCGACAGCAGTGGGTAGGCAACCAGCAAATACAGCCACTGCGTTGTAGAGTTAAGAGGAAAGGCAAACCAATGCTCTTGATTAAACAAGCCATACAGCATGGCTGAAAAAAGTGCACCACTGAGAAATGTGGTAAATAAACGCCGTTTTATCGTCGAGAACTGCCCTAAACTGGTGAGTCTAAAGCGTTTAAAATGGGGGTCATTTAAGAGTAAAAAGCTACATATTATCATCAAGATAATAAGGGCAGGGAACAGCCAGTTGGCCAAATGATCACGAAATATATATGCCAAAGTTGGTAAACAAAAAAAGATTAAAAACAGTTCACACCAGCGGTATTGACTTGCGTTCAAGGACATTCTCGCTTTGCTTCGTTTTACAAAAACTATAGCAGCAAAAATGTCCTCAAAAGTGACATTCTTTAGAATATATGGCAGTTTTCTGTCGCTAGGGTCAACCGTTGTCTTCAGGTAAGTATTTATAAATGCGCATCATGGTCAGCAAGATTGCCACAAAGGTGATGCCCATGAGCCCGAATACTTTAAAATTAACCCAAGTATCGAGTGAAAAGTTGTATGCCACATACAAATTAAGCGCTGAAATAAAGGCCAGTAGCATCATCCACATCAAGTTTAGTTGCTCATAGATTGATTTTGGGATCACAATGGGTGTGTTGTCGGTTTTATCACCCTGTTCTTTTTCGCTCACTGATTTAAGCAAGCCTAATAGTGCTTTTTCTACGAGGTTCTTTTTAAAAACATATCGAGAAATCAGCAGTGATAGCGCTAAAATTGCATAAATGACAGTGGCTTTCCACATTATGAATTGTTCGTCTTGGAACAAAATTGTCATCCCACCAAGCACCAGTGCTATAGCAAAAAATACCCAGTGTCGGGTCGCGATATGACCACTTTGGAAATAGTGATAAGCCAGTTGGATCACAGAAGTGACAATAAGTACGCCTGTAGCCCAATAGATATCGACAAATTTATAAACGGCAAAAAATAATATTAACGGAAGATACTCAAGCAATGTAGCCATTTAGGTTACCTTTTTATTTGTAATGCCTTGGTTTTACCAAGTTCCGAGGGGAAGTTCAAGATTGACATTTGTAGGCTAACTCCTTAGCCTCTGCGCTTTTTACAAATGTGCAGCGGTATTGTTGCATAATTAGACAGTCCAGAAAGTGAGTAGTAATGAATAAATCTGAATTGATCACCGCGATGTCTGCAAAGAGTGAGTTGAGTAAAAAGGATAGCCAAGCTGCGTTGAATAGCCTTTTAGCAATTATTCAAAAGCGCCTGTCAGAAGGGGATCAAATGCCTATTTCTGGGCTTGGTACATTTGCATTAAGTTACCATCCACAAAAAGCGGGCCGTAATCCACAAACGGGTGAAGCTATTATAATCGCAGGGGCGAATAAAGTGCAGTTTAAAGCGGCTAAGGCGCTAAAAGACGCCTTAGCCTCAGCAAGCAATTAGCGTACGGTTGCTTCTTTCATCTGTGAGACAAACGCCTGTATTTCGTCTAGCAGTTTACTAGGATCATCGATGTTTTTTTCAATGATCTTAACCACAGCCGAACCAGAAATCGCGCCTGCAGCACCACAGTCAAGTGCTGCTTTAACGTGTTCCGGGGTAGAAATACCAAAGCCCAGCAAAGTAGGCGCAGCATGATATTCGCTCAACTTAGTGATGATCGAATCGGCTGGCATTTGCGCGCTGGTTTCTGTGCCTGTTACACCCGAGCGTGAAAGCAGATAGGTATAGCCCCGCCCATAACTTGCACACTCTCTGAGCGTATCATCATTGGCATTAGGAGTTGCAATAAATATTGGTTCAATGCCAACGTTTTGCGCGGCTCTTCGAAATGGCTTTGACTCAAGCAACGGCACATCGGCCACTAAGATAGAATCGACACCAGCTTCTTTTGCTTGGCGATAAAAGGTTTCTATACCTTTGGCAAAAATGAGGTTTGAATACAACAACAACCCGATAGGGATATCGCTGTTGTATTGACGCACTTGTTTGATTATCTCAAGGCAATCCTCGGTATTGGTGTTATCTGCTAATGCACGAATATTGGCAGATTGAATTACGGGACCATCCGCGATAGGGTCTGAGAATGGGATGCCAAGCTCTAGGGCATCAGCGCCTCCATCAATAAGGCGTTTAATGATCTCAAGACTGAGCGCTTTGTTAGGATCGCCAATCGTAACGAATGGCACGAAGGCCCCTTGATTGTTTTCTGCTAGGGTACTAAACATCTGTGCGTAGCGACTCATTATAGCTCTCCTCGCTCATTTAAAACTTGATGTACATGGGCTAAATCTTTGTCGCCACGACCACTTAAATTGACCACAATGATAGTTTCTTCAGTTTGTTGCTCAGCATATTTCAGCGCGTATGCCAATGCATGGCTAGATTCAAGCGCAGGAATTATTCCCTCATGCTTTGCCAGTGACTGGAATGCATCCAGTGCTTCGGTGTCAGTGATGGCAACATACTCAGCACGACCTGATTCATGTAAGTAGGCATGTTGAGGGCCAACCGCTGGGTAATCTAACCCAGCAGAAACTGAGTGTGACTCTTCTATTTGTCCATCGCCATTTTGCATGATGTAAGTATATGCACCATGTAGGATCCCTTTGGAGCCTTTGCACAGCGCAGCGCCGTGTTCTGCTGTATCTAGCCCTTTACCCGCAGGTTCAATGCCAATCAGCTTGACTCCTTCTTCTTTGATAAAGTCGCTAAACATACCAATCGCATTTGAGCCGCCGCCCACACACGCCATTACTACGTCAGGCAAGCGACCTTCAGCTTCAAGAATTTGTTGCTTAGCCTCTTCACCAATCATTTTTTGGAACTCACGAACAACGGTTGGGAAGGGGTGAGGACCCGCTGCCGTACCTAACAGGTAGTGCGCGGTTTTGTAGTTGGCTGACCAGTCACGCATTGCTTCGTTCACGGCGTCTTTAAGTGTACCAGAGCCCGCCGTAACAGGAATCACTTCAGCACCCATTAAACGCATTCTAAAGACATTGGGTTGTTGACGCTCTACGTCTTTTGCACCCATGTACACACGACATTTCAAGCCTAGCAAGGCACAAGCAAGCGCCGTTGCCACACCGTGTTGACCAGCGCCAGTCTCTGCAATAACTTCATTTTTGCCCATGCGTTTAGTCAATAATGCCTGACCTAACACCTGATTAGTTTTGTGGGCACCACCGTGTAGCAAGTCTTCACGTTTTAGATATAGTTTAACGTTAGGGTTGCGCACCAAGTTACGTGTCAATGTTAGTGGCGTAGGGCGGCCAGCATATTCATTGAGCAATTGCTGAAATTCTCTCAAAAACTCAGGGTCCTGCTGGGCTTTGTTAAATTCTTGCTCAAGCTGCTTGAGCGCTGGGACGAGTAACTCTGGGACAAACATGCCACCAAAGTCACCAAAATAAGCTGCGTTGTTCATTTCCACCTCAATAATTCCTAATGTTTGAAAAAGCGTTTTGTAATTTTTGCTGACATTTTTTACCAGGGCTTAACTCTACCCCAGAGTTCAAATCAACTCCTTGTGCACCCAGCTGGGTCGCAGCAAGTACGTTGTCGGGGTTTATGCCACCGGCAAGCATATAGTTATTGGCCACTTGAGAGCTTAATAATTGCCAGTCAAATTGAATGCCTGTACCGCCAAAACCCTCGTTGGTTTTGGTATCATAAAGGTGTTTATCAACACCTTGTATTGGGCTTGGTAATACATCACGAACACCTTGTGCTTTCCATATCTGGCAGGTGACTGGTAATTGACTACGTAAGGTAGCAATATATGTTTCGTCTTCTTGACCGTGTAATTGTACAGCACTGAGTTTAAGAACTTGAACATATTCAACGACCTGTTCAATATCGGCATTGACGAATACGCCTACATAGTGAAGCGGTGCGCTATCAATGACGGCTTTGGCACAGTCTAAGTCCACATATCTTGGTGATTTAGGATAGAAGATAAGCCCGCCGTAAAGCGCTCCGGCTTGATAGGCAGCTTGTGCATCCTGAGAGCGCGTCAAGCCGCATACCTTGTTCTCTCCTAGGATCAACTTTCGACAGGCGGCATCTAAGTTACGTTCCGCCATAAGCGAACTGCCAACCAAAAAGCCATCACACAATGGCGCTAAGCGTTTAACGTCTTGGTGAGTATAAATACCAGATTCTGAGATAACGATCTTGTCGTCTGGAATAAGCTTGCGTAGTTGCTCTGTGGTTGCTAAGTCTGTGCTCAAATCTCGCAGGTTGCGGTTATTGATACCGATGATTTGTGCATCAAGAGCGAGCGCTCGCTGTACTTCTTGTTCATTACTCACTTCGGTGAGCACGGTCATGTTAAGACTTTGAGCAAGTTGAGACAATTGCGCATATTGGGCATCATCTAACACAGATAGCATCAACAAGATGGCATCACCGCCATGTAAACGCGCCAAATAAACTTGGTATTCGTCGATAAAAAAATCTTTGCAGATCAGTGGTTGCTCAACTCTTTGACGAACATAGCTTAGGAAGTCAAAGCTGCCTTGAAAATACTTTTCGTCAGTCAATACGCTAATGCAGCTGGCATAACGTTTATATACAGAAGTGATTTCATCAAGGTCAAAATGGTCTCGGATCAGCCCCTTAGATGGAGAAGCCTTTTTGCACTCTAAAATAAACTGTGTACCAGGGGCGGCCAGAGCGGCATAAAAGTTGCGTTGGCTAGGCTCCACCTTATGTATAAAATCTTCAAGTGGTAATGTGGCCTTTCTTTGTTCAAGTTCGACACGCTTATCGGCAACAATTTTTTCCAATACGTTAGCCATGATTACTTACCTCAACAATATCTGTGAGCTTTTGGTATGCTCTGCCCGATGCCAGCACTTCCAATACGTGTGCTGTGGCTTCTTTAAAGCTCTCTGCTTTTTGTTCCATCACCAAAAGCGCAGCCACATTCGCTGCAATCGCTGCGTTATGGGCATCTTTGCCTTGGCCTTTTAAAATATTCAAACTCGCTTTGGCGTTATACTCTGGCGTATCCCCTGCGATGTCTGCAAGCGAATAGTTTTCAAGGCCAAAGTCTTGCGCATTGAGGGTGTAGTGTGTCAGCTCGCCTTGATTAAGCTCAGTGACTTGAGTTTCACCGTGTAGTGCAATTTCGTCGGTGCCTGCGCCATGAACTATCATGGCTCTTTCTGTACCAAGCGTTTTTAGCGTTTCAGCCATAGGTGTGCAAAGCGCTGGATCGTAAACCCCAAGTAGCTGAACTTGCGGTGCTGCTGGGTTTGCCAAAGGGCCAAGAATGTTAAAAATAGTGCGCGTTTTGAGGGCTGTTCGCACTGGCATTGCGTGTTTAGTGCCTTGGTGATAGTTGGGCGCGAACAAAAAAGTAAAGCCAGTTTTGGTTAGACACTCACTGGCAACATCACCGCTCATATCTAAATTAATACCCAATGTTTTTAATAAGTCGGCCGAACCAGATTTACTAGATACGCTACGATTACCATGCTTTACCACATTGAGACCACATGCGGCGGCAACAATTGCTGCAGTGGTACTGACATTAATGGTGTTAGCGCCATCGCCGCCCGTACCACAACTATCTACACAGCGTAGTCCATTGTTATTAAAAGGTTTGGCATTGCTTCGCATCGCATTTGCTGCACCAGCTATTTCTTGGGCGCTTTCACCTTTCATCTTTAATGCGATCAGTACCGCAGTTAACTCAATCTCACTGAGTTGGCCATGCATGATACTGTCAAACAGTGCACTGCTTTGTACAAAGTCCAGTGACTGTTTTGAAATTAACTTGTTGATGCTATCCATAGTAAATCCTACCGTGTTAAGTATGCGATGCTTTGCTGTAACAAGCGGGCACCATCCGGGGTTAAAATTGACTCGGGGTGAAATTGGTACCCAAGCACTCTATCTTCACTGTGGTATATCGCCATTGGGATATCTTGATAGTTTGCGATAACCTGTAAGCAATCAGGCACATAAGTTGCCATCAGTGAGTGGTAACGCGCCACAGGAAACTGCCTGCCCAATCCCTCAAAAACTGGGTGAGGCAGGGCATCTATAATTGAGGCTTTGCCATGTACGGTTTCTCCAGCATGGCCCACTTCGCCGCCATAGCTTTGGGTTAACGCCTGTTGGCCCAAGCAAATACCCAGCATCGGAAACTTTCCCTTGCACAGTTCGATAAGCTCTAATAAACAACCTGCTTGTGCTGGATTACCAGGACCTGGAGAAAGCACCAGAATTACGGGTTGTTGTTCTTGACTCATTTTGTCAAAAATTCGTCTTGCACTGAGGTGGTTACGATACACAACAAGGTCCATACCAAGCAGTGTGAGCTCATCAACTAAGTTATAACTGAACGAATCAAAGTTATCTAAAAAGTAGACTTTTGCGTTAGTGTGCATTGGTCGCTCCCTGATATGTAGATTGTACCGCCTTGATCACAGCCTGTGCTTTGGCGCGTGTTTCATCGGCTTCAGCTTGTGGCACTGAGTCATACACAACCCCAGCGCCAGCCTGAACATAGGCAATATCATTTTTGACAAATGCAGAGCGGATCACGATACAAGAGTCCATCGCGCCGTCGCCTGTCAGGTAGCCGACAGCACCGCCATAACTACCACGGCGTTTTTGTTCTACTTCTCGAACCAATTGTGCCGCTTTCACTTTTGGTGCGCCGACTAAAGTGCCCATGTTCATACAGGCTTGATAAGCGTGTAGTGCGTCTAAGTCAGGTTTGAGCTGGCCGACGACACGTGATACCAAATGCATCACCTGTGAATAGCGGTCTACCTTTAGTAGCTCTTTTGCATGGCGAGTACCAGCTACGCTGATCCGAGCAATGTCATTACGGGCCAAATCCACAAGCATTAAATGTTCTGCACGTTCTTTTTTGTCATTACGCAGATCAAGCTCAATGCGGCTGTCGAGATCAGGGTTGATACGGCCGTCGGCAAACTTGCCTCGAGCACGTGTGCCTGCAATTGGATACACTTCTACTTGATTGCTGTCGACGCAATACTTCAGAGCTGACTCTGGTGATGCGCCAAACAACACGAAGTCCTGATCGTGCATATAAAACATATAAGGACTTGGGTTTTGTTGTTTGAGTTGTTGATAAGCTGCCAGAGGCTGCGCACACGGTAATGAGAAAGTACGAGAGGGTACTACCTGAAAAATATCGCCATCCACAATATTGTGTTTGAGCTGTGACACCTGTTCACAGAAGGTCTCATCATCAATATTTACGTGAACATCCGCTTGGCCTTCATTGGGGGCCGCAAAGTAGGGAGTCAATGCATCACAGTGCGCATTAAGCTCCTCAAGCTGTTTGCCTACCTCGAAGCAGTTAGCGTGCACGTCTGGTCCGTTAAATACGTTGCCAATTAATTCCGTAGTTTGCGCTTGATGATCGATAAGTACCAAGGTTTCCGCGAGATAAAACACATAATCAGGACAGGTGTTTTCCCCATTTGGTACATCTTGTAGCTGCTCAAAGTTGGCAACCATGTCATAAGCAAATACACCCCCTAAGAAAACAGACAGTGGCGTTTCAGAGTTACGTTTAATGCTATTTATGCAGGTACGCAATGCACTGAAGGCGTTGTCTGCTTTGAGCTTACTAAATTCGTCCAGCTCTTCGTCCAGACTTTGATATGTTAATGTCAACGTATCGTCATCTAGCATCGCTGTACAGTTGGCTACTTGTGCTTGTAAGAAGCTGAGCAACTGCTGGCCGTTATTTGATAACGCTTTAACAACGACTTGTTTGCCAATACATTCAATACGCATTGCCGCATCCGCAAGAATAATGCTTTTTACATTATCTTTTGAATCGATTTCTGCTGATTCTAACAACAGTGAGTTTTTCTTTCCCAGTGCAGCGTACAAAGACAAGGGGCTACTTATGTAGTCCCGTCTTTGCCGTATACTGGTCACTTCACCTGGTGTGGTAGTTATGTGACTAAATATCAAACCTCATTCCCCTTTAAAATAAAAAACCCCACTAACTTTTTAGGTTTAGCGGGGTCGTTCAAAAAGTTGCAACAATGCCGTCCCGCTAAGCCAGGCACCACCACCAAAAAGTTGTTTTTGCATTGTTGAACATAGTTTTCCCTGAAAATTAGATATAAAAAAACCCGCTTACATTGAGCGGGTTGATATTTTCGTTAAGACACAACGAACCACCCGCTTTTACGAGTGCCACCACCAAATGTTATTGTTTACTGTTGTTATCATGGTTTTAGATTTTTTCGTTTACTTGTCTTTAGTGGGTACAGTAAACCGTACTGGTTCATATTCTGTCAACCCCTGCTTTGGCAAAAAGAAAAAATTTCACAGAAACGACACAAACAACAGTGATATACTGTGACCTTGATGACAGCAACTATTTAGATAAAGAGTTCAATTGATAAAATACGATTTACATAGCCATACCACTTTTTCTGATGGTCGTTTGAGCGTGGCTGAACTGCTTGAGCGCGCAACAGAAAAAGGCGTTGATGTACTGGCTATCACAGACCATGACACCACTGCTGCAATCTTACCTGCACAGCAATACATAGAGCAAAACGCACTTGCACTGGAGTTGATTTCGGGGGTTGAAATTTCCACCAGATGGGAGAGCTTTGAGATCCATATTGTTGGGCTAGCGGTTGATATTCATCACCCCGAATTGGTTAAGTTGCTTGAGACGCAACAAGCGAAACGCCAAGCGAGGGCTGAGGAAATTGGCAGGCGGCTGGAAAAAAGAGGCTATGAGGGCATTTTTGACCGTGCCAAAGAACTGGCCGCAGAGGCCGAGATCACCCGAGCGCATTTTGCAGCTGCATTGGTAGAACGCGGTGTGGCAAAAAATATTCAGGGTGTATTTAAAAAGTTTTTAGCACGTAACAAAACGGGTTATGTGCCGAGCCAGTGGTGTGACATGGCAACCGCTATTGCTGCTATTAAAGCGGCTGGGGGAGTGAGTGTGTTGGCACATCCCGCACGCTACCAAATGTCGAGTAAATGGCTGCGTAAGTTGTTGAATGAGTTTAGCGCGTGTGGCGGTCAAGCGATGGAAGTGGCACAGCCTCAGCAGGCCCCTCCTGAGCGGCAGTTTTTGGGGCAACTTAGTCGCGAATATAACCTGCTCGCCAGCCAAGGTTCTGACTTTCATTACCCAATGCCTTGGTTAGATTTAGGAAAAAACCTATACTTACCAAAAGATTGCCAAGGTGTTTGGCAGTTTTGGCAAGCAAACGAGGAGTGTTAGCATGAGCCAATTTTTTCATATTCATCCCGAGAATCCACAAGCAAGGCTCATTACACAGGCTGCTGAAATCATCATGCAAGGTGGAGTGGTGGTTTATCCTACCGACTCCGGCTATGCGATAGGTTGTAATATTGGTAACAAACAAGCCAAAGAGCGTATTGAACGTATTCGTGGTATTGAAAAGCATCATAACTTTACGCTCATGTGCCGTGATTTATCTGAACTGGCGACCTATGCACGTGTTGATAATCAAATGTTTCGGCTTATAAAAAACAACACACCCGGGCCGTACACCTTTATTTTTAAAGGCACGAAAGAAGTGCCAAAGCGACTGCTAAACGACAAGAAAAAGACCATAGGTATTCGAGTCACCGATCATCCAATCACTACCGCTTTATTGGCCCAGTTGGGAGAGCCGTTGATGTCTTGTTCGTTGATTTTACCGAATGAGCAATTTACCGAATCGGACCCCGATGAGATAAGAATGCGGCTAGAAAAGCAAGTGAACCTGATTATCCACGGTGGCTTTTTGATAGAACAAGCTACCACCGTAATTGATTTGTCAGAAGACGACGTTGAGATTTTACGCGTGGGGTGTGGTGATACCTCTCCATTTGAGTAACCTTTGTGAATGATATTCCTCAACAACAAAAACTGCCACTGGCGTTTTTAAATGGCGAGGCGGTAGTTGATAAGCCTGAAGACCTCTACATTCCACCGGATGCGCTAGAGGTCATTTTAGAAACCTTTGAAGGCCCGCTGGACTTACTGCTATATCTCATCAAGCGCCACAAGTTAGATATTCTGCAACTTCCTATTTTGAGTATCACTGAACAGTATGTTGCGTATGTAGAGTTGATGAAAGATCTGCAACTTGAGCTCGCTGGCGAATATTTGGTGATGGCGGCGTTGTTGGCGCAAATTAAATCTCGTATGTTGTTGCCTGTGCATGAAGAATTGGAAGAAGAGGAAGACCCAAGAGCTGAATTAGTTAGGCGCTTGCAAGAATATGAGCAGTTTAAACAGGCTGCAGAGAATCTAGATGTGATCCCCCGAGTTGGGCGTGATATTTTTACCGCACACGCTTTGGTAGACGAATCGGCAGAACCTGAAACGTTGTTTCCTGATATTGCGCTTAAGGAGCTATTGCTTGCGTTGGGAGATGTAATGGCTAGGGCGAAAACCTTCGAACACCACCACATTAGTGCCGAAGCTTTGTCGACCCGAGAGCGAATGAGTCATATTCTACAGTACCTGTCTGAGCACAGTGGCCCATGTGAGTTAAATGCCTTTTTCACTGTGGAAGAGGGACGCAGTGGTGTAGTTGTTACCTTTATTGCAATGTTGGAATTGATCAAAGAGCAATTGATAACCTGTTTACAAGTTACACCAGATAGCCAAATTTATTTGAGTTTGCAGCTACAAGAGTAACGCAACCTCTGTCATAATAGACGTTTATGTGTTGATAAGGCTGCAAGTGTATGGCAACGCGTCGAATTAGCGATGAGCAACTGATAGAGCTGATAGAAGCAGCGATTTTTGTTGCAGACAAGCCGTTGTCAAAAAAGCGTCTAAAAGAAACTGTATTGCAAGATATTTCAGTATCTAATGTCAGAGTTGATAAAGCATTGGACAGTATTTCTGAACATTATCAAACACGTGGTATTCGCCTTGTTGAGGTTGCAACCGGTTTTAGATTTCAAGCATGTTCAAGCTTGAGCCCATGGTTAAGCAATTTATGGCAGGAAAAGGCCCCGAAATATTCCAGAGCAACGCTTGAAACTCTCGCCTTGATAGCATATCGACAACCCATTACTCGGGGCGAGATAGAGCAAGTGCGGGGCGTGACGGTAAGCTCAAATATTATCAAGAGTTTACAAGAGCGAGAATGGATAAAAGTGGTGGGATATAAAGAAGTGCCGGGCAAGCCTGCACTGTATGCCACAACAAAGCAATTTTTAGATTATTTTTCTTTATCTGGCCTTAACATGTTGCCCAAATTACCAGAGCAACACAGCGTTAAAATTGACCAGATGTTGAACGATCCTTCTGTGAGAGAACCATCTTAATGAGTGAAAAGTTACAAAAAGTATTGGCCCGTGCGGGTGTGGGTTCACGCCGTGAAATGGAAAAGTACATAGAGTCTAACCGTGTAAGTGTGGACGGTAAGGTCGCAAAGTTAGGCGACCGTGTTGAAGAAAATGCGGTGATCCGTGTTGATGGACATGTGGTAAAAATTGAGCAAAAAGAAGATAGAATATGCCGAGTGATCATGTATCACAAGCCTGAAGGGGAGTTGTGTACACGCAAAGACCCAGAGGGTCGTCGCACGGTATTCGATCGCTTACCACGCTTAGATGGAGATCGTTGGATCGCGATTGGCCGTTTAGATATTAACACCTCAGGACTTTTATTATTCACCAACGATGGTGAATTGGCCAATCGCCTAATGCACCCAAAATATGAAGTAGAACGTGAATACTCGGCACGTGTGTTTGGCGAAGTCACCAATGAAACACTACGTAACCTAACCAAAGGTGTTGAACTGGATGATGGTCCTGCTAAGTTCTTGAAAATAAAGCCTATGGGTGGTGAAGGGATTAACAAATGGTTTAATGTGACGTTGACCGAAGGTCGCAACCGTGAAGTTCGTCGTTTGTGGCAATCTCAAGATGTTGAAGTATCGCGTCTTATCCGTATTCGCTATGGTAAATTAGAGCTTAATAAACGTTTACCTCAGGGCGGCTGGGAAGAGCTTAAACTTGAAGATGTTAACTATCTGCGCAAGTCGGTGAAGCTGCGCAACGAAACGGAAACTAAGCTTTCAGTCATGCCTGAAAAGCGCAAAGATAAACGCGCCAAGATTAACCAAATCCGTAAGGCTGTTAAAAAGCACAATCAGCGTGTGCAAAAACCAAAAAAACGTTAATTCGTTGGCGCATTTTGCCGTTGAAAATGAATGAATCTCACTATGCGTAAGTTAACAGCACTCGTTTAAGGTGATGAAATTCTGAAACACATTCACAATGGCAAGACCGATTAGGAAGACCGCATTGTTCAAACAAACATGTCGTCTTCCTAACTAAAGTCATAGGCGCTTAAGCGAATGGCATTAACCATACTAAGTGGGATTTTTATTTTGGTGTTAATGGGCGCCAAGCTTCAACATGTGGATTAAAGAAGCCGCACTGTTTGTATGATTGCTCAATAAAGCCCGAAGCTCGTAACTGCTTGATACCAACTTGTAGCGCGTTGAAGGTGGCCTCACCGAGCGGATGAAGGCGTGATACAACAAAATGTCGGCTGTCTTGCAGTGGAACCTTGATACCTTCAATTGCAACAATTCTGTAGTCTACGCCCTTGTACTCAAAAGGAATGGTGTTATTGAATGACACCAACATGGTATCAATCCAACTTCGGCTGACCATCTTTGCCATCACTATCCAATCGGATTCTTCATGTAATTGTTTTGGGTTTAATGCGGACAATGTAACCCAGTCGGTATGCCAAGCTTGGCTTGAAATAACAGAAACCTGTGATAAGTCTTCGCCAATCTTGTGTTTGATGTCAGAAACGGATTTGGCGGAGGTATACAGGCCTGCAAAATACTCACCTTTACGAATAATTGCATCAGAAATGTATAACCGCTCAATGTGTTGTTGGGCTTCTTGATACCACAGCGTGTCGAAACTAACCAACAATAGTCCATCAACTAACAGTTTAATGTTTCGGGCATCATAATTTCCCAGCTCAAACTTAAACTTAAGTTCCATGCCGCCGAGTTTGAGCGCTTTTTGTAATAATACAAACTCAACAACGTCTCTTTGACACAGTGGATGGTGAAAGTCATTCACAGTATCTATGGACTGATCCGCCAAAATAATTTGTGCGTAATTAAAAATATCTGCTTCGATAGTGATTGGGATGGTGACTGCCCGCACTGTGTTGATTTGTAATATAAAAAACAAGGTGCATAAACCTCGCATGCCACCTCCAAAATCGTCAGTACTTGCCTTAAGTGTAGCTCAACAGGGGATGTTGAGAGTTTTTAATGTGACATTTGGATTTTTGTCTAATATGGTAAAGAGAGCACGATGGTCATGAAGTGATTATGTACCTCGGTTATTGACTTCAAGGAGCAAGGACTTATGAAATTCGAACAATTACTCAATCACTTTGACAGTGGCATTTGCGTTGAACAATTGCAAAAGGAATCATTACTGGATCTAGCGCTTCTGTTCGTGGCCGTTGATGGTCGCGTTTGTGAATCTGAACTACATGTTGTGAGAAAATGGGCAGCAACGTTAAATTGGAACTCAGCGGTCAGCCTTGATAATTACATCTCTGACATGGTTGGAAAGTGTGTTCATGCGGTTAAAAGCGATGACACAGAAGCATTTATTCAACACAGAATGAAATTTATCATTGACCAACCGATGCGTGAGTTGGCCCTTAAGATAGTACACAAAGTGTGTGCTGCGGACGGTAAAATTGACCACCGCGAACAAACCGCGATGGATTTCTTAGAAGCGCAGGTATAAATTCAAGTTTTTGGCGGCGGTGGCCTAATCGCGATAAAAAATAGCGAGCCAGACGGTCGCCTCAGAAGTTGCTGTATGGCTTACGCGATGCTGAGTATATGCAGGTATATTTAGAAAATCGCCGCACTCTAGGCTATGTTTTTCACCGTTTTTAAACTCAACTGTACCACAGCCGGATAGCACCAAAACCCACTCATGTTCATCTTGATCATACCAAAATGAGTCCGGTGACGTTTGGCCGTAAGACACAATTCTCTCAATCCGAACGTCTTTAGCTGATAACAGATCTTCAAAGTGTTCTTTGCTTGTGTCCAACGGTAAATTTGCGAGCAAGTTTTCCAACATGATGTTGTCCTTAGGTTTTCTTTCTAAGTGATACCTTAGCGTTATGTGTTCAGCTTTTAAAGGTGAAGCTGAATCGACGATAAAAATATTTGGACGTCTATACATCTAGAGGTTGATATTTTTCGAATTCCATTCATAATGTCAGCTAAATCTATACTTGGGAGTAAGGTATGCCAATTACAGTAAAAGACGAATTACCCGCAATTGTTCGTTTGCGTCAAGAGAATGTATTCGTGATGCCAAAAAGTCGTGCACAGACCCAAGAAATCCGTCCAATGCGATTGGCGATATTAAATTTAATGCCAAACAAGGTTGAAACTGAGGTGCAATTCATCCGTTTACTGGCTAATACTCCATTACAGGTCCATGTAGACTTACTGCGTCTAGATACGCACCGCACGTCTGACAACTCTGAACAGCATTTAGATATGTTTTATCGCTATTTTTCAGATGTAAAAGATCAAAATTACGATGCGCTAATCATCACAGGCGCGCCATTGGCTCACTTAGAATATGAAGATGTGATCTACTGGCAAGAATTACAGCAGTTTTTTGATTGGGCAGAGCACCACGTTACTTCAACCTTGTTTTCTTGCTGGGCGGCGCATGCTGGGTTATTTCATCATCATGGTTTGAAACGTCAGATCAGAGCTGAAAAGCTAAGTGGTGTATTTAAGCATCAATGCTATTTTGAACATGGTGCACTGACTCGTGGCTTCGATGACGAATTTTTGGTACCTCATTCTCGTTTTGGCCACCTTAGCCCAGAACAAATAGCCCAAAAAAGAGATCTTGTGGTACTGGCTGGCTCACCAACTGTCGGCGCTTATCTCATTAAGAATGTATCTGGAAGTCAGGTGTATATTACCGGTCATCCAGAATATGATGCGGATACTTTACTCAAAGAATACCAGCGAGACTTGGAAAAGTCAGCCGATGCCCCAAAACCAGAGAACTATTTTCCAAACGATGATGCATCGCAAAAGCCATCGAAAACATGGCAAAGTCATGCCTTTTTGTTATTCTCCAATTGGTTGAATTACTACGTTTACCAAACAACACCTTATGACATTAACCTCGTTAGCCAAGATGTAAGGACTAACAATTATGCCGAATAAACGCGCCGCCTTAACTGAGGCATTAAAACAACGTATTTTGATTTTGGATGGTGCAATGGGCACCATGATCCAACAATACAAACTGGAAGAACACGACTATCGAGGTGAGCGATTTAAAGATTGGCATGTGCTTGTCAAAGGCAATAACGATTTACTTAGCATTACTAAACCTGAGGTGATTGAACAAATACACCGTCAGTTTTTAGAAGCGGGTGCAGATATTATTGAAACCAACACTTTTAACGCGACCACAATTTCGATGGAAGACTATGACATGGCAAGCGTTAGTCGAGAAATTAATCTAGTGTCAGCCCAGTTGGCGCGCAAGTTGTGTGATGAGTTTACCACACGCAACTCAGATAAACCGCGTTATGTGGCGGGGGTGCTGGGGCCTACTTCTAAAACCTGCTCAATCTCACCAGATGTTAACGACCCAGGTTATCGCAACATTACTTTTGATCAGTTAGTTGACGCTTATATTGAGTCAACACTTGCGTTAATAGAAGGCGGTGTAGATTTAATTCTGATTGAAACCATCTTTGATACACTCAATGCAAAAGCCGCGTCATTTGCGGTTGAAGAAGCGTTTGAACGCGCAGGTGTAACGCTACCGGTCATGATCTCAGGTACCATTACTGATGCATCAGGGCGTACCTTGTCAGGACAAACAACCGAGGCATTTTATAACTCGATTCGTCATATTAAGCCTTTATCAATTGGTCTAAACTGTGCGTTAGGACCTGATTTGTTGCGTCAGTACGTTGTTGAGCTATCAAGGGTTTGCGAAACGTTTACTTCTGTTCACCCTAACGCTGGATTGCCGAATGAATTTGGTGAATATGACCTAGAAGCGCCTGAAATGGCGAAAGAAATCATTGACTGGGGTAAGGAAGGGTTAATCAATATTGTTGGTGGTTGCTGCGGCACAACGCCTGAGCACATCAAAGCGTTCGCTGATGGTCTTGCACAGGTTGCACCAAGGCGTTTGCCTGAGCTTGAAGTGCGCATGCGCTTAGCTGGTTTAGAAGCATGTAATTTGAATTAGGAAGTACTTATGACGCAACAATCTACAGCCATTTTTACAAACGTTGGTGAACGTACCAATGTCACTGGCTCTGCGCGTTTTAAGCGCCTGATATTAGAGGAAGAATACGAAACAGCTTTGGAAGTCGCCCGTGAACAAGTAGAAAACGGGGCGCAAGTGATTGATATCAACATGGATGAAGCTATGTTGGACTCAAAAGCGGCCATGGTGAAGTTTCTAAATCTGATTGCATCTGAGCCTGATATTTCACGTGTCCCTATTATGGTTGACTCCTCGAAATGGGAGGTGATAGAAGCGGGTCTAAAATGCATTCAAGGTAAGGCCATCGTCAACTCAATCTCCTTAAAAGAAGGTGAAGAGCCTTTTATTCGTCAAGCCAAAATTATCAAACGTTTTGGTGCAGCCGCTGTAGTAATGGCGTTTGACGAAGTAGGTCAAGCCGAAACTGCACAGCGTAAATTTGAAATATGTGAGCGCTCTTACCGTATATTGGTCGATCAAATTGGTTTTCCACCAGAGGACATTATATTTGATCCCAATATCTTTGCTGTGGCAACGGGGATAGAAGAGCACGATAACTATGCTGTTGAATTTATCGAAGGCACAAGGCGGATCAAAGCCGGACTACCTCACTGTAAGGTTTCCGGTGGGGTGTCAAATGTCTCCTTTTCATTCCGTGGTAACAACCCTGTACGTGAAGCCATTCATTCGGTATTTCTGTATCACGCGATTCAAGCTGGCATGGATATGGGTATCGTTAATGCAGGTCAGCTTGCGGTATATGACGATATTCCTAAAGAGCTTCGAGACGCAGTTGAGGACGTGATCCTTAACAAAGACCCTCAGGCGGGCGAACGTTTAGTTGATCTTGCGCCAAAGTATTCAGGAATGGCGCAGGCTGCAAAAGTGGAAGACTTGGAGTGGCGTTCTTGGCCCGTTGCTAAGCGTTTGGAGCACGCCTTGGTTAAGGGCATTACCGAGTTTATTGACGAAGATACTGAAGAGTGTCGCTCAGGCATGGCAAAGCCCATAGAGGTTATTGAAGGGCCGTTGATGGATGGTATGAACGTCGTTGGTGACCTGTTTGGTGCAGGTAAAATGTTTTTACCTCAGGTTGTTAAATCAGCGCGTGTGATGAAGCGCGCTGTAGCCTACCTTGACCCTTTCATTGAAGCAGAAAAGCAAGAAGGTGAAACGAACGGCAAAATCATCATGGCAACGGTCAAAGGTGATGTGCATGATATTGGCAAGAACATTGTCGGGGTGGTGTTGCAGTGTAACAACTATGAAGTGGTTGACCTTGGGGTAATGGTGCCTGCGGAAAAGATTTTGCAAACCGCCATTGATGAAAACGCGGATGTGATTGGTTTATCTGGTTTGATCACGCCGTCACTGGATGAAATGGTACACGTTGCCAAAGAAATGAAGCGACGTGGCTTTGAGTTGCCATTGTTGATTGGTGGAGCAACCACCTCCAAAGCGCACACCGCGGTGAAAATCGAACCTCAATACGACAAAGGGGTTGTGTACGTAAACAATGCCAGCCGCGCAGTGGGCGTGGTCTCGAACTTATTGAGCAAGACGCAAAAAGCAGACTTTTTGACAAAAACAGCCCAAGAATATGTCAAAGTCAGGGAGCAACAAGCGCGCAAGAAGCCACGTTCAAAACCTGTTACTTTGCAACGTGCGCGAGACAATGCCATTAAGCTTGATTGGGACAACTACACTCCGCCAGTACCTAAAAAATTAGGCGTGACTGAGTTCACTGATGTGAGTATCAAAACACTTCGCCAATATATCGACTGGACGCCGTTTTTCATGACTTGGTCACTGGCGGGTAAATACCCCAGAATCCTGCATGACGAAATTGTGGGAGAGCAGGCACAAAGCCTATTTGAAGATGCTAATGCGATGCTGGATGAGTTTGAACAAACTGGGGCGCTAAAGCCTTTGGGTGTCATAGGCTTATTCCCTGCTAACAGAGTGGGGGATGATATTGAGATCTACACCGATGAAACGCGTACTCAAGTGCACGCTTTATCTTGCCATCTACGCCAACAGACGGAAAAAACAGATTTTCCGAATTATTGTTTGGCAGATTATATCGCCCCTAAAGGGGTTGCTGACTACTTTGGTGCATTTGCGGTAACCGGTGGCTTGGAAGAAGATGATTTAGCTGCGGCGTTTGATGCTAAACACGACGATTACAACAAGATCATGGTTAAGGCGGTTGCTGATAGATTGGCAGAGGCGTTTGCGGAATATCTTCACGAACAAGTGCGCAAGCACTACTGGGGCTATGCTCCCGATGAAAGTCTAAGTAATGAAGAACTTATCCGTGAAAACTATCAAGGCATTCGTCCAGCGCCTGGCTACCCAGCCTGTCCTGAGCACACCGAGAAAAAGAAAATCTGGCAACTACTGGATACGCAACAGCGCATCGGTATGAAGCTAACCAGCTCCTACGCCATGTGGCCCGGGGCGGCGGTTTCAGGTTGGTACTTCTCTCACCCTGAGTCAAAGTACTATGCGGTGGCAAGTATTCAAAGAGATCAAGTTGAAGACTATGCAAGGCGCACGGGAATGACCTTGGCAGAAGCTGAACGCTGGTTGTCACCAAACCTTGGCTACGAGGCGTAGCCGTTCTAAAAGTTGCCATTAAACCTTAAAAAAGCGCTTGATTTAATCAAGCGCTTTTTTAATTTACTAACACACGAGGTTAGTTAGCACAGCTAGCCCATGCGAGTCACAATGGCGGGAGAGACCAAACTGGCTTGATAGACAGGTTGTAAAGTGGCGAGCTGTCCTATCCCTAACATAGCCAACGCGCCGACTATCAAGTAGTCACCAGGAATGGGTGGTAATTCAAATAACACCATTAAATAAGTGTTACAAATAAGCGATAACAGTACACCTATACCTATTCCCACACTCGTTACGATAAGGCTCTCAAGCATAAAGTAGCGCAATATTTGTGTGCGACTGGCACCAAGCGCACGACGCGTGCCAATTTGTTTCTTACGGGTGATGATGGTGTAGCGCACTTGGCCAAAAATCCCGAACGCGGTGACTGTGCTCAAAATAGCGACCAACACAATAAGCGTGACTACCACAGCAAAATCACTTTGATGGCTTTTGCTACGAGTTTGCTCAAACGTTGCCATATTATCCAGCCATCGACCGGGGGTTTGCAGTAATAGCTCTGAAACTTGCTGCATTGCTTGTTCGCGCATACCTGGGCGTGCCCTGACCATGTAAATCGGTTCTGAGTCAATATAGTTCCCACTGCTTAATACTGTGTGCCAGTTGTTTTTCCACCAGTTCCACGCGCTGGGTAGTTTTTCAACGATGCCTACAACGGTGCAGGCATCCATTCCAGAATATATCGTACTCCCTAAAGCTTCTCGCCAGTCATCAGGGTAAAGCTTTTCCGCCAACGCTTTGGAAATAATGAGTTTTGGCATTCTCTGAGTATTGGTACTGGTGTGTTCATAGTAAAAAATATCACTGGGCTTGAACCATTCACCTGCAATAAGTTTTAGCCCAAAAGCTTCTAACGCATTGTAATCACCTTCGTAATATCCGGCTCTTAGCAGCGCATCTTCTGGAGAAGGGGGGAGGCCTATCTGCGTTGTTGACCCCCAAGAAGTATAAGGAATGTCTGAAACGCTGGAAGCAACTTGTACGGCAGATAATTGATTAATACGCTCGATATCTTGTTTGATTAAGTTGGCAATTTCGCTTCTATCGCCTTGAATATTCGTGGTAAATGAAAAGGTATGCTTTTCCTCTAAGCCTGTACTGGTGTTTATGTTGTCCCACTTTTGTAATAGCATAAAAATTGTGTTCACTAGAATCATCAAGGTGATTGAGATCTGTAAAACCAGAAGTAATGTCGGGGCCTTACGCTGATAAAGAGACTTTAGAATAGGCATAATGTCATTCATGATTATTGCTCCTACAAGCTCTTTAGTTGGCTGGAAGGTTGTACTTGCATTGCTCTGTAAATGGGCCAAAGGCCAAAAAGGCAACTAGATAATACCGCCAGTACGACAGTGACAATGACCAGTGTACTATTCATTTGCATGACACTTGCGTTGATAAAGTGAAACACGTTTTGCGCAGCTTTTAACCCCAATTGCGCCAGCAATAACCCTAACATACCGCCGAGTAAGCCTATAAGTGCTGTTTCACAGCCAAATTGAATGGCGATATCTTGCTTGCTGGCTCCGACTGCTCTGCGTAAACCAATCTCTCCCTTCTTGTTGTGGAACTTGTTTATCATCAAGCTCATACAATTGAGTAAACAAACAATCAAAAAGGCCGAGGCAAGCCAAACTGCGACCTTACTGTTATCTGGAACGACTTCCTCACGGACTAGGTACTCTTCAACATTGCGTGTGTAGCTTGGTAAATCTCTTGGAAATCGACCAAGTTGCTTTTGTTGTGCATCGTAGTCATGTAGAAAGCTTGTATATGCTTGCCTGTCATTGGCATTATTCAGCTCTACCCATAAAAACATCCAAACACATTCTGACTCTAAAATTGTTTTAAAGCTTGGATTCTCTGGTGCAATACCGCAATACATTGAAAAGCTACTGCTTAGATACAACTCATGGTTAATCTTGGTTTTTATTGGTATGTATATATCCAATGGTTTTTTAAATGCGGAGGACGAATAAAAAAAGTATTTAGGCGTTGGGTTCCAGCTGTCTAAAACACCTGAGATAGTGAGCGAGTGTTGATCCATCAATAGTTGCTTGCCAACAGAATTTTCACCATTAAAGAGCTTATCATTGAGCGCTTTGCTGATCACGACTGTAAACTCGCCATTTTCGTCTGCACTGTCTAACCAAGGCGTTCCAAATAAAAATGGCACATTGAACATATCAAAGAAGTCGTTGGTCGTTGCATACATATACTGCATTTTTCCTTCCGACTTTGCTTGTGATGGCGTACGAATGAGTGCCTTGTGATCCGCAATAAGAGTTTGCGACTTAACCAAATCGCTGTGTTTGTTTGCTGCGGTTATGTTCACTGCATCGCGATAAGTGATCCTATGGGGCGCTTCTTCTTTGCCTTGGTATTCACTGTAGGGTTGTTCTGAAAACCAACTGCTTAAATAAACAAGATGAAGTGTATCGGCTTTTTCTGGAATTGGATGTTTTGACATCATGTAGCTCACCGTGAAGGTGATCATTGTTATGGCAATGCCTATCGCAATAATAAGTACCATGAGAGAACTGAGCATAGGGGTTTTACGAATGCTGATCCATGCTAGTTTGAAATAATAATTAACCATGGTGCTCCTTAACGCTCAGAAAAATAAAACATGAGCATTTGCACGTTACATCGTATAAGTTTGCCGACGGCTTGATCCTCATCACTTTTCCTTAAAAGTAGTCAAAGTTCCTTTTTCTGGATATAGGTGTCTATCCGATATCTTATTTTTACAAAAAAATAACCAAAAGTTAATCTAAATGTGTGATTTATTTATTTATACGGAAATTTTTATGAAAAAATAATCTTTTTCTTTAAAGATAGCAAGTTAGGCTATCGATTGTTGTCTCGTCTGAAAGAGTCATGGTTATACCTGTTTAGTCGTACATGTTAATATTAATAAAAAGATTATAACGAGTGCTGTTGTGTTACCCATCGAAGCTATTTATGAGAAGTTAGTTGCTCAGTTGCAGCAACATAGTACCGTGCTACTTCAGGCCCCACCTGGGGCCGGAAAATCCACATGGTTACCGCTTAATTTAATGAAAAATAACTGTTTTAAGCATATTGTGATGCTTGAACCAAGACGGCTTGCGGCACGTAACATCGCGCAGTTTCTGGCGCAGCAACAAAATGAAGCACTAGGGCACAGTATTGGCCTGCGAATTCGTAATGAAGTCGCGGTATCGGCGCATACGCGATTAGAAATCGTTACAGAAGGTGTTTTAACAAAAATGTTACAATCGGATCCGGAACTGACTGGTATCGATTTGCTGATTTTTGATGAGTTTCACGAGCGTTCTTTGGCTGCGGATACGGCATTGGCGTTTGCGTTGGAAACGCAAGGCGCATTTAGAGACGATCTAAAAATTCTCGTGATGTCGGCAACGCTGGACAGCACGCGCTATCAAGCCTTTTTAGACTGCCCCGTAGTCGCATCAGATGGGCGCAGTTATCCCGTGAGTGAAATCTATCAGCCCTTGCGTGATGAAGCCAAATGGCTTGAAGCTATGCCTTCTTTGGTACTAAACGCACTACAACAGCAAACGGGAAGTGTACTGGTGTTCTTACCAGGCAAAAGAGAGATTAACTTTTTATATCAAAGTCTTACTGATAAAGTGGCTGCAGACACGCAAGTTGTCACCTTGTTTGGTGAGCAGGACAAAGCCACACAACAAGCGGCAATAGCGCCAGCAAAAGATGGGTTACGTAAAGTGGTACTCACCACCAATGTCGCAGAAACTTCATTGACCATAGAAGGCATTCGTATTGTTGTAGACAGTGGTAAGCGCCGCGCTGCACAGTTCAATTTAAAAACGGGCGTAACGGAACTTGTAACGGTGTCGATCTCGCGTTCATCAGCGGTACAAAGGGCTGGTCGTGCGGGCAGGGTTGAAGCAGGGGTCGTATATCGACTTGGATCACATGAGCAGTTTGAGCGCAGAGACAAACATGACGTGCCCGAAATCTTAAGTTCAGACATTGCCAGCCTAGTTCTTGAAGCTAAAGTCTGGGGTTCAGAGGTTGAACAACTACCTTTGTTAGATGTGCCATCATCTGGGGCATTACAGCAAGCTCATAGCTTACTTAGCATGCTCGAAGCAACTGATGAAACAGGAAAAGTGACAGAACTTGGTCGTAAAATGCACCAGTTTGGCACCGAACCGCGCCTCGCTCACATGCTTTTGAAAGCCACAGCGCTGGAGGCAGACAGCCCCGGCATTAGCCATTTAGCCTGTTACCTTGTTGCTTTGTTGGAAAGCAGAGCAACTGGATCACCGGAACTCAGAGTGGCTCTTCAAAGTCAATTTGAGAAACCTCAAAAGTCGTTTACACAATCGTTAAGGCCATGGTTAAAGCGTTTAAAGATTAGTGAGCGCTCAATGCTTAGCTGTGAGTATTTGAGCTTGCTTGTTGCGCTGGCGTTCCCTGACAGATTAGCAAAACGCCGAGGACAGGGGTTTGTATTGGCCAACGGCGCAGGCGTGAACAGTCATGAAACTCATTGGTTAGATTGTGACTACTTAGCCATTGCATCGTTAGGCGGACATAAAGGACAGCGTATTTTTAGCGCGACAGAGCTTAACGTTGCACGCTTACAACAAACGCTGCCACATTTATTTGAAGAAAAAGACATTTGTGAGTTTGATGAAAAGGCCGAGCGCTTTATACACGAACAACGCGTACAACTTGGCGCTTTGGTGATTGAATCTAAACCAAGCACGAAAACGCTGGATGTGCAGGCGCGAACACAAGCTTGGTTAAATTTAGTCGCCAAGCATGGCTTGACGCTGTTTAATGACTATCAGCAAGTGCAACCGCTACTTAACCGTATGACACTGGCACAGCGCTTCTACCCTGAAGAGTTTGCAAACCTTGATGAAGCTGCGCTTTTAAATCGTATTGAAGATTGGTTAGCGCCTTACCTTGTTGATATCAAAAAGCTCATAGAGTTAAAGAAGCTTGATTTGACCAGTGCTATTAAGGGCCTGCTGGATTGGCACCAACAACAGCGATTAGATGAAATTTTACCACCACGCATTCAAGTGCCTAGTGGCTCAAATATAAAGATTGAATACCCGCTTCAGGGGCCAGCTAAGTTATCGGTTAGAATGCAGGAGGTATATGGCCTGTTAGCCTCGCCCGTTTTGTGTAATGGCAAGTTACCCTTATTGATGGAACTGTTGTCTCCTGCCCATAGGCCACTACAGCTTACCCAAGATTTGGCTCACTTTTGGCAAACCAGTTACAAAGATGTACAAAAAGAGATGAAAGGGCGCTATCCCAAGCATTTTTGGCCAGATGACCCCGCGACGGCACAAGCAACAAACAAAGTAAAAAGCCGCATGTAGTAGGTGCAGGGGAAGTCACCGTACTTGTATTTTGCACAATCATGAACTCATGGTATTTTTAAGCAATAGAATCGGCACGGTGGCACATGATACAAACGGTGTACCGTGACTTTGTAAGAGGTTCAAGGACTTGATACTCACCAATAAAACCGCAGAGCGAAGCAGCGTGCAGCGTGTTAGTGCGCAAGCAAAACAAATCAAGCAGCTAGCCCAAGGCCGCTACCTTGAAGATAACCGCGGGCTCGCCAATGGGTTATCAGCAATGCCATTGCAAGCAGTGGCTAGTTCTGATGCAATTCAACGCAAAACGGTCATCGAAAATATTGGTCAGACCTGTAAGTATGGCCAAGCGAATAATGCCAAGTCGGTGACGGTTGGTCATACCATGCACGCTTGGCTTGACCCAGCCGACCCTGTAAGAGGGCAAAGTGCCAGTGTGAATGCATCTCAAGATGATTTAATGGCATGGATAAAAGGTATTTACCCTTTGGCAAAGGGGGCCATGTCGGTAAAAGGGCATTTACTCAATGATAACTTGGGCGGCACGGCACTTGATAACAACCTCTATCCCATTTCAAAAGGTGCTAATGGCAAACATCTTTCAACCTCAGAAAATTATGTGAAAAATGAAGTTTGGAAGAACAAAAATGCCGTTAAATACTCTGTGGTTGTGGCGGGCTCAACCGACTACACCAGCGCAAATACCTCTAATGCCAAGGCGACGTTTCAAACCACAGTTCGCCCTTGGAAAGACGTAACAGACACCAGTAATGTAGGGGCGGTTGACTACACTGCAAACATTACCTCCGATCTGGGAAGCCCAAAAGATAGAACTGCATCCGATGGCCAAGGCACGGCTTTGGATAATATTTCAGCGTATGGTCTAAAACCAAATAAAGAACCTGCAAAATCTGTGGGAGACTTATCAAATGATGAAAAGCAACATCGCAAAGATCAGCCTATCGGTTTGCAAATAGACTCACAATCTGGATATAAGGCGCTTGATGCCACCGCCAGTGGTGACGGCGCAGATTCCCAAGTTTGGAAAAATGCTGAAGCGCAATTAAAAGACTCTCCACAAGAGTTTGTTGAAGAACACATGGATGATGTAGCAAGAGATATAGCGACAACCGCAATAGAAGCAAAGTCGGATGTGTCGGATGCGCTTGCCCAAGCGTTTGAAGCGGGCATGCTTATTGCGTTCTGGTCTGGATTGCCGACGGCTCTGTCACAAGAAATAGAAAAAAACGAATGGGCCCTCAAGAAGTTAGAAGAAGGGTTTAATGCATTCTTTATCGAAGAGCATGAAGACTTTCACAAAGACGCTGATTAGTGCGTATCGCATTGATCAATAGTGTTGTTTATATAGTGACTGGCGTGATGAGGTTCTTGTTTGCTTCGAATAACTGTCTATTTCAGGGCGCTTATGACTTCGAAATGTCTAGCGCTGTCATTTTTGATGTGCATGATAAAATTTCAATATAATAAATAACTTAAAAAACAACAGGCTAAAAATGATACAAAAATATTCAAGTGATTTGGCTTGAGATCTGTTGCTAATTTAAACACAGTGTTTAATTGATGAACGTTGTTGAATAATATCTCGTTTGTCATGACCAATACTTATTTTAATAATTTACAACAGGAAACAACATGAAACTCAAAAAAGTAAAATTAAAAGCGCTAAGCACAGACAAAAACTTAAGTGCAAAACAAACCAAAGAAATCGCTGGCGGTACTTTCGCTTACAGCAAAGATTATGGCGCTTGCCACACCGCGCCTGAGTTTTGCCCAACGGTATATATTTGCTAAAGCAAGCCGTTAGCAAAATGAATTAGGTGATGCCAAGGTGTACATTCACCTTGTAGATTGAAGCAGCTCCCTTGGCTTGTTGTTATTGGCTGTGGATATCGCATCACCACCAACGCTCGTTACAGCTATTTGTTTACGTTCCTAAGATAAACACCTACATGCTCTTGCGCTCAGGCGAAAAGCCCTTATATCTGTTTTAAATAAGTAACAAAGTCATCTTGCACCGTTAATCAACTCAGTGCTTATAGAGCTTCATCAACAAGGAAAGTATACGTGCCTATCAAAGTGCTATCTGCCATATGGCTTTTGGGTTGTCTGCTGTTTGGAAGTAAATTGCAAGCCAATCAACTACCTGATGTGACGCATACTAACGCTGTAATCGACAACATTGCTCGGGTAGTGAATGACACTTACATCGACCCAGAAAAAGCAAAACATGCGGCAGACTTACTACAGGCAAAATTGGCAGCCGGTGAGTTTAGTGCGAGTAATGAATACCACTGGTTTAAAACGCAAGTCCACAGCACGCTTTATAGCGCAACGGGTGACAGTGGCTTTGAACTGATTCGCTCTTCACTTTATGGAAGTGCCAACTCCCAACAGCATGGCCAAGCAAGTATTGAATCCAAGGTGCTCGACCACAATATTGGCTACGTTGAGATCTCGGGGAAATTTGCATTTTTAAAAAGTAGCGAAGTGATAGAGCGCTATTTTAGAGCATTGCGTGATGTAAACGCGCTAATCATAGATTTGCGTTCGGTAGACGAGGGCAATCTATCGCTCACTAAAAAGATGCTGGGGTTCTTTGTCAGTCCTAACGAAACCGTGGGGTTGCTTTATTCCAGAGGTTGGATTGAAAAAATTACTGCAACAGGTACTGATAACTTTAAGCAATTTGAAGCACGTGTACCACTTTACATACTAACGTCCTCATTTGTGACTGGCCCTTGGGAGTTGTTTAGCTACTCATTACAAGAAGCGGGGCGTGCTGTGATTGTGGGAGAAGAAACATTAGGACTTGCTAGCATAGAAGCACTGATAAATGTGGGGGATAACCTGACGTTAGCCATGACCAGCGCAGTTATAACAGGCCGAAATCCATCCATGACGTGGAATGAAGAAGGCGTTGTGCCCGATTATCCAACAGCAAGAGAAAGCGCTTTTGAAAAGGCCTATAGTCTTGCAACACAAACACAGCTCGAAAATAGGCGTTAATCGCACAAACAGTAATATCAATAAAGCGGGCTAGAAAAAATCAACACGTCGTTTTGCGGTATGAAGTTTGATAGCTTCAAATAGAGCGATTTAATCGTCACTATCGAGAAGATGCATTGGATTTATATCTTTTTTGGCCATTTCAGCAGGTTTATCACATCACAGATGAGTGGTGGATATTTATGCTATGAACGGCCTCACGATTTGTTAGTAGGTCAAACTTCATTGGGCTTTCTAGAAGGCTGCATAATGCTATTAACGAACAGGGGTAAAACTGGGGCAGTTACAGTTTCATTAGCTTTATGAATCTAAAATTCATGGCAGAAAGCAAAAAATCGGAAATTTATTTTACTACAGTATTACTATCGTTATTTGTAGATAAACAAAAGGGAAAACTAACTTATTGAATAGGGTAAGGAAAAGCTGGTCGGCATAGCAGGATTTGAACCTGCGACCCCTGACACCCCATAAAAGAGTTGATTAGTTTTAATTATTTCAAAGTAGCTTTGATTAGATGTGTTCGTCTAATTTAACTTGATTTAAAACAACAGGATAAATAAATAATTGGTTTTGATTAGAAATGAGTAGAAGCAATGAGTTGTTTTTGTTTTCTGCTACATATATGCTGCATGTAGTTCATTTAGTCAGATTGGTGCTACATATGTCTACGATAAAAATGCTGCTTAGTGACTCTACGCTCAATAATGTTCCTGCTCAAATAAAGCGAATAAATGATACTAAGTTAAGTGGGTTTCACGCTCGTATAGGTAAAGCTTCAGGAAATAGTAAGCCCCGTATAGCGCTTTATTTAAACTACCGACTTGGTGGTGCAAAAGGCAAACAGCGTAATTATCTGTTGGGCTATTTTGGTGAACGAGATTTAAAAGAAGTCCGTAAAGAGGTAGAAAGCTTAAAAGGGCGAATCGCTGCGGGTGAAGACGTATACGAAACCAAACAACTAAGTATTAAGCAACAATTTATTGAAGATCACTCGCCAACGGTGGAATTACTATTCTCAGAGTTCCTAGAGCGCTATATCAAGGTTAATCGCAAAGACCCTCTAGAAGTTGAGCGTATGTTTGAAAAAGACGTTTTACCAGCGATAGGGGGCGTTAAATTAAAAGATATTACCCGCCGAGACATTTTAAGCAAGGTATTAGACCCAATCACCGACAGGGGAGCAGGCACTCAAGCCAATAAAACTCTTTCAATTCTTAAACAGATGTTCGACTTTGCCGTTGAGCGTGACTTAATGCAGGGCAACCCCATTAGCACCGCCAAGAAAAAGAACGTGGGCGGTATTGAAAAGCCACGTACACGCGCCCTTGAATTTGAAGAGCTGATACAAGTATTCGAGCGCCTACCTAAGCTAGGCGTAAGCACGCAAGTGATCTATGCCTTAAAGTTTATCGCCTTAACTGGTTGCAGGCCGATAGAGGTGACGGGCGCGCAGTGGCAAGAATTCGACTTTGATAAAATGATATGGACCATCCCTGCCGAGCGAGTAAAACAAAATAAAGGCGGGGAGCGAATCCACAAAGTACCCATTACCCAAAATATGATCATTATGCTTGATGAACTACGTGCTTCATTCAGCTATTTAAGCTCAAAGTACGTGTTCCCAAGTACCACCTGTACCACAAGCGCAGTAGGTGAACAGCCTATCGATAGGCACTCACTTTCAAGGGCGGTAAACCGAAAGCAAAAAGAGCTAGGTGTACCAAAATTCGTGCCCCATGACCTTCGTAGAACAATGGCTACTCGCTTAGGTGATGATGATATTGGCGCTGATCCGATAGTGGTTGAAAAGATACTTAACCACCAATTGCAGGGAATGCAAAAGGTTTATAACTTGCAGGAGTATATGGAGAAACGTTCAAAGCTCCTTTATAAATGGTCGACTAAATTTAACAAACATTTTTTCTAAAAGAGCTGGAGCCTGAAAGTTTGGTTTAACCCTAACTAAGCTGTATAGTTCATACAATTAATCTATGATGAAGTATTGAGTATGAATACAAATATTGACTATTTTCAAATCGATGAAGAAATCGCTGATGAGCGTTCATTTTCAGGAGTAGAACGTGAAATTACAAGTGATGAGTATATTGATACAGAGCCGTTTGATCCTAGTTCGATATCAATATCATCTAAAACAATTGCTTTAGACACTGTATTGAGACGGATAAAAAACAACACAATCAGACTTTCTCCTGATTTTCAGCGAAATTACGTTTGGGACATCGAGAGGAAGAGCCAACTCATAGAGTCTATGATTTTGAGAATACCACTACCTATGTTTTATGTATCTGAAGATAGGGAGGGTATTTGGGAAGTTGTAGATGGGCTCCAACGCTTGTCAACAATTAGAGATTTTATTTTAGGGCCAGACGGTGATGGTAAAGGGTTTGATTTGGCCAAATTGGAATTTTGGGGAAGTAAGTTAAACACTAGGAACTTTTTTAAGTTAGAGCAAGATCCAAAAGCGGCTAGAATTGTAAATAATATCTTAGAAACCGAGCTTAATTTTACGATTATAAACCCCGAAACTCCAGAAAAAGTGAAGCGGAATATCTTTAAGCGACTTAACACTGGGGGAATTCGCTTATCTGAACAAGAAATAAGACATGCTTTATACCAAGGGCCCGCTACAGTGTTATTGAAAAAACTTGTGAAAACACAAGAGTATGAAGTGGCAACGCAAAATACTGTAAATGATTCCCGTATGGCAGGTCGAGAGTTGATTTTGAGGTTTATTGCATTCAATCTCATCGGTAGAGAGGAGTATACTGGCAACACAGATGATTACTTGTCATCTGCTATGCAATTATTAAATGGTGAAAAGCATTTAGAAAATGTGAACATTGATCCTGTGGACTTAGAAGAAAAGTTTAAGAAAGGCTTAATGAGAACGACTACAATCCTCGGAGAACATTCATTTCGTAAATCAAAATTGAGTGATAACAGGAAATCTCCTATAAATAAGTCGCTTTTTGAATTGTGGATTAATATGATGAGTAGTCTAAGCGATAGGGAATACTATGACTTGGTAGAAGATAGATCTTTATTTTTAGAGTCGTATTATAAGTTACTTGATTCAGAAGAGTTTGAGAATAGTATTAGCAGGCACGGCGCTAGTGTTGCAGGTGTAGGTTATAGGTGGAGAGCTTTACGAAAGCTAATCGATGGGACTTTGAATAAATAATGTTAAATAGTATTCATATAAAGTCATTTAAGTCTGTTGTAGATGAAAAGTTTTTAACTAAGAAGCTTACAGTCCTTACTGGCTTGAATAGTTCTGGAAAAAGCTCAATTATTCAAGCTCTAAGAATGGCTGTGAGAGCAGGGAAAGGGGCTTCACCTTATATTCGAGGCCTAGGAAGTTTTCCCGAATTAAAAAGTGTATTTACACCACCAGGTGAAAGTATTTTATTTCATCTAACATTTGATGATGGCGACTTTATGTTGGGATTCAAAAAGGATACGTATTTCACGAATGGTGAGTTCCTTCCAAATCTCGAATATATAGGAGCTAATCGGCTTGGACCTTCATCGCATCTGCCGATATTTAAAGAAAAAGGCACCTCTTATTTTACGGTTGGGGAGCAGGGAGAGTTTTGTGCTGACTTTTATAAGAATTTTGAACGAGTATCAGTTCATGAAAGGCTTAGGAAACAAGAAAAAGAGGGGGGGAGTAACTTATTGAGACATCAACTTCAACTTTGGATGGAAGAGATTTCGCCAAATGTGGAGTTTGATTTTACAAAAGAGCCGAAACACGATCTCTCACATATCGAAATTAATGGTTACAGGGCTGCGAATACCGGATTTGGTTTGTCATATAGTTTACCTATCGTACTAAGCTCATTGGTACTATCTGCTTCTGATGAGCTAGGAGAAATCACTAATAATACGGTAAGGACTTGGTTCGAGAAAAACAAAACACATACACCAATTTTTATAATCGAAAACCCTGAAGCACACATACACCCTAGCGGCCAGACTGCTCTTGGAAAGCTTCTTGCCAAAGCTGCGTCTTCTGGAATACAAGTTATTTTAGAAACACACTCAGATCATGTCATTGATGGTATTAGAATATCAGCAAAGAACAATGACATTGATAATACCGATATTATCATAAACTATTGCACGAAAGACGAAGATGGAAAAACAACTGTTGAAGCAATAGAGGTAAATAAAAAAGGAAAGTTATCTAGCTGGCCTGTGGGATTTTTTGATGAAAGTATAAAAAACCTTAGAGAGCTTACGTAATGGATTGTGAAGTTAATTTTGCTATAGAGAAAAGTAGCTTAACTAACGCTGTTGTTTGTCTTTTTGAGGACAAAACCAAGCTGGTTAGGTTACTTGATCTGATTGATGTAAGTAGCAAAAAATTCACGAAGGTATATTATTCTAAAAACTGGGGAGCTGAAACCGAAAATGGGATTAGCGTAAACGAAGTAATGTCGGACTCTAGGATATATGCAGATTCTGATTTACGAGATGAATATCTCCGCTTTTATGCTTTGCTAGATAAGTGTGATAGTGCTGATACTCGGAATGGGGACTTGTTAGGCCGAGAAGAAGTTAATAATATTAACTTTGGCTTGATTTGTAACGACTTATATCACAGTGATAATTTTATTTTAATCAAAGACCCAAGGAGTGCATTAAACTATATAAGAAATAGCTTTTGGAATAATAATTTTAGTGAAAATGACTTTTGGAAATTTGGCAGCGATTGCTTCCCTAGTTTATATTTCGATGAAAAGTGTAAGTTCAGAAGTTTAGGTGTTGAGCTAAGTCAGGATTTATACAAGTGGATTGTCGAAGTTTTAAGTTACTTGAATGATTTTGGGCAAGAAAAATATTTAGAATCACCAGAACAATTTATTAATCATGCCAGTTCAAATGGTGTCGACTTATCCCCTGAAAGCCCTAACACTAAAAGTAGTGCAAAGAAAATGAGGGAAAGGGATATTTCAATCAAAAGTCAGAGTGTTAGATGTGAATGGCATGCAAAGTATCTGCATGATAGGGGAAGAATACATTTTCACTTTGGCATTAATTTATTGCCTGAGATAACCCAAGAAACCAAAGGTAGGTTAATCGTTGGGATCTTTGCAAAACATTTAACGACCTAAAAGCTATCTTAAATATACAAGAGTAATCTCAGCCCTAAAGTGCCCCATCTCTTGCGAAACGGTCTCTAAGGCCGTTTCATATTTATACCCCAAGCTTTTCAGCTCAACCATCCGCTCTTGAGCATAACTATGCCTAAGACCATGTGCGCCAGTCGAAAACAACAGTGCGCGGTTTGACGCCTTAGAGAAAGAGTCCGACCATTTTTTACCGCCAGCGATATCATAGCGCTGAAGGTAGTTAATTTTTCTGTCTACTACCGTGATAGGTTGTGCTAAACGTTGTTGTTCTAGCTTATTGGCGAGTGTGGTTGGAATCAGCACATGGCGAACCAAGCCGCCTTTACCTTGTACGGTATATAGCTCGCCGCTTCGACCATGCCATTTTGAATCTAGGGCAGGGCGTTTATCTGCACTTCGCTCACTAGCTTTGGCAAGCGTCAGTAGCTCATGGGCGCGCAGGCCTGCGGCATAGGCGATTTGTGTAGCGAGTTGATGCTTTGCTGTTTGCCGATGTGAAATAGCTCTGGCTTGATCTGTAGTGTAAGCCCGAGAGCGCTTGATTTCTTCTAAACATGACTTTACTCGATAGAGTGTTTCTTTTGGCTGTAGTTTACCGTTTAGTAGTGTCCACTT